>NZ_JAPSHI010000005.1:0-174539 GCF_031180005.1 Paenarthrobacter sp. | reverse complement strand
GTTCGTTCAAGGGCATCCTGTATCCGGCAAGACTGCCCACCTTTCACCGCATCCCGGCCCCGGCGTCCGTTGCTGACCTGGTGCAATGGTTCTGGATTCCGGAGTGGGACATCGAGCCCGGCCGGTCATCCCGGCAGCACGTGATCGCCTACCCCACGTCCAATCTGGTGGTGCAAGGCGAAGTTGTAGAATTCTCCGGTCCCACTACCCGGGCGGCCTATCGCGACCTGACCGGCAAAGGTTGGGCGGTGGGCGCTCTTCTCCGCCCGGCAGCGGTGCCACTGTTCACCGACAGGCCGGGAGCCCTCCGCGATCAGGAAGTGGCATTAGCGCTGGCAGACCTTCATGGAGCCGTGTCGGCAGCCATGACCCCGTCGCTTGGTGACACGCACGACGGCGGCGCTCGCCGGGAGGGGGCGGTGGAAGCCTTTGTTGCGTGGCTGGTTTCCCTTGAGTGTGAAGCATCCGAGGAGGCCTTGCTCGCGAACCGGATGATGGATCTGATTGCTTCCGAGCCCCACGTGCTCCTGATCGAGGACGTGGCATCCCGTCTCGCCGTGTCTCCGAGAACCCTGCAGAGAATTGCCGGAAAGTACGTCGGGCTGAGTCCCTCCGCGCTAATTCGGCGTCGAAGATTGCAGGATGCGGCTGAGCGTACCAGGTCCGACCCAACAGCGGACCTTGCCGCGATCGCCGTCGAACTTGGCTACGCCGACCATGCGCACCTGACGAACGACTTCCGGAAGTACCTTGGCTTCACGCCAAGTGGCTACCGGAAGTCGTTCGGCGAGGGGCCGTGAAGGCCGGGGCGTCTGGATAAGGATCCGTCAGCGGCCCTCTTCAGAGTCGTCGTCTGAGGTGTTCATAGTCCGCGCTGTGCCAGGTCCGCTTCTTCGGAGGCCTCCGAAGGCAGGGGCTCCGTGGCATCCGGGGCGTCGCTGGGAGCGTAATCAGCAAGGCCTGCGGCGACGCGTTCCTGCTCCGCGGCTTTCTCGTAAACGTCGTCGTCGATGTCCTGAGGCATCTTGCCGTGGCCGGAACGGACGGGATTCGGCAAGGCGTCGTCCTGTGGAACGATGACGTCGTCGACGGCTTCGCCGGCGGTGTTCTGTTCTTCATTGGGGTTGGACATAGCCACTCCTTCTGTTCTGGTTCTTACTTGTCTTTTCCGGATCCTGGCTCGCTGAGTTTGCGGTTGTATTCGGCTCCCGCGGCGTCGGGCACGACGTTGCTGCCCAGGCCCATGGTGCGGGACTTGAGGGAGCCGCCCAGCACCTTTCCGTCACCGTCCATCAGGGCCTTGAATCCCTGTTCCGCGACCAGCGCCGGATCGTCTTTCTCGTCCGCGCCCACCTTTGTGTCCAAGAGATCGGCCCGTTCAAAGAAGTCCGTCTCCGTTGGTCCAGGCAGAAGGGTGGTGACAGTGACCCCTGTGTCCTTCAGTTCATTGCGCAGTGCTTGCCCGAAGGACTGCACAAAGGCTTTGGATGCGCCGTAAATGGCTTGAAAGGGTGCCGGTGCACGGGAAATGACCGAGGAGGTGAACAGGATTTTCCCCTTGTTGCGTTGAACCATGTCCGACGCGACCCATTTGGCGATGACCACCGTAGAGGTGACGTTCAAGTCGATCGTCTTGAGTTCTGCTGAGAGGTCAGTTTCCACGAAGGGTCCGCCCACTCCGATGCCGGCGTTAATGGCGACTGCTTCCAGCGGCCGGCCCAAGGCTGTGACTGCAGTGTGCAAGCGATTCATGCCTTGCTTGTCAGTGAGGTCAATCTGTTCCGCGTACACCTCCCCGCCGAGGCCTTTCAGTTCCTCTGCGGCCGTGTGGATCTTGTCGTTTTCCGCCACGATAACGGTGTCGAATCCGTTGCTGAGGAACTGCCTTGCCAATTCGAATCCGATGCCGCTTGAAGCACCTGTGACCAAGGCGAGTGGCCTGTCAGTGGTGGTCATGGTCGTTCCTTTCAGTGGTGGTGTGATTCCGGCATCAGCCCACACCATGGCTTTGGAGCCACATTTCCAGGAGTGCCACCTGCCAAAGGACGTTGCTGTTCACCGGTGTTCGACGTTCGTTGGGATTAGCCAGCAGGCCTTCGATGAAGTCAGAGCGGAAAAGGCCGCGTTGTTTTGCCTCGGGGGCGTGAAGGGCGTCGCCCACCATGGTGATGAACGGTTCCTCCAAATGCCTTAATGCAGGTACCGGAAAGTACCCTTTGGGCCGGTCCACTACCTCATGGGGCAGGAGCCGGCGCCCCAGGTCCTTAAGGATGCCCTTGCCGCCTTGGGAAGCCTTTAGCTCGGGCGGGCAAGCGGCGGCCAGCTCCACCAAATCCTGGTCCAGGAATGGAACACGGGCCTCAATGCTCCATGCCATGGACATGTTGTCCAGCCGTTTCACGGGATCATCCACCATCAACAAATGGGTGTCCAATCGCAGGACGGCATCCAATGCCGTGTCGGCACCCGGGGCCGCCAAGTGGGTCGCCAGGACGTCCCGGCTGGCATCTTTGCCAGCCCACCATTCGGGTTCCACCATTTCGGCTAGTTCCTGGTTGCCGTGGTCTACGAACGCCGCGGTGAAAGTATTCAGTGCCTCATCCCGAGTCACGGAAGCCAGGGGTTGGTGGTATCTGTAACCAGCGAACACCTCATCAGCTCCTTGGCCACATTGAACCACCTTGAGGTGTCGGGACACGGCTTCGGACAACAGGTGGAAGGCCGTCACGTCATGGCTGGCCATCGGTTCCGACATTGCCGCGATGGCGGTGGGAATGGCGGGAGCGAAGTCAGCAGTGTTGACGTGGAGCCGCTCGTGGTTGCTCCCGAAAGTCTCCGCAATCCGGTCGGAGTATTCGAACTCGTTTCCGGAATCACCGCCGGCTCCATCAAATCCAATACTGAAGGTGGACAGCCCGTGCTGGCCCTGCTCGGCGAGTAAAGCCACCAGGAGGCTTGAATCGAGTCCTCCCGACAAAAGGACACCTACTGGCACATCGGCAACCATCCGGCGTCGTACTGCTGTTCGAAGAGCCTCGGCAATGGCATCCTGCCAATCCTCGGCGGACCAGTTGGCGTGCTGTTCCTTCCGCGTGTATTCGGGCTTCCAGTACTCCCGGTCCCGCCACGTGCCGTCCGGCCTGACGGTCCGGATAGTGGCGGCGGGAACTTTGGCGACGCCATTCAGGATGGTCCGCGGGGCGGGGACGATCGAGTGCCAACTGAGGTAGTGGTGAAGGGCGACCTCGTCCAGCGACGTGTCTATCCCGCCGGAAGCAAGGATGGCCGGCAAAGTCGAGGAGAACCGCAGCCGCCCCGGGAGAGGGGCAACATAGAGGGGCTTGATACCCAGCCGGTCGCGAACCAGCAGCACCTCATTGCGTCGGGTATCGGCAATGGCGATCGCAAACATGCCCGTAAGGTGGTGAACAAAGTCGTGGCCCCACTTTTGGTACGCCTTCAGAATCACCTCGGTGTCTGATGTTGACCGGAAGGCGAACTCCGGCTCCAGTTCCCGGCGCAGTTCCTTGAAGTTGTAGATGCAGCCATTGAACGTGATGGCCACATTGCCATCATCCACCATGGGCTGCGTACCTGCTGGGGAGAGGTCGATGATGCTGAGGCGCTGGTGGCCCATCGCCACCCAACCCGCGTCCCAAGTGCCCCGTCCGTCCGGCCCCCGGGAGGTCATGGCCCCCATCATGTCCAGGACTGAATCCCTGGACGCCCGTCTACCGCTGAAAGCTATTTCGCCTGCAATTCCGCACATCGTCATTCCTTGGCAGAGCTGTGGGCTAACTGCTTAACCTCTGAACTAACCCCAATAGTAAGCATGCTTACTTATCGAGGGCAAGGGGAATTACAAGGATGCAATGCTTTCCATCAAAGTGTGGGCAGGTCTTCCGACGTCAGGGACGGTGTTCCTTCCAGTGCCTCATTCAGGTCAGCCGTGGCGGAAGAGGATGTCACCGGGACCAAGCGTGAGAGGTACTTTCCGCGTGCTGCTTCAATGAAGCCACGGAACAGGCCGAATTCTTCCGGAAGCTCCTCAGGGTGCCACTGAACGCCTACCGTGAAGGTGTTTGCCGGATATTCAATGGCCTCTACAATCTGGTCCTCGCTCCATGCTGAAGCCACGAGTCCCTCGCCGAGCATGTCCACCGCTTGGTGGTGCGATACCGGGACGGCGTCCAGGCCCAAACCGGTCAGCCTCGCCAAGGTGGACTCCGGGCGAACCATGACGGGAATCAGGTTGAACTGGTAGCCGCCCAGCTGATACCTGCCGTTACCAACCACCTCCGGGAGGTGCTGATGCAGGGTGCCTCCCAGGGTTACGTTCAACAGCTGCTCACCCCTGCAGATGCACAACAAGGGGATATCCTGCCGAATGGCTTCACGGATAAGAGCCTGCTCCCAGGCGTCCCGTTCCGGACGCGGCTCATCAGTCTTTTCATGGCGTTCCTGACCATACAAACCAGGATCAACATCCCAGCCCCCCGGAATGACCAGCCCGTCCAAGCGGCTGATGAGAAGCTCGATAACCCCTGCTGTGACTGGTTGTGGCGGCAGCAGGATCGGTACACCCCCCGCCGCCGTAACGGGGGCCAGGTAGGTTTCCGGAAGGAACGCCGCATTTACCGTGCCACAACCGTCAGTGCCTGCCTGTTCAAGGTAGGTGGTGAGCCCGATGACGGGTTTCATTGCGGTGTCTGTGGTTTCCATGGGGTCCTTCCGGGGCAAATCTTCCCTTAAATTCTAGGACGCGAGACGCGGCCGAATGTTTCGTTGCTGTCAAAATCACATGTCAGTCCGATCACGCCCGGCCGGGTTCTCAAGGCTCCCTCGGGACCACCCTGAAGCGGCGGTTGAGCAGCGACGGAACCCGCCCACGAACCTCCGCTATTCGCTCGGCAGTCAAGTCGCAATAGATGACGCCCGGTGATTCGCCGGCATTGGCCATGACGACCCCGAAAGGGTCCACCCCGATGGAGTAGCCGGTAGCAAGGGGGCCTGTCTGGTTAGCGGTGACCACGTACGCAGTGTTCTCAATGGCGCGTGCGCGGACCAGCGTGCTCCAGTGATCTTCCTTGCCCGGGCCCACGATCCACATGGCTGGCAAAAGCAGGACGTCAGCGCCGGCATCCACCAGTAACCGGGAACTTTCGGGAAACCTGAGGTCGTAGCACGTGAGCATTCCGAAGTGCAGGCCGGCGATATTCAGCAACTCCGGGTTGGCGATCACGCCAGGGGAGATTCCGGAGCTTTCCGTGTATCCGAAAGCATCATACAAATGCACCTTCCGGTACGTAGCCTGCACGACGCCGGCCCCGTCAATGGCCACGAGCGTGTTGAATGGCAGACCGTCAGGATTTGCCTCGGTGGTTCCCACAACCACCGGCAACCGAAGATCCTTGGCTGATGCTGCCACACCACTGATAAACGGGCCGTCCAAGGGCTGGGCGACGCTGGCCAGGATAGATGCGGGCTCGTTGCTGGCGTAGAGGCTGGACTCAGGAAGTACCAGAAGCTCGGCATCACCCCGGGCGGCCGCGGTCATCAACTGCCTGACCTCTTCGAGATTGCGCTGGGGATCGGTCCCCGCACTAAATTGCCCGGACGCGATTCTCATAAGACAAGAGTGCCGTTTAGCCGGCGGTCAGTGAACCCCTTGTTGATCAGGTCGGGGTGATCAGTCTGGAACGTGATCCCTAAAGAACCCGCACTGCCACTGCTGGGTCCGGGCGGCCTGCCGGTTGCTGACCCCGGACCAGGGCGGATACACCCGGAAGCCACGCTTTCCGCCGGTGCCGTTCACAGACATAATCCCGTGCTTGACCAGCGCCGATTTCGGGAAAGCGAAGTAACCTGCCCTAGGCCCTTCCCGGACTGTTATCACCAGCAAATCCGCGCCGTCTTCGGCAGGGAAAGGCTCAGTGGACCCGTCCTCGGCGCGTCGCCAAGCGGCAACAAACAAGCCCACCTTCGCGGGGGTCAGTTTTCCCACCCGGAACCGGATCTGTTCCTGCCCGAGGCTGGCGACGGCGGCGCCGTACTCATGATTTTCTGCCTCGGGTACCGGTGTTGCAGGGAATCCGGAGGACTGGCTGAGGACCCGCAGTGCCTCGGTTACGTCCGGATGGAAATCATGGTCAGGCACGCTCCCATCCTATGGTGCTAGCTACGCCCTACCGCTGCTGCAACCCCTCACGGTCCAGCATCACGCCCGCGGAAATCACTCGTCCACACTGTTCGCCGTAGGGGTACTCGCCCTTGGGCGTAAGGGTCACGGCGCGCGCCGGCAACGCGATACCAGCCTGGGAAGTGCCTGTCACGCTCGCCTCAAGGGGAGTCTCGGAAAGCGCCGGAAGTTCGAGAAAACCCTGAAGGGTTCCGTCCGGCGACGACGTTGCCGAGCACACGCCGTCCGGAGTGCAGCCTTGGTCCACGGCGGTCGCCCCGGGGTTCAACAGGACGTCCTTCTCAGTGCAGATGCCATCCTGACACGCTTTCAACCGAAGCGAAGCAACGTCGTCTGCGTAGTTGGCAGCGACGGTCACGGAAACGCCCGCCACGTGCCCGATCGCCGGGCAGCCCACCGGCTCGGCGAGGCATCCAGGAAGAAGAGCTGCGGTCCCTACAAGGGTTAAAGCCACGCCGATTCTGCCCATGCTTCAGAGTAAGGCCTGCCGCACCTACGCTGGAAGCCGCAGACCGCCGTCGTGCATTTCTGCCAAACCGTCCATCAAGAGACCCTCAAGTGCCCGCTCCAGCTGCTCGGGCGCCGAGTTAAGCCGATGCAGTGCAGCGAGCGGGACGCCGACGCCGGAAGGCGCGAACCCCAAGTCCGCCGGCGCTTGCTCAAACATCACCCGCGGGACTGGCGTGGCAGCTTCACGGAGGACGGCCATCACGGCGCCGCGTACTTGGCGGTCCGTGCCGTGCCAGGACTGGCCCTTCGGGGTGTACGACGGCGGCGGCTCACCGGCCACGAGCCAGGCGCAACTGGAGCGAACAGGACAGTCACTACATTTGGGGCTGCGGGCGGTACAGACCATTGCACCGAGTTCCATGACGGACGCGTTCCAGCGCACGGACAACTCCCGGTCACCGGGCAGGAGGGCGTCGGCCAGCCGCATCTCCCCGGCGGTCAAGGCCGTAGCGGGTAGGGCAGTTCCGGAGATAAGCCGCGCGTGGACGCGCCGGATATTGGTGTCCACCACGGTTTCGCGGCGGCCGAAAGCGAAAGCTGCGACGGCGGCTGCTGTGTAATTGCCGACGCCCGGTAGCTCCAGAAGTTCGGTGTAATTGTCCGGCACCTGGCCGTCGTGCTGCTCCCGCATTGCGACGGCGGCAGCGTGCAGTCGCAGGGCCCGGCGCGGGTAGCCGAGGCGACCCCAATGGCGGACTGCTGCGCCCGACGGTTCGTCGGCAAGGTGGGCAGGTGTGGGCCAGCGTTCCATCCAGTCCAGCCACACCGGGAGCACCCGGACAACGGGAGTCTGTTGGAGCATCACTTCGCTGACCAGGATGCCCCACGGGCTGCAATCGGGCTCGCGCCACGGAAGGTCGCGGGCCGTCTCGGCGAACCACTGATCAAGGGCTTGGTGGAGGCCTGCCAGCTGGCCTGAATCGGGAAGTGTCATGCTGGATTCCACTGTAGTGGATACCTGCGGGCACCACTCTTGGCAGCGCTCATGGCCGACGTCACACAGGCCGGGATTGGGCCCCTGCGGCGTGGAGGTTAGGTGCCCACGCGGCCGCGAGCCTAGCCTAGAACCATGGCCAACAAGGGTAAGCAGCAGTCGACCGCGCGCACATCAGCGCCGGCGAAGGGTGCTGCCCGTGGCTCATCCCGCGCCGGCACACCGGGCAAAAGTACCTCGGCGAACAGGCGACGGCCGAGCCCTGCCGTGTACCGCCGTCGTCGGCAGGTGGTTTTTGGTGCCCTGCTGCTGGTGATTGCCCTCATCGTCGGTGGCGTCGTGGCCCTCACGGGGGCGCTGGCAGGAAACCCGGAACCCCAGGCTGTCAGCACGCCGGAAGCATCAACGGCACCCACGCAGGGGAGTACGCCGACGGGAACAGCTGCGGCGTCGCCGTCGCCCACACCTGTGTGCGACTTCAACCTGATGACGGTCGCCGCCAAGACTGACAAGCCTGCCTACGGCCCGGACGAAAAGCCGCTGCTGACCATGACCATCACCAACGGCGGCACCGCCCCGTGCGAAGTCAACGTAGGCACCTCCCAAATGGAGTATCTCCTGATGAGTGGCTCGGACCGCATCTTCTCGTCAAAGGACTGCCAGACGGGCGGCGAAGACCTCATCAGGACCATCCAACCCGGCAAGAGCGAGACCGCAAACTTCCCCTGGCAACGCAACCGCACGCTTGAAGGCTGCGCCGCGATCACTGCTACGCCGGGGGCTGGCGGCGCTTACTACACGTTTGAAGCGCGCCTCGGGAACAAGTCGAGCCCCAAGGTCGCCTTCCAGCTGAACTAGCAGCTTTCGACGACGGCGGGCTAGAGGAAGCGGTCCAGGAGGCTCGCCTCGGCCATGCGGCTCAGGCCCTCGCGGACTGTGCGGGCGCGCTGGTCGCCGATGCCGTCCACGGTCATGAGGTCGTCGATCGTGGCTGCCATGAGGTTCTGGAGCCCGCCGAAGTAGTCCACCAAACGGTCGGCCACGGCTTTCGGCACGGACTTCAAGCCGGACAGCAGTCGGTATCCCCGGGGCTGCACGACGGCGTCCAACTGCTCCACCCCGCCGGCGAAGCCGATGATGTGGGCAATGCGGCTGAGGTCGATCAGTTCCGTGGGGCCCAGGTTGAGGAGGGCCTGGACGGATTCCTCGATTTCCTCCGGCGTAGCGTTGGGATCGGAGTAGTCCCGGATGATGACATCGCTGCCCGGGCCGCGACCCACGGTGAGTTCTTCAACCTGGAGGGACAGGAGGCGGCCGTCTTCGCCCAATTCCAAGACGTATTGGGCGATTTCCTCGGAGATGCGGCGAACCATTTCCTGGCGTTGCAGGGTGACGGCAACATCCCTGACCGTAACCAGCGCTTCGATTTCGAGGGCCGAAAGGGAACTGGTGACCTGGTCCAAGCGGGCGCTGTACCGTTCCAAGGTTGCGAGGGCCTGGTTGGCGCGGGCGAGGACCTTTTCTGAGCCCTCCAGGACGTGACGCAAGCCGTTCACGTAGAGCGCGATGATTTGCATGGACTGGCTGACGGAAATCACGGGAACGCCTGTTTGGATTGCGACGCGCTCGGCGGTGCGGTGCCTAGTGCCGGATTCCTGGGTTTCAATGCTTGAATCAGGGACCAGTTGGACGGCTGCACGGACAATGTTGCTGGCGTCCTTGTCGCAAATGATGGCACCATCCATCTTGGCCAACTCACGGAGGCGTGTTGGGGAGAAGTCGATGCCAATATCGAAGCCGCCGGAACAGATGGAATCGATGGTGCGATCGTAGCCCAGCACAATCAAGGCGCCGGTGCGTCCGCGGAGGATGCGTTCCAAGCCATCACGCAATGGAGTTCCGGGTGCGACTCTGGCCAAGGTCGCCTTGAGCGACTCTTCCGGACTCCGGGCCATAGGGTTTCCCTTCGAAGGTGCAAGCCACGGCTCACAGACAAGCTGAATCGGGCGTCAGCGCGCGATACCGAAAAATGCCCACATGACGACAAGCACAATGATAGGGCTTCCAGGCACCGTTAACCGCACCAGCAAGCCCCAAAGTGGGTCATTTCGTTATGTTCGGTGATGCCTGGAAGGTGCATTTTCCGAGCTGTCCGACAGGTGTACTTTGCCGAAGTTTCTCTGCTGACATGGGCGAATATAGCTAGTTGCTGTAGTTATTCCGCCATTCCTTGAGCAGGCCTGCCTAGTAATCAACCTGCCGCTTCAGCTTGTTCCCGAGCCACAGCATCGCCAGGCTCACAACGAGGAAGCCGACGGAAATTGCTACGGCAAACACCACCACGCCGCCCCAGCCACCTGCGCGGGCCGGATCGATGAACCAGTACGGGTACCAGTTCACGAACGCTCCGCGTATGAGGCTGTAGGCCAGGTAGCCGATGGGATAGAGCAGCCAATACCAAATGTGCTTGGGACGGAGGGTGGCCCTGGGCGGTTGGAACAACCAGTCCGCAACCATCACCACGGGGATCAGATAGTGGACCACGAAGTTGACCCAGGGGAGCAGGGAGCCGAGGTCCTCACCGGCCAGCAGTGCACCAAACACCAGCCCCACAACGGCCATGGCGATAGTGGCCGTGCCTCGGGTGACGTCATCGATTTCACTGGGTCGCTTTCGGATCAGCACCCGGTAGCCACTGATCAGCAGCACAAGGGCAGCGAAGATGTTGGACAGGTTGGTGAAGTAGCTGAAGAAGTTCCAGGGGTCATAGCCCATGCCCAAATGAACTGTCAGCTGTGTTCCCACGGCCACCAAGGTCAAAAGGCCAAAGAAAAAGCGTCCCCCGATAAGCACATTCCGTTTGGTCATGCCTCTCATCCTCGCCGAACACGCAGCACAGTAGACTCCGACACCCCGGCGTACTTACGTGATCAGCAGTTCCAATGCCTCGGCCAGATGCCCTACTTCACGCACGGAGAAGCCATCCGGGATAACACCGGCGCCTGCCGGGCTGGCCGGAACAATAGCGTGCGTGAACCCGAGTCGGTGAGCTTCCTGGATGCGCTGGTTAATCCCGGGCACGGGACGTACTTCGCCAGCCAAGCCCACCTCGCCGAACGCAATGAGCCGTTGGGGGAGTGCCTTGCGGGACTTAGCCGATGCGACGGCCAGGGCAACAGCCAGGTCCGTGGCCGGCTCCGTCAGCTTCACTCCGCCCACGGTTGCAACATAGGAATCATCCTTATGAAGCATGCAGCCGGCACGCTGCTGAAGCACTGCGAGCAACATGGCAACCCTGGAGCTTTCCAGCCCGCTGGTGGCGCGGCGGGGCTGGGAATTGGCGCTCTCAGCGAGAAGGGACTGAACCTCCGCCAGCAGCGGCCTGCGACCCTCCATGGTTACCGTGATGCAGGTTCCGGAGACGGGCTCCCGGGTCCGCGAAACGAACAGTCCGCTGGGATCGGCCAACCCCTCGATGCCGGCCTCATTGAGGTCAAAGCAACCGACGTCGTCCGTGGCACCGTAGCGGTTTTTCACAGCCCGGAGCAGCCGCAGGCGGGAATGGCGCTCGCCCTCGAACTGGCATACAACGTCCACCAGGTGTTCCAGCAAGCGCGGCCCTGCAATGGTGCCTTCCTTGGTCACGTGGCCCACCAGCAGCGTTGTCATGTTGCGTCTCTTGGCCGCAGAGATGATCGACGCCGCAACCTCACGCACTTGCGAGACACCACCGGCGCTGCCCTCGACGTCCGCACTGCTCAGGGTTTGCACGGAGTCCACAATCAGCAGTTTGGGCTCGAGCTTCTCCACTTGGCCCAAGGCCTGCCCGAGGTCGGTTTCGGCGGACAGATAAAGGGTATGGGCGACGGCGTCGATGCGCTCAGCGCGCAGCTTCACCTGCGCCGCGGATTCCTCACCCGTGATGTAGAGGACATCCTGCCCGGTGCGCGCGAATTTCGCCGCGACGTCCAGCAGGAGCGTGGACTTTCCGACGCCGGGTTCCCCCGCCAGCAGGATGACGGCACCTGGAACGAGCCCTCCGCCCAGGACGCGGTCGAGTTCGTCCACGCCCGTGGGCAGGAACGCCGCCGTGGTCCCATCCACCTCAGCGATACGGCGGGCAGGCTCCAAAACGGTTGCGGCCGCCGTCGTACGCGCTACCGTGGCACCGTACTCCTCCACCGTTCCCCAGGCCTGGCACTCACCGCAACGTCCAACCCACTTGATGGCAGTCCAGCCGCATTCGGCGCACTTGTAGGCGGGTGTTTTGGATGCGCGGGAGGTCTTGGAAGCCATGGGTTCAAGCGTAGTGGCGGCCACCGACAGTATTAGCCGCTACAGCGCTGGCAGCACAGCCCGGGCCTCGTCAGGTTCCATCCCGCTCGCTTCCAAAAGGTCCACCATGAGCGGCCGGAACAGCATGACTACGGTTTCGCCCTCGAGCCTCTGGACGTCCAGCATCTTGGGATGCAGCCGGGCTGCGATATCAGAAAGATCGTTCCTGGCACGGCGGAGATGCACACGGCGGGTACCTTCACTTTGCTCCGACAAGCCGATGTTCATCTCATCAATCGCGGCTGCAGTTTCCTGAAGGACGTCGGAGATACTGTCGATCGCTTCATCGGACAACGCTGCGTGGTTGATCGCACTGGTGAGGCGCCGCGCGAACACCCGGCTGTTACGGAGCGCGAGGTCAATGTATTCCAGCGAATGCTCCAGGCCGGCGAGTTCGTCGCGATGCCTTCGATGGGCCGGAGCCAGGGTGGCGACTTCACCCGATGCCCGCAAAGTCTGCCGCATCCGGTCCACCAAGGGCTGGCAGTTACGGCCGCGGATCAGGGCATGCCAAGCTACGGTGGAGTCACTCTCGCTCATCGCCTTGGCACACTCGCGGAGCACCTCGGCGAGTTCATGCAGGATCTTCTCGACGTCCTTCCGAGGCTCCCGCCGCGGATCCTTCGGCACCAGGATGGTCACCAGAAGCGCAAACACACCACCAATCACGGCGTCCAAACTCCGTGTAAAAGGCCCTCCGGCCGGCGCCGGCAGCAGCACCACCAACAACGACTGCAGTCCCAGCTGGGTGGTGAAAATCGTGCCGCTGTCCAGGAACCGGGCCAGCAGGATGGAGAAAAGAAGCACGACGGCGGCCTGCCAGATCCCGGCGCCCAGCCAGTGAAGCAGCAGGTCGCCAACTACGATGCCCAGGGTGCAGCCGAGGCCCACCTCGATCACCCGGCGCAGGCGAGGCTCGCGGGAGAATCCAAGGGCGATCAAAGACGACGTCGCCGCGAACAGGGGACCTTGATGACCCAGCACGTATTCAGCGAAAGCATAGGCGCCAACGGCGCACACGGTCATCTGTATGGCCGGCGTCAAGGAATTGCGGCTGCGGACCAGGCCCGTCCGGACTCTGGCGCGCAGGAACCTCTTGCTTGCAGAAAATCCCTTCGCGGCAGCCATGCCTTCCAGTCTATTTGCCCAAGCCTCCCGACTACCGCAAGCCAGGTGTCGCTCAAGGTGGCACGCGCCACATAACCCAATGGTCCGCCGTCGTTCACCTTCCGTTCACCTTTCACCGCAGATCCTGTTACCTGCGCTCCTTACCTTCAGTAAAGGAACAAAAAGGTCCACAGCTCGCGCACGCCGAAATCTCCGTTCGGCCCGCATCGAAGAATCCCTGGAAGGGGCACATCCAAGTGAAGGCAACTCACTTCGGCCGCAACGCGGCAATCGCGGTCATCGCAGCCGGCGCTCTCGCGCTCACTGCTTGCGGTTCAGACAACGCAACGGGCACCACGCCGGGCACTCAGTCGTCAGCCGGCTCCAACGTCACCGGCACCCTGACCGGCATTGGCGCCTCCTCCACCGGCGCCGCCATGGACGCTTGGAAGGCCGGCTTCTCGGCCGCGAATTCCGGCGCGACGGTTCAGTACTCCCCTGACGGTTCCGGCGCAGGCCGCAAGGCCATTATCGACGGCTCGGCACAGTTCGCCGGCTCCGACGCCTACCTGAAGGACGAAGAGCTCGAGAGCTCCAAGGCCAAATGCGGCCCCGACGGCGCCATCAACATCCCGGTGTACATCTCCCCGATCGCCGTTGCCTTCAACGTTCCCGGCGTCACCGACCTGAAGCTCGACGCCACAGCTGTCGCCAAGATCTTCCGCGGCGAAATCGCCAACTGGAACGACCCCGCAATCGCCGCCCTCAACGAAGGCGTCTCCCTGCCGGACCTTAAGGTCACCCCGGTCAACCGCTCCGATGACTCCGGCACCACCACCAACTTCACCGAGTACCTCGCAGCTGCTGCACCCGAGGTTTGGACAGACAAGGCTGCCGGCATCTGGCCCGCAAGCCTGGCCGGTGAAAACGCCAAGGGCACCTCCGGCGTCGTCAAGACCGTCACCGACACCCCGGGCGCCGTGACCTACGCTGATGACTCCGCCGTTTCCGGCAAGCTGGGCACCGCCTCCATCAAAGTGGGCGAAGAGTTCGTCAAGATCTCCGCAGAAGCCGCTGCCAAGGCCGTCGAAGCCGGCGCTCCTGTTGAAGGCCGCGCCGCCAACGACATCGCCATCAAGCTGGACCGCAAGACCACCGCATCGGGCGCCTACCCCGTAGTCCTCGTCTCGTACCACGTAGTCTGCACCACGTACGAGACCAAGGAAGTTGCTGACCTGGTCAAGGCCTTCGAAAGCTACGTTGTATCCGACGAAGGACAGCAAACCGCTGCTGACGCCGCCAAGTCCGCACCGCTCTCCAAGACGCTGCAGGACAAGGCCAAGGCCGCTATCGAAACCATCAAGGCCAAGGCCTAAGGTTTCCCTGCGGGTTTACTGAACCCGGCTGAACACCGAAGTTCCCTGTCCCGCGCAGAGTGGCCGCAGCGCCGCTCGCGCGGGGCAGGGAACTTAGCCATGTAAGACCAGTTCACTGAGACTGAAGGATCGTGAAGTGACCACCAACTCCCTGACAACCTCCCAAGGCGCAGGACGCGCCGGGGACAAGGTTTTCTCCGGGGCCGCCATGGCCGCAGGGTGCCTGATTCTCGCGGTCCTCTTCGGAGTCGCGCTATTCCTCGTGGTGCAGGCAATCCCCGCCCTCACTGCCCCGGCTGGGGACATCCAGGGCGGCAACGGCTTCTTCGCCTATATCGCCCCGATCGTGGTGGGCACCCTGATTGCCGCCGTGATCGCCCTCGTCATCGCCACTCCCGTGGCAATCGGCGTGGCACTGTTTATCTCGCACTACGCCCCGCGTCGGCTCGCTTCGGGCCTCGGCTACGTGGTGGACCTGCTCGCAGCCATCCCCTCCGTTGTCTACGGCGCCTGGGGTGCGGCTTTCCTGGCGAAGGAAATCTCCCCGGCCTACGACTGGCTGGCCACGTACCTCGGCTGGATCCCGATCTTCGAAGGACCGGCATCCGCCACCGGCAAAACCATCCTGACCGCTGGGATCGTCCTTTCCGTCATGGTCCTGCCCATCATTACCTCCCTGTCACGCGAAATCTTCCTGCAGACCCCCAAGCTGCACGAGGAAGCAGCGCTCGCACTCGGAGCAACCCGCTGGGAAATGATCAAAATGGCCGTGCTGCCCTTTGGCCGCCCGGGCATCATCAGCGCCATCATGCTAGGCCTTGGCCGAGCACTCGGTGAGACCATGGCCGTTGCCCTGGTGCTCTCCTCCGGTGTCTTGACTGCCAGCCTCATCCAGTCCGGCAACCAGACCATCGCCGCCGAAATTGCCTTGAACTTCCCCGAAGCCAGCGGCATCAAGGTCAACACGTTGATCGCCGCCGGCCTGGTGCTGTTCGTCATCACGCTGGGCGTGAACATGATCGCCCGCTGGATCATCACCCGGCACAAAGAATTCTCGGGAGCCAACTAAATGTCCGCCACAGTAGTCCGCAAGCGCTCAGCGCTCACCAAGGGCCAGCTGCCCAAGTTCGCGCCCTACATTGTCCTGGCTGCCGCGCTCATTGTCGGCGCGGCCATCCTGGCGCTCATCGGCTTCAACGCCTTCGGCTGGGGCATCGTCTCCGCCATCCTGTTCGCGGTGGGACTGGTTTCCTGGAGCGGCGCTGTTGAAGGTGCCCGCAAAGCCAAGGACAAGCTCGCCACCTGCCTGGTGGTGGGCGCCTTCCTGATTGCATTGCTGCCCTTGATCTCGGTCATAGTCACAGTGTTGGTCAACGGCATCCCCGGGCTCATCACCCCCGGCTTCCTCGGCACCTCCATGAACGGTGTCACCGGTGCCTACGACAACAAGGCAGTGGAGGAAGGCGCCCCCGTCCTCGGTGGCATCTACCACGCGCTGTTGGGCACCATCCAGATCACGCTCCTTGCCACGGTGATCTCCGTGCCCGTGGGCCTCCTGACTTCCATCTACCTCGTGGAATACGGCAATGACCGTCCGTTGGCCCGCGCCATCACGTTCTTCGTGGATGTCATGACCGGTATCCCGTCCATTGTGGCCGGCCTCTTCGCGGCAGCGTTCTTCTTCGCCATCGTTGGCCCCGGCACCAAGACCGGTGCGGTGGCCGCAGTCGCGCTTTCCGTCCTGATGATCCCTGTTGTGGTCCGCTCCAGCGAGGAAATGCTCAAGATCGTCCCGAACGAGCTCCGCGAGGCCTCATACGCGCTGGGTGTGCGTAAGTGGCGCACCATCACCAAAGTGGTCATTCCGACGGCGATCTCCGGCATCGCGTCCGGCGTCACCTTGGCGATCGCCCGGGTTATCGGTGAAACCGCTCCTATCCTGGTCACTGCCGGGTTCGCGACCACCATCAACAACAATGTGTTCGGTGGCTGGATGGCCTCGCTGCCCACGTTCATTTACACGCAGATCCTCAACCCGACGTCGCCGTCCAACCCTGCTCCCTCGGATCAGCGTGCTTGGGGCGCCGCGCTGGTGCTGATCATTCTGGTGATGCTCCTGAACCTCGGAGCCCGCCTCATCGCCCGTCTGTTCGCACCCAAAACGGGACGCTAGGCTGCCCTTCTGCGGCCTCATCCAAACTTCCACACCCCCAAGGAAACAAAGGAACACCATGTCCAAGCGCATCGACGTCAAAGACCTGAATGTCTACTACGGCAACTTCCTGGCCGTCGAGGACGTCAACATCAACATTCAAGCCAAGTCCGTCACGGCCTTCATCGGCCCGTCCGGCTGCGGCAAGTCCACCTTCCTCCGCACGCTGAACCGCATGCATGAGGTCCTTCCCGGCGCGCGTGTTG
Organism: Paenarthrobacter sp.; assembly: GCF_031180005.1. NCBI lineage: Bacteria > Bacillati > Actinomycetota > Actinomycetes > Micrococcales > Micrococcaceae > Paenarthrobacter > Paenarthrobacter sp. The sequence goes on along the minus strand of NZ_JAPSHI010000005.1, from coordinate 157,660 downwards.
AGGGCGAGGTCCTCCTGGACGGCGACAACCTCTACGGGCCCGGCGTGGACCCCGTAACCGTCCGCACCCAGGTGGGCATGGTTTTCCAGCGCCCCAACCCGTTCCCCACCATGTCCATCCGTGACAACGTGCTGGCCGGCGTGAAGCTGAACAACAAGAAGATCTCCAAAGGCGCGGCAGATGCCCTGGTTGAGAAGTCCTTGGTGGGCGCGAACCTGTGGAACGAGGTCAAGGACCGCCTGGACAAGCCCGGTTCCGGCCTTTCCGGTGGTCAGCAGCAGCGCCTCTGCATCGCCCGCGCCATCGCCGTCGAGCCCCAGGTGATCCTCATGGATGAGCCCTGCTCCGCGCTGGACCCCATCTCCACGCTGGCCGTTGAGGACCTCATCAACGAGCTCAAGGACCAGTACACCGTGGTGATCGTTACGCACAACATGCAGCAGGCCGCGCGCGTGTCAGACAAGACCGCGTTCTTCAACATCGCCGGCACCGGCAAGCCCGGCAAGCTCATCGAGTTCGCCGACACAACCAGCATCTTCAACAACCCCGCCCAGAAGGCAACGGAAGACTACGTCTCCGGCCGCTTCGGATAAGGGTTCCATAGGTTCCGGCTTCTATGGGGGGAGTCGGCACAGAACGACGGCGGCCGTCGCCTTGGGGGTACGGCCGCCGTCGTTTTTTCATACCCAACTGGGTCGCAGATCAGGTCGTTCTCAGCGCTGGGAACGACCTGATCTGCGACCTACTTGGGTTTAGAGGTCCGCGAGGGGCGAGAGTGCCAGCTCTAGGATGAAGGCCGCTGCTGCCGTGATCAGCGGTGTGGCCACCCAGAACAGCAGAATCCTCCTGACCAAACGCCTGTTGACGGTGTGGAAGCGCTGGTTTACGCCCGAGCCCAGCACAGAAGCGGTCAGTGTATGGGTGGTGGAAAGCGGCAGGTGAAATCCGATTGCGCCGATAAAGAGCATCACGGACGTCAAGGTCTGTGCCACGAAACCGCGCAGCGGATCCACCCGAATGAGTTTGTGGCCGAGGGTGTGGGAGATCCGCCAACCGCCAAACATGGTCCCTGCAGTGAGCATGATGGCGGTGAGCAGGAGAATCCAGAGAGGCACGTCGCTGCCGCTGGACAAGCCGGCGGCCACTATGGCCAGCACCATGACAGCGGCCGTGCGCTGACCGTCCTGCAGCCCATGGCCGAATGCCACAGCGGCGGCTGAGATGGCCTGCGCCCGGCGGAACCGTCGATTCACCACGTTTGGTTGTGAGTAGCGCGCAGCCCACGTCACAGGCCACACCAGCAGGTACGCAGCCACGAATGCGATGACGGGGGAGAGTACCAGGGGCAGTGCAACTTGGGTCAGCAGGACGTTGTCCATGCCTCCCACCGCGTTGCCGCCCACAAGGACGCTCGCCGCCCCGGCGCCGATCAGGCCGCCAATCAGCGAGTTCGTTGAGGACAAGGGGATGCCGCGCCACCACGCGTACACGCCCCACAGGATGGCTGCGGTGAGCGCGGACGCCAGCATGGTGAGGCCGCTGGTGCCCTCCGGCAACGTGATCCACGATTGCGTGAAGGCGAGGATGAAGGTGCCGCTGAGCATGGCACCCACAAAATTGAAGACGGCAGCCAGGAGGACAGCGATTGACGGCGTCAGGGCGCGGGTCCGCGTGGACAGCGCGACGGCGTTGGAGACGTCGCGGAAGCCGTTGAGGAACGCAAACCCGGAGGCCAAAGCAACTACGAGGACCAGGAAGGCGATGGTCACGTCATGATTCCTTGACGATGATGCTGCCTACCTGAGTGGCGACCTTCCGCATGTCCTTGGTAACTTCCACCAGTTGGTTGGCGATGTCCCGGTGCCGCGCGTACTGGGTGGACTTCATATCCTTGAGCATTTCGGCCACCCAGATCCGGTGCGACCGTTCTGCACGCTTGGCCAGCCGAAGGATTTCGATCCAGTAGTCCTCAAGTTCGTCCAGGTCTTCAAGCTTCCGCATCGCATCCACGGTGAGCTCGGCCTGCCGGCTGATGATCTCCAACTGGTCTGCAGCCCGCTTGGGGAGCCGATCCAGCTTGTAGAGAGCCACGAGGTCTCCGGCGGCGTCGAGCTTCTCCATGGCCTCATTGAGGTGACGGGAGAGCGTGTACATGTCCTCGCGGGGGAGCGGGTTCACGAAGCTGGTGCGCATGTGCGTCAGCAGCGCGAAATGAAGGTCGAGGGATTTGGACTCGTGCTCGTGCAGTTCTTCGGCGAGACGCTGGTGCTCGCTGGCCGGCGCACCGAGAATCTCCGAGAGCGTTCCAGTAGCGGCAACAATGACGCCGGCCATTTGCGCGAGCAGTACGAGCCCGGCAGGTTCCTGGGGAAAAAGGCGCAGCTTCATTTCGCTTCCGGGCTGGGGACGGATGGGCACGGGTGGTTTGACTTGACGTCGCCCGTTTCGGTCCCAACTTTACCGGCACCACCGCGACGTCTGGGAAGCGCGCGACGCCGTGGCGGGGAGTTGTCCCCATCGCTGAGTTTCCGTAGCCGTGCAACACTGTAGAAGCACCGAATAAATCCACTCAATGGGGGAAACATGCGACTCAATCATGTCATGAAAATTTCCGGCATCGCCGCTGCCGGCCTGCTGGCACTGACTGCCTGTGGCGGAGCAACGGCAGGCCCGACGACGGCTGGTTCCGAATCGTCGTCGTCCTCGTCTGCGCCAGCATCGCCTTCAGCGTCCGCCTCCCCGTTGGCCTCGACTTCGTCAGAAGGCGCCGGCACCTCCTCGGGCTCATACAAGGTGGCGGCTTGGGCGCTGCCCATCTCGGAAGCAGGGGACAAGCTGGGCAGCCTCAAGGGCGACAGCTTCAGCGTGGACATCTACCAGGTGGCCACCGATGTCGCGTCCAAGGACAGCATGTTCGTGGACAAGGAAACCAAGGAAAACCTGCTCAAGAAGGGCGATCCCGTGGTTTACCTGAACTACGTGGTCACCAACACCTCGTCCGCGGACATTCCCCTGAGCCACTCGCTGATCACTCCCAGCGCAAAGTACACGGACTGGAAGTACCTCGGCGGCATGCCTTCGGACTCCAGTAGCGACGGGTACAAGAAGCACGGCCTCAGCAGCTCCGGCACCAAGCTGAAGGAAGAGGCCCCGTTCGTGCTGAAGCCGGGCGAGTCCTTCAACATTGCGGAGAACTTTGCCTACACCGCGGGCAAGGAAACCGAGATCGAGGCCACAATGACTCCTGCTGCAGCTGACGGCAAGCTGGACCACGACAAGAAGGAAAAGGCCGAAACCACGGTCACCCTGAAGTAGTTCCCAGCGCATTTGCCCGGGCTTGCCTCAGCGCAGGCCCGGGCAATCTGCGTTCGGGCATAAAAATGGTGCCGAACCGGATACGCCTCTCGGCGGTAGGCCGCTCGAAGCGGCTATAAGTTGAAGCCCGGGGGTTTCGCGGTTCGACACCAGCTTTAGTTTTCACCGTCTGGCGGGCTAAGTCAACATTGACAGGCCGGGCCCGACGTGGGTACGTTTTGCCCCGTTTTGCTGGTTAGTCGAGCTCGCCCAAGCGCCACGCGTTGGCAGCGTGCTCGAGGTCTTCGGCTGTCTTCACCAGCTGGTGGGAATTACGTGTGAGCTTGCTGGCGTGACCCTCGTTGCTGTGTTCCGCGCCGTCGGCAAGAGTCGCCTGGCCGAGCGCCACCACGCGGCAGAAAGCGGCGGAACGTTCCAGCGCGACGTCGAACTCGCCGTCGAAAGCGCCCGACAAAATGGCGTCAGCCATGGTCTTCATTTCGTCGGCTCCCGGTGGCTCTGCTGCGCCGGCCACCACATTGGAAACCTGCGCGGTGTCGCGTCCTGCCCTGAAGTAGACGGAGATCCGTTCGGGGTTCTGGATGGTGGCGGCGCGGAGGGCGTAGAGCCTCCAAAGAGCGCCGGGCAAGGAGCGTGCAGGGCTCTCGGCCCACATCTCAGCGATGGCTTCGAGGCCTTGCTCGTCAGCCAGCTTCACCAGGCGGCGGGTGACCTTGGGATCGTCGCTGTCGCGGCCCCGCCTCACCAGCGCCTGGGCGGCGAGATGGGCAGCCTCCGAAACCCGGGCCGGATCTGCCCCGCCGGTGAACGGCTCGAAATCGATGGGCGCGAAGGGCTTGGGCTTGTGATGCCTGTTCGCTCCGCCGTACGCACGTGATCCTGGCTGTTCGCTCATGAGTTCACCGTACTCCTGTGCTCTGGTGGGGTCGAGTAACGGTTGACGGGGCTGCCGTTCGTGCTGCCAGCGCGCCTTCACCACCTACTTTGCGGCCGCCCCGGGCCCGACACGCCGTTGCCGCCGCGCGTCGCCGTCGAACTCTCGCCCAAAGAAGGTGACGACGGCGCATGCCGCCTTGAGTTCCGCATCGGCCTTGACGTTGGGGTACAGTATTCATGGCTGTTTCTACAGCTGGAGGGGCCTTTAGCTCAGTTGGTAGAGCATCGGACTTTTAATCCGTGGGTCGTGGGTTCGATCCCCACAGGGCCCACCCTCCAAGGCAGGCCGGAGACGTTGAGTCTCCGGCCTGTTTCTGTCTCTGGGGTGCCAATCCAACAGAAGCCCAACTAATTCAACCCGCTGCGACGTCCTCGGGCCCTGTTATCAGCGAGCAGGCTCGTCTGTGAGCGTCCGGCCTGGATGCGGGCGGAGCTTGTGGTCCGATTTCTTACATCACACCCCGTCCTGTGGATAAGCCATGCATAGTTTTTTGCATGTGGGCAGAACGTGTAAAAAAACTGCCATTTCTTTACACGTCATGGTTACGTTGTTAGTTACTTTCTATGTCGAACTGGGATCCTGATGGGGCCGCTGACGCCTCGGAAAGCCAGCTCCTCGAGTCCTGCGCCGTACATGACCAGGTCCCAAGCCGGTGAGCGGGCGGCCACCACTCCGGCCAAGAGCATCCAGGTTGTGAACACCATGACAACAAGAGCGATGGCCCAGCCGAGCCACAAGAAGATCTCGTTCATGGACCGAAGCTATAGCGTGGCACCGACATCCACTGTCTTCAGCGCCCGGTCCGTAGCTTCGGAGCCCGGCTGAAGAAACCCCTTGACTCACACCCCTCGGCACAGTCAGCATGGTTTCTATAACGTTGTAGAAACCGGCAAAAGCAGCAACCCAGCAGATAAGGACTCACCCTTTGGGAAATCAAGAGAACCCCACGGCCAAAATCACCCTTGACCCCGCGTTCGTGGTTGGCCCGGTCAGGAGGAAGACCTTCGGCGCTTTCGTTGAGCACCTGGGTCGCTGTGTCTACACAGGTATCTTCGAGCCCGAGCATCCCAAGGCCGATGACGACGGGTTCCGCACCGACGTCCTGGCGCTCACCAAGGAACTGGGTGTCTCCACGGTTCGGTATCCGGGCGGCAACTTCGTGTCGGGCTATCGCTGGGAGGACGGAGTTGGGCCAAAGGAAGACCGCCCCACGCGGCTCGACCTCGCCTGGCACTCCAGCGACCCCAACTTGGTGGGCGTGGACGAGTTCGCCAAGTGGTCGGAGAAGGCTGGCGTCGAGCCCATGATGGCAGTCAACCTGGGCACTCGAGGAACCCAGGAAGCTTTGGATCTGCTGGAGTATTCCAACATCAAGGGTGGAACGGCCCTGTCCGAACAGCGCAAGGCGAATGGCGCCGTCGAGCCCCACAACATCAAGATGTGGTGCCTCGGGAACGAGATGGACGGCTTCTGGCAGATCGGCCATAAGAAGGCGGGCGAGTACGCGCGGGTTGCCGCCGAAACTGCGCGGGCGATGCGCATGGTCAACCCGGATCTTGAACTGGTTGCCTGTGGAAGCTCAGCACCCACCATGCCGACCTTTGGTGAATGGGAGCGCGTGGTCCTCGGCGAGACCTACGAACTGGTGGACCTGATCTCGGCGCACCAGTACTTCGAGGACTTCGGAGACCTGCAGGAGCACCTGTCCGCCGGGCACCGGATGGAAGCCTTTATCAAGGACCTCGTGTCCCATATCGACCATGTGAAATCGGCAATGAAGTCTGCAAAGCAGGTCAACATTTCCTTCGATGAATGGAATGTCTGGCACATGTCCCGCGACGAGTCCAAGGCCCCGACGGGGGATGACTGGCCGGTTGCGCCGGTGCTGCTCGAGGACCGCTATACGGTGGCTGACGCCGTGGTGGTGGGCGACCTCCTCATCACGCTGCTGCGCAACACGGACCGCGTGCATTCAGCGAGCCTCGCACAGTTGGTCAACGTGATCGCACCCATCATGACGGAGCCAGGCGGCCGGGCCTGGAAGCAGACCACGTTCCACCCGTTCGCACTCACCTCGCAGCATGCCTCCGGCACGGTGCTGAATCTCGCCGTCGAATCCCCGCGGCTTTCCAGCGAAAAGACGTCCGGATTCACGTCGCTGTCGGCGGTGGCAACCTTTGACGCGGAAGCCAACGAGGCCGTGGTCTTCGCCGTGAACCGCTCGGCAACTGACGCACTGACGCTGGATGCCGCCGTCGGAAGCCTGAATCCCGAAAGGATCATCGAGGCTGTCACCTACACGAACAAGGACCCGTACTGGCAGGCGACGGCGGACGATTCGACGTCGGTTCTGCCGTCCGAAAACGTCAGCGTAAAGCTCGACGGCGACCGCCTCACCGCCGAGCTTCCGGCCGTGAGTTGGAGCATGATCCGTCTGGCCCTCAATTCCTAGGCAATAGCCTGCGAACCGTCCCTGAAGATCGGATACGCCGAGATGGGCGTGACTGTGGCCGTCGGGGTGGGCTCCGGTGCCTGCGTTGCAGGTGCCGGGGCCGGCTCGTCGAAAGTCACGATTTCCATTGACTCCATGTCCAGCAGGCGTCGGCTACCGGTTTCGTCCTGAAGCCAAAAAAGGTCGGTGCCGGCCACTGTTTTCACTACAGTGCCCCGATGATAGAGGCGGCCATTGTGCCACGCCTCGATGAAATCGCCCGGCTTCAGCGCGTGCGGCTCATCCCTGCCGGGCAAGGTGCCGAACGCCTGAGCCAGGCTGGCCTGTGTCTTCAGCGCTTGGAAAAGATCCCTGTTTGCAATGCTCATGTCTGCCACCCCTCAGCTGGCTGCGTCGTCTATGAACCCAGCTTTGCGCATGTATGTTGCGGGCGCGTTGCAGGAAAATGAGCGGGGTGTGACAGCTACGGGGAAGCGGGACCGTCGTCCGGGGAATCGGTTTCCCCGGGAGCGTCGAGGGGGAATTCGTCGGAGTACGGCGCGTGGGGTCCGGGGCCGCTGTTGGACAGTTCATTGGCAGCCATGGCCAAGAGGTCGCGTTCCAGCTCGGGGAGGGAGAGCATGCCCTGCAGGTAAGCTTCAACCTCGTACTCGCCCACCGATCCGCCGATGCTGAAGTACTGCAGCCATAAAGTACCTGTGGTGATCCCCGCGCCTGAAAGTGCCGCATGGAGTCTGCGGCGTTGCTCGGGTTCGTTGTTATCGAAGCCCATTGTCCTGCGGCCCTAGTTCCGGTCTGCCGGGATCCCGGCTACGAGCTCCGCGCTGACTTCCTGGAGGCTCTGGCTCTTGTTGCGCGCCTGCAGTATCAGTTGTTGGAGGGCTCGTTCATGAGTAATTTTGTGGCGTTCCATGAGGATTCCGCAGGCGCGGTTGACCAGGTCCCTGCTGTGTAGAGCGGTCTGGAGGCCCTCGCTGATGCGCTTGGGCGTCTCAGCGCTTTGGATGTGGGCCAGAAGGGTTGCGGCCGGGGAAGCATAGAGCTCCATCAACGAAACGGCGGCGGCGTCAAACACCGAGGGTTCGGAAGCATAAATTTTGATGGCACCAATGCTGTGCCCGTTGGCCATAAGCGGGGCGCTGACCACCGACCTGATAGGTAGCGCGGTTACTGCGGCACTCCATTCAGGCCAGCGGGGGTCGGTGCGGACGTCGTCGAGAAGAACCGTTTCCTCAGACGCCCAGGCAGTGAGGCAGGGACCTTGGCCCAGCTCGTACTGCAGATGGTCGGCTTGCTCTACGATGCTGTCCGTAGAGCCTGTGCTGGTTCTGCGGGCTTGGGAATCGAGGATGGAAACCCCTGCCCCGATGGTCCCTGGTACGGATTCCTTGATTGCCTGCGAGAGGTTCTGAACGGCCTGGTCCACTTTCTCCTCAGTGAGGAGAAGGCCCAGTATCCTGCCGATGGCGCCGGAGAGCTCATCCAGAGGAAGTTGCTTCTTCGTCATGGTCATCTCCCGGCCGTTCATGCCGGCAAGCCGACACGTAAATTCTGTGAATTGCTGGATTCCGTGCTGCAATTCCAGCCTAGTGCTTTTGGAACCTCATCCCCCAACCGCGTGGCTCAATTTCTACTCCTCAAATGCGGTTGGGATATTCCGGTCTCCCGCAACGTGGTTGATGACGTTTTCCGCTACAGCGCGAAGCTTGATGTTGCGGTGGCTGGAAGCGCTGACCAAGATTTGGAAGGCGGCATCGCGGCTGCAGCGGTTCTGTGCCATGACGATTCCGACGGCGGTGTCGATAGCCGTGCGGGACGCCAAGGCGGCTGCGAGGTTCTCGCGCGCATCCCGCAGCTGGGCAATCTTCAGGGCTAAGTACAGCGCCTTCGCTCCCGTTGCGGTGATCCTCTCCGCGGCAGCAATGTCCTCATGGGAGAAGCCATGGGGACGCGTTGAGTAAAGATTCACTACGGCCTCTGCGGTGCTGTTCAGTTCCATCGGCAGGGCGAGGATTGAGCCAACGTCTGTGCAGGCAGCGGCCTGCATGTAGTCCAGCCACCGCGCTTCCTCACGGACATCCGGGACGTGGGTGATGGTGCGTGTGCGGAGGGCTGCGAGGCAAGGGCCGTCTCCGAAGCTGTTCTGGATGTCGTCCAGTTTGCGGGCCAAGGGATCACTGTCCGCGACAGCAACTGGCTTTTTTTGTCGAATAACGGTCACGCCGCAAGCGATGGTGTTGCCATTCCCGCTGAGTTTTTCGGCAGTCATGGTTACGAGATCCTGAAGGAACTCCCGTATGTCAGTGTTCTCTACGAGAAGCTCCTGCAAGTGCTCCAGGAAATCTGTAAGATCTACGTGGTCCTCATCAGGAGCCGGGACCGGGATCTGCTCCGAGGGCTGGGTTTCAGTCAATGCGTGTTTCCTTACTACTGCCCGGCCGGTTCCGTCCGACCGTCAGAGCTGAGCTCCGTCAAGGCAGTGTCTACGAGTTGCATCTGGCCCGGGGCTAGAGCCAGAAGTTCGTTAAGGTAGGCCTCCAAAGCCAATTCGTCGGCGTTTCCTCCAATCCCGAAGTAGTAGGTCCACAATCTATCAAGGCTGATATTTCCAATCTGGAATCTGCAAGACGCCTGCAGACGTTGATCAAATTCCCCGTAGTATTCCGATGCCTCCCACGGTTCGGTGTCCACGAAAGCTACCTTCCCTCCTGATCCATACGGCCGGCGCGGTCCAGGATGTCTCCAGCTATGTCATGAAGCCGTTTGTTGCTGTGGCGTGAGGCCACTTGTATGAGCCGGAGCGCAGATTCGCGGTTGCAGTGGTTCTGCATCATGATCAGGGCGATCGCAGCGTCCACGATGGCGCGGGATTTGAATGCGGACCGTAGGTGTTCAGGATAGGGGTCCTCGGCGTGCATGCGAAGGGCCAGCCGGAGAATCCTTGACAGCGATTCGGCATGGCTTTCCACTCGGGCCACAGTGTCCGGACCGAAGGTCCCCAACTCCGTGGAGTAGCAATTCAGAGCGCACTTTGACCCGTCATCGGTCTGAATCGGGACTGCCAGCACAGACCGGATGCCCTCATTCGAAATTGCCTTTGCATAGTGCTGCCAGGACTCATCGGACTGCAGATCCGGAATCAGCACCGTGCGCTGTTGCCGGAGCGCCGTAAGGCAGGGGCCGTCGTCGAACTCGTATTGCTTTTCATCCAGGCGTCGGGCAGCGTCATTGCTGCTCGCAACCGTGGACGGGCCGCCGTCGCGCTCCACGGTGATGGCGCACAGCATGGGCGAGTCACCCCCAAGAAGGGACGCCGAAATGGTTGCCAGTCCAAGAAGAAATTCGGTGAACCCCGGGCTTTCCAAAAGCAGGTCCTGCAGCTGTTCCGCTGTGGGCACTGCGTCACTCTGGGCCATGCGGCCTCAATTCCAGCAACACCGGAGTCCACGCATCTCCGGCTGGGCGGCAGTGCGCTCGTGTTCGCGCAAAACCCGGATATTCAACTCCGGACCAAATGCCACACCCGAAATCTCCTACCTCCGACACTACGCCGATGCCATTGAACATGACAGGGCGGAAGCCGGAGATCACGACGTTGGTGGAAATCGAGGCAGTCGCCGCCGTGATGGACGCCGTATAAAGGCGCTCCATCTGCAACGATGTATACCAACGTAGAGAAGGAGCACCCGCATGGCCGTCACCATGAACGACGTCGCACGCGCGGCGGGAGTCTCGCTAAAGACGGTCTCCAACGTCATCAACAACTACGAGTTCATCCGACCCGCCACCAAGCAGCGCGTCCTTGAGGCGATCGACGAGCTCGGTTATGAAACCAATCTGACGGCCCGCAGTCTCCGTTCCGGTAAGACCAGCATGCTTGGGCTGGTCCTCGCCGACCTCTCCATCCCCTACTATGCCGAGCTGGCCTCGGACATCATGAAGGCGGCGTGGGCCCGCGGTTACCGTGTCCTGGTGGAGCAGTCCGGCAACGAGCCCGAGCATGAGAAAGCTGCGCTTCAAGGCCAGTTTCGCAGTCTCACGGACGGCCTCCTCTTCATCCCGCTAGCGCTCGACGCCGAGCAGATCATCTCTGCTGCCGGCAAGAAACCGCTGGTCCTCCTGGGCGAATTCGTGCAGGACCCACGCTTGGACATGGTCCTCATCCAAAACCAGGAAGCTGCCGCCGCGGTTACCACGCACCTGCTGGCGGGTGGCCGCCGTCGTATAGCAGTCCTGGGAGCGCACGACGGCGATGAAACCGGCAGCAACGGCCTTCGCCTCCGTGGGTACCGGGCTGCGCTCGCTGCCGCCGGTGTGGAGTACGACCCGGCCCTGGTGGTCCCCTGCGATTGGCGGCGCGACGCCGGTGCGGACGCCACCGCGAGGTTGCTGGACAGCGGTGTGGAATTCGACGCTGTCTTCGGGCTTAACGACGTCCTCGCCCTGGGGGCACTGCACGAACTGCTGGTTCGCGGCCGGAAAGTCCCGGAAGAGATAGCCGTGGCCGGCTTCGATGACATTGATGAGTCCCGGTTCGCGTCGCCGTCGTTGACCACTGTGGCGCCGGGACGGACGGAAATTGCGGAGCGCGCCGTCGAACTCCTCATCCAGCGAATTGAAAGCAAGGACGCCGCCCTCACTGTTCAGCAACCGAAAGCGGCGTTCGAGATGCGCGTCAGGCAGTCGGCGCCGTAGGGTGCTTGGCTTCGGGGGGTCAGCGTCCCGGCCGTTAGTGTTTGAGGAATGAACGTGATTCCCGCTGAAGTCATCACCCCTGCCGTCCTGATCGACGTCGATGTCTTGGACCGGAACATCGAACGGATGGCGTCGAGCATGCGCGGGCGCGGGCTGGGGCTTCGTCCGCACGTGAAGACGCACAAGACTCTGGAGATAGCGCGCAAGCAGCTCGCGGCGGGAGCCGTTGGCATCACTGTGGCCACGATCGGCGAGGCCGAGGTCTTCGCTGCGGACGGCGTGACGGACATCTTCATCGCCTACCCGCTCTGGGTGGAAGCGTCCCACGCGGAACGGCTTCGCGCCTTGGCGGCTCAGTGCCGTCTCGCGGTCGGCGTGGATTCAGCGGAAAGTGCGACGGCGATGGGTCGCCAGCTGGGTACGGATGCCGGAAGCATTGAGGTGCTGATCGAAGTGGATAGCGGACATCACCGGAGCGGCGTGCTGCCGGACGAGGTGGTGGATGTTGCGCGCGCCGCCGCTTCTGCCGGGCTGAACGTGGCAGGGGTCTTTACTTTCCCGGGGCACAGCTACAAGCCCGGCATGCCCGCCGGGGCGGCGAGCAACGAGAATGAATCGTTGGGGACGGCCGCCGAAGTTTTGAATCAGGCCGGCTTTGACGTGAAGACCATCAGCGGGGGATCCACGCCTACTGCCCTGATCTCCGGCGAATCCGCAGCAACCGAACTGCGCCCCGGAGTTTACGTGTTCGGTGACGCCCAGCAATTGGAACTCGAACGCTGCAGCTGGGACGATGTCGCGCTGACCGTCGCCGCTACCGTGGTCAGCAGGCACGAAGCCCGCGGCGGGAACGTGCGCCGGATTGTAGTGGACGCTGGGAGCAAGATCTTGGGCAGTGACCGCCCGGACTGGGCCACAGGATATGGGCGGCTTCCCGAATACCCCGAGGCCCGCGTCAGTGCACTGTCCGAGCACCACGCCACGGTGGTGTGGCCGGATTCGTCCGAATTGCCGCCCCTGGGCACGCGTCTCCGGGTCATCCCCAACCATGTGTGTCTGACGATGAACCTCGTTGATGAGGTGACTGTGGTCCGTGCCGGGGCCGTGGTGGAGCATTGGACGGTGGCGGCGCGGGGGCGGAACAACTAAGCCGGGGCGTCTATTGGGAGACTCGGACACTCCTTTCCTAGATAGGGTGGGCTAGCATGGGAATATTCACCATATTCACCTCGTTACCCAAATTCACCAAACTCACCTAGATTCACCTGATCCTGGAGGGGACAGTGCCCACGACCGAGAATCCCTTTAGGCCCACAGCCGGAGCTACCCCGCCGGAAGTCATTGGCCGTTCCGGGCTTCTGGACGAGTTCGAATACGGACTTGAGCTCGGCTCAGGTGCGCCTGGTTTGCTGTCCATCTTCACTGGAGCCCGGGGTATCGGTAAGACGGTCATGCTGGGGGCAGCCCACGACATCGCCCGCGAACACGGGTGGGCCGTCATTGCCGAGACTGCCACTGGGACATTCATGGGCCGCGTTGGGGAGAAGATGCGCCGATTGACCCAGGAACTGGCTGACAACCCTGAATCCCGCCGCCGGATCACCGGGTTGTCGATCGCCGGCTTCAGCATCACCAGCCAGCTGACACCCGAACGCCAGGTCGACTGGCGTGAGCTGGGAGAAACCCTGCTGGCGCTACTTGATGAACGCGGCACGGGCCTGCTGATCACGGTGGATGAGATCCACGCCGCTGATCGTACGGAACTCGCCCAACTGGCCGCCAACGTACAGCACTTCATCCAGGACCGCCTACCCATCGCATTGATCTTCGCAGGACTGCCCGCAGCAGTATCGGACCTCCTGAACGAAGGTGTTGCGACGTTCCTTCGCAGGGCCGACAAAATCGACCTGCACGCCGCAGCTGTCCGCGACGTCGAGAAGTCCTACACCGACACGTTCGGCGCCGCGGAAATCAGCATCCCGCCTGAGCTGGTCCGTGAGGCAGCAGTCGCCTCAGGCGGATACCCCTTCCTGATCCAGCTCATCGGCTACTTCCTCTGGCGAGAAGCTGAGAAGAACAACGGAACACTCTCTTCTGACGCGGTTGACAGAGCCATAGCGGCCGGCATCCGACGCAACGAACGCGTCGTCATTGAAGCAGCCCTCGCAGCAGCCTCAGCTAAGGACCGTGAATTCCTCCATGCCATGTCCATAGATGACGGACAATCAACGACGGCCGACATCATCCACCGCACAGGATCCCGGCCAACCCTCGTTGCGAAGTATAGGAACCGGCTTCTTGACGCCGGCCTCATAGAATCAACCGGACATGGCAAGGTTGACTTTGCCATTCCCGGCCTCCGCGAGTACCTGCGCAAGAATCCGGACGCCTGACACCGCAGTGAGACGCTTGAATTGAGGGGGCTTCCCGGCATCATCCAGGCAGTGGAGGTGCCGTTCATAGGCAGAACGGCCAAGTGCGCTCGTGAACCAGCACAAAACCTTTACCCTCTACCCGCACTGTGACAGAGTGTCATCAAACAGCCTTTTGGTCCGTTTCGCTTGACGACTGGAGCACCCTATGACCGCCTTTTCCGAGGAGCTCAAAAGCCATACAGCCTCCGCGCACGAGCATGCCGAGCAGGCTGGATTTGTCACTGAATTGCTGGCCGGCCGGTTGGAGGCGAATCAGGTAGCAGCCATGTTGCTGCAGAACTTCTTCATCTACAGGGCTTTGGAGTCAGCGTTGGATGTCAACCAGGACCCCCGTCTCGCACCCTTTACGGACCCAGCACTCATGCGGGTCCCTGCACTGCAAAAGGACTTGGCGGTCCACTACGGGGACGAATGGGAGCGGAAGCTGGCCATAGGCGAACTGCACGTGACGGCAGGCGCCCAGGCGTACGCCGACGAGCTCGCTGCACGCGGTCCGGGCTCGGCCACCTATCTCATGGCGCACCACTACGTTCGGTATCTGGGTGACCTGTCGGGCGGGCAGATCATCTCCGCTCTTGTTCAGCGCCACTACGATCTCAGGCCTGAGGGGCTCAACTTCTACGCTTTTGACGGGATCGGGAAGATCAAACCGTACAAGGACTCATACCGCAGTCACTTGGACGAGGCTGATTTCTCGGACACCGAGAAGCAGGAAATTCTTCATCACGCCGAAGTGGCCTTCGAAACCAACCGGCAGGTTTTCGTGGACCTGATGGACCGGTACCTGCAGCTAAGCCACGGCTGACACGCTCCGGAACACGGTGTGGAATTCCCGGTCGTGGTAAACAAGCGGAGCTGAGCCTGACGGGTTGGACCGGATGTCCAAAACCCTCGCAGCCAGCAACACAGAGCCGCCCAGCGGTGCCCGGTGGATGATTTCGCACCGCAATGCCCACACGGCCTCCTTGAGCAGGGGCTCTCCCGTGGGCAGCACTTCCCAGTCCATGGAGTCCGTGAAGCGCGGGGCTGATGGGTCCGCGAAGGTCCGCGCGAGATCGAGCTGTTCGGCTCCGACCAAGTGGACCACGATTGTTTGGGCGGCTGCGATGTGTGAAGCCGAACGGCCGCTGGTCACAGAGAACGCCAGAGTGGGCGGATCCACTGCCACCGATGCCACCGAGGACGCCGTCAATCCCACTGCTCCCTCAGGTCCCGTTGCGGTGACAATGGAGACTCCTGCCGGATGATCGCGAAAAGCGGCCTTGAAGAGTTGGCCGACTGGTTCGGATAACGGGGGCTTGGGGTGGGTCATTCATACACCTTCGTGGGACTGGAAGTGAGTTGGGCATGGCGCATCTTGCAGGCACGCACCTGATCGAGGCTAGGACCTCAACTTAAGTTGAGGTCAATTCCTGAGAAACCGACCCTCGACTGAGACGATTTGGAAACGTAGCCGAAACTTCTGCTCCCTACGCTGGTCACAAATCGTCCAGGTGTCCGGCGTCCAAGGAGTAACCATGCATCTTTTGCCCCGTGAGCAGGAGAAACTCATGATCGTGGTGGCCGCCGACCTCGCGCGGCGCCGCCAAGGGCGAGGACTAAAGCTGAACTACCCCGAAGCCGTGGCGATCATCAGCTACGAGCTCATCGAAGGCGCCCGCGACGGCCGGACAGTCGCCCAGCTCATGAGCTACGGAACCACCCTGCTCCGCCGGAAAGACGTGATGGAAGGCGTACCGGAGATGATCCACGACGTCCAGATCGAAGCCACCTTCCCGGACGGCACCAAGCTCGTCACAGTCCACAACCCCATCCGTTAGGAGCCCCCATGATCCCCGGTGAATACAGGCTCCAGCCCGGTTCCATCGCGTGCAACAGCGGCCGTGCGACGATCGCCGTCGAGGTCGTAAACCGCGGGGACCGCCCCGTCCAGATCGGTTCGCACTACCACTTCGCTGAGGCGAACAGCGCCCTGGAGTTCGACCGCGACGCCGCCTACGGTCGCCGTCTGGACATCCCCGCGGGCACGGCAGCACGCTTTGAACCCGGTGATAAGAAGACGGTCCAGTTGATTGAGCTAGCCGGGACGCGTGAGGTGCACGGGCTCAGTAACGCGGTCAATGGAAAGCTCGACGGCGGCACTCGCCTGAGCGGGACTGCTTCGCTGAGCGGGGCTGCTTCGGAAGGAGACGCTGTATGAGCTTCGAGATTCCCCGCAAACAGTACGCCGAGCTGTACGGCCCGACCACCGGTGACTCCATCCGTTTGGCCGACACCGAACTGTTCCTCGAAATCGAGAAGGACCACACGGCCTACGGCGAAGAAGTGGTCTTCGGCGGGGGCAAGGTCATCCGCGACGGCATGGGTCAGAACGGCCAGCTCATCCGCTCGGAGGACATCCCGGACACAGTGATCACCAATGTGATCGTCCTGGACTACACGGGCATCTACAAAGCCGACGTTGCCCTTAAGGACGGGCACATCTTCAAAATCGGCAAGGCCGGCAACCCGCAGATCACTGACGGTGTGGACATCATCATCGGTGCCAGCACGGAAATCATCGCCGGTGAACGGAAAATCCTCACCGCCGGCGGCATCGATACCCACATCCACTTCATCTCCCCGGAACAAGTGCCAGCCGCACTGTGCAACGGCATCACCACAATGGTCGGCGGCGGCACCGGCCCTGCCGAAGGAACCAAAGCCACCACCATCACACCCGGCGCCTGGCACATTTCCCGGATGCTTCAAGCTGCCGAGGGACTCCCCGTCAACATCGGCCTCTTCGGCAAGGGTCACGCGTCCGCCGTCGAGCCCCTCGCAGAGCAGGTCCGCGCCGGTGCCGTCGGGCTCAAAGTCCACGAGGACTGGGGATCAACAACGTCGTCCATCGACATGTCGCTGCGGGTTGCCGACGAATACGACGTCCAGGTTGCCATTCACACCGACACCCTCAACGAATGCGGCTTCGTGGAAGACACCATCCGGGCAATCGACGGGCGCGTGATTCACACCTTCCACACCGAAGGCGCAGGCGGTGGCCACGCTCCGGACATCATCAAGATCGCCGGCCTGCCCAACGTGCTTCCCGCCTCCACCAACCCCACGCTGCCGTACACAAGAAACACCATCGAAGAGCATCTGGACATGCTGATGGTCTGCCACCACCTCAACCCGGACATCCCTGAAGACGTGGCCTTCGCAGACTCACGAATCCGAGCCGAAACCATCGCCGCGGAAGACGTCCTGCACGACCTCGGCATCTTCGCCATCACGTCCTCCGACTCCCAAGCCATGGGACGTGTGGGCGAAGTGGTCACCCGCACCTGGCAAGTAGCGGACGCCATGAAACGTCAACGCGGTGTCCTACACGATCCGTCCGGCGCCGTGCACGGTTCCGCCGAATCCGACAATTTCCGCCTCAAACGCTACGTCGCCAAATACACCATCAACGCGGCCATTGCCCAAGGCATGGCCGACGTCATCGGCTCCGTGGAGGAGGGCAAATTCGCGGACCTCGTCCTTTGGGATCCCGCCTTCTTCGGCGTGAAACCCGAACTCGTCATCAAAGGCGGACAAATCGCCTACGCGCTCATGGGCGACGCCAACGCTTCCATCCCCACACCGCAGCCACGCACCATGCGGCCCATGTTCGCCACGTACGGCAGAGCCCTCCAACAAACGTCCATCACGTTCCTGTCCAAGGCGGCCATCGACGCCGGAGTGCCCGCCCAGCTCGGCCTCGAACGCATCATCAAACCCGTCACCGGCATCCGCAACCTCACCAAAGCGGACCTCAAATACAACGGCGAAACCCCGGACATCGCTGTCGACCCCGAAACCTACAAAGTGACGGTCGACGGCGTCGAGGTCACCTCCCAGCCCTCCGACGTGCTGCCCATGGCGCAGCGCTACTTCCTCTTCTAGGAGCCTTCATGATTATCGAAAAGATCCTGGGCAACCTGCACGAACAGCCCCACGACTACGCTGGCCACCACAAAGAAAAAGTAGTGCTGCCCAGCGCCCTGCTCGTCAAACGCATCCAACGCGTCACCACCGACCACGGCAAAGAACTCGGCATCCGCCTCCCCGCCGGCCTCGGCGACCTCCGCGACGGCGACATCCTCGCCGTCGACGAGCACAACATCATCGTCGTCTCCGTGCTGCCCACCGACGTCCTGGTCATCGCGCCGCGCAGCATCCACGAAATGGGGGTCGTGGCACACTCGCTCGGCAACCGGCACTTGCAGGCACAGTTCTTTGACTCTTCATCCGAGTACGGCTGCGAGGTCATGGTTTGTCAGTATGACCACACGGTCGAAGATTATCTGAAGAGTGTCGGCGTCCCCTACGACAGGCAAGAACGGGTCATGCCGGTTGCCTTCCGCCATGCTGAGCACTCGCACTAAAGCTGTGCGCCGCGTCAGGTTGGGTGTGCGCGCTTGCGCTTCGCTGGGAAGGGGGCCGTGCCCGCTCCGCGATGCCCGCCACGCCGCGGCCCCCTTCCCAGCTCCGCTCCAGCGCGCGGTCCGCACCTCTGGCGGTGCGCTTTGAGCGCCGATTATCAGCTGGCTCTTCAGCAGTTGACTGACTCTGCGTTGCCTACGGGCGCTTTTGCTCATTCTTTGGGGTTTGAGAGCTACATACATCGGGGGCTTGTGGGGGATGAGGGGTCGTTTGGGGAGTGGTTGGGGGTGTTTGTGGGGCAGCAGCTGACTTATTCGGATGGGTTGGCTTTGCGGTTCTTGTATGAGGGGGTGGATGTGGGCTTGCTGGATGGGGTGTTGTCTGCGCAATTGTTGGCTCGGGAGGTGCGGGAGGCTTCTTTGAAGATGGGGGGCCGGCTGTTGGAAATCGGCGGCGAAGTGTTTCCTTCGGGGGAGTTGGAAGCGTATCGGGGGCTTGTTCGGGAGGGGTTGGCTTCGGGGCATCAGCCCTTGGCTTTTGGGGTGATTGCACGGTCCTTGGGGGTTCCTTTTGAAGCGGCGCTCTCTGCGTATTTGTTTGCCACCGTTACTTCGCTGACGCAGAACGCCGTGCGGGCCATACCGCTTGGGCAGAACGCCGGGCAGCGGGTACTTCGCCAGGCGCACGACGCCGTAGCTACCGCCGTCGAAGATGTAGCACAGCTGTGCTGGGAAGACTTCGGGGCCGTCAGCCCCGGCCTCGAAATTTCACAAATGCGGCACGAACGGCAACGCGCCCGCATGTTCATGAGCTAGCTAGTGCAAAGGACAGAAAACATGACAGACCCCATCAAAATCGGCGTCGGCGGACCCGTTGGAGCAGGCAAAACCCAACTCGTGGAACGCATCACCCGGCACATGAGCGGCGACATCTCCATGGCCGCCATCACCAATGACATCTACACCATCGAAGACGCAAAAATCCTCGCAGCCAACGGCATCCTCCCCGAAAACCGCATCATCGGCGTTGAAACCGGCGGCTGCCCCCACACCGCCATCCGCGAAGACACCTCCATGAACACCGCGGCCATCGAAGAACTCAAAGCCAGGCACCCCGACCTCCAAGTCATCTTCGTCGAATCCGGAGGCGACAACCTCTCCGCCACCTTCAGCCCCGAACTCGTCGACTTCTCTATCTACATCATCGACGTCGCCCAAGGCGAAAAGATCCCCCGCAAAGCCGGCCAAGGCATGATCAAATCCGATCTGTTCATCATCAACAAGACCGACCTCGCACCCCACGTTGGAGCGGACCTGGCGGTCATGGAACGGGACTCCAAAGAGTTCCGCGGCAACAAACCGTTCTGCTTCACGAATCTGAAGACCGACGAAGGGCTGGACGCCGTCCTCAACTGGATCCGCCGCGACGTCCTGATGCTCGATCTAACTTCGTGACGGTGCTTGGGGCGGTGGCTTCGCCGGATTTTGGGCCGTGCCCGCTTCGCGATGCCCGCCACGCCGCGGCCCAAAAATCCGACTCCGCCGCCTCGGTGGTTTCGTCACCACGCGGGCGGTTGGAGCTTGGGGTTTCTGTGCGTGGCGGGCGGTCCGTTGCTTCGCGGCAGTTTCATGAGGGCGCATTGAGGGTGTTGCGGCCGCATTACTTGGATGAGTCCGGGCAGGTTTGTTATGTCATGGTCAATCCGGGCGGGGCTTATCTCGGGGCGGATCTGTTTGTTATTGACGTGGAGGTCGAGGCCGGGGCGGATCTGCTCCTGACGACGCAGTCCGCCACCAAGGTGTATCGGACTCGGGGATCATTCGCTGAGCAGCGGATGAACATCAAACTGGAGGAGGGCTCGCGGTTGGAGCTGATGCCCGACCAGCTGATTGCCTACCGGGAAGCGAGCTACCGGCAGAATTCGCACATCCGTCTCCATCCGACGTCGAGCCTTGTCTTGGCCGAAGTCATCACGCCCGGGTGGTCCCCGGACGGCGCGTCCTTCAAGTACGAAGAGGTGCGGCTACGCAACGAGATCTATGTTGAGGCCGGGGATGGAGTGAAGCTCTTGGCGCTGGACAACCTTCTGATCCGGCCACCCTGCAATGACGTGACCGGGATGGGGTTCATGGAGGGCTTCAGCCATTTGGGGTCGTTGGTGGTGGCGGACCCGAGGGTGGAGCAGGGGCTTGCTGATGAGCTGGACCAAATGGCCCGTGAATTTGATGCCTATACGGGCGTGTCGTTGACCGCGTCTATTGCCGGGACTGCCGGGCTTGTGCTGCGATCGTTGTCCTACAGCACTGAGGAGCTCAACAATTTGCTGGGTGCCTGCACCGGCGTCCTGCGGGAACGTTGGTACGGGCAGGCGCCCTTGAACCTGAGGAAGTACTGATGACTACGCTGACTGAGTTCGCCACCATGTACCGGGAGCGGGAGACTCTGTCCTTGCGGACCCGGCTGTTGTTCACGTTCGGTGCCGTGGCCGCTTTGCACGTTGCCGCCGTCGTGCTGTTGCTTGTTGGGGCAGCTGGTGGCGCGCAACAGCTGGCGCTGGGGCTGGTGATCACCGCGTACGTGGCCGGAATCAAGCACAGTTACGACTGGGACCACATCGCTGCAATCGACAATTCCACGCGCAAATTCGTGGCACAGCACAAAGATCCGGTGAGCGTGGGGTTCGCGTTTAGCTTGGGCCACAGCTCCGTGGTGATCCTCGCCGGGCTGCTGGTGGTTGCGGGTGCCACGCTGATCGGGCAGTTCATGGAGGACGGGACCACCGGCAACAAGGTGCTGGGCATGATCGGCAGCGGCGTTTCCGGGATGTTTCTGTTGGCGATGGGTCTGTTCAACGGCTCGGCGTTCCTTCGTGCCACGCATGTGTACCGTCATATGCGGCGCGGAGGCGAGGTGCGTCCCGAAGACCTTGAAGCGAAAGGGTTCGTATCCCGGTTGCTCGCCAAACCGCTGTCCAGAGTGGAGCGGCCCCGGAACATTTACGTGATCGGCTTCCTGTTCGGCCTCGGGTTCGATACCGCCACCACCATCGGGCTGCTGGTCATCACCACGACGGCGTCACTCGCCGGAGTCTCCCCGCTCGCCTTGATGGCGCTGCCGCTCGCGTTCACCGCCGCCATGACCCTGTGCGACTCCGTCAACGGCGTTGCCATGATGAAGATGTACAAATCCGCTATTCACAACCCGAAGCGCAAGCTCGGTTTCAATGCCGTCATCACTGCTATTTCGGCAGTTTCGGCGCTGTTCATCGCCGCGATCACGCTCGGGGGATTCATCAATGCCGCGTTTGAACTTGAGGACCCCCTGACCCTGTGGCTGGGCAGCATTGACCTTGGCGACGCCGGTCTGATCCTGGTGGCGCTGTTCGTGGTCGTCTGGGCGGTGTCCGCGGTTCGTGGGAGCGTAACTCGGCCAGCCACGCCCAACTGAGTCGCAGTTCAGGGCGTTTAGAGCCCCCCAAACGCCCTGATCTGCTACCTACTCGGGTTAGGAGACCGCCACTGCGTTGAAGAGCTCGTTGGTGTCCACGCCGAGGTCCGGGGTGTCCAGCACGTTGGTCAGGAACACCACGCAGCGATCCTGCTCCGGGAACCTCCCGCGATCACATAGGTTTCCCTTATTGTCGACACTTTCTTCAGGTCAGCCCGACGGTGCGAAAGCCCAGGTTGCCGGAGGACGATTCGGGGGTATTGGAGGTGCGTGCTGCGACGCGGTAGCGGTTGCAGTAGGAATCGTGGCAGAGGTAAGAGCCGCCGCGCATGACACGGCCGTTGCCGATGGTAGGTCCTACCGGGTTCTCGCTGGGGGAGTTGCGGTAGTACTTGGGCAGGAACCAGTCGGCGCACCACTCCCACACGTTTCCGGCCATCTCATACAGGCCATACCCGTTGGGCGGGAAGGAGCGGACGGGAGCCGTGCCTGCACATCCGTCTTCAAGGGTGTTGGTGTTGGGGAAGTTGCCTTGCCAGATGTTGCAACGGTGTTGGCCGTCCGGGGTGAGTTGATTTCCCCAGGCGTACCGCATGCCGTGCAGGCCGCCGCGGGCGGCGTATTCCCATTCGGCTTCGGTGGGCAGTCGGCGGCCGGCCCACGCACAGTAGGCGATGGCGTCGTGGTGAGAGATGTGCACGGCAGGGTGTTCCGGGATGTCCTGCCAGTTGGAGTTGGGGCCTGTGGGGTGTGCCCAGTCGGCCCCCCGGATGTTGAGCCACCACGGCGCTCCGGCGGCGGCTCCGAGGATGTCCTGGCGTCTGGCCGTGGAGAGCAGGTGGAACACGGCGGAGGATCCGTAGTGTTCGGCCTCGGTGCGGTATCCGGTGGTCTGGATAAAGGCGGCGAACATGGTGTTGGTGACAGTGATGGCATCGATCGTGAAGCCGTCCAGTGCGACCTCATGGACAGGTATCTCGCCGTCTGCTGGGTACCCTTCCCCAAATGCGTCCCCCATGCTGAATGTCCCTGCGGGGATGTCAACGCCAAGGTGTG
Organism: Paenarthrobacter sp.; assembly: GCF_031180005.1. Classification (NCBI taxonomy): domain Bacteria; kingdom Bacillati; phylum Actinomycetota; class Actinomycetes; order Micrococcales; family Micrococcaceae; genus Paenarthrobacter; species Paenarthrobacter sp. The sequence goes on along the minus strand of NZ_JAPSHI010000005.1, from coordinate 134,916 downwards.
CGTCCTGCCTGGTAGGACTGGAAGTGTCTGCATTCCTGCTTCCGGAGGCGCCAACAGGAAGCGGCCCACGGGAGGGCGTGCAGCATCCCTTCGTTTGGCCGGTGTTGAGGGCGCTTCGAGATAACTCTCCTGTGAGCCTGGTGATTGGCAAGTTCATGGTTCCTATTGGTCAACTGTTTCTTGTAAGGAATGCCGGGAGCCTTCGGGCTGTTGGTAAGGGGTGTTCCTCCACTGCAGGTGACCTCACCCGGGGAGAGGTCACCTGCAGGGCGTGGTGGCTCAGACGGTTGCTGGAAGAGGTTCTTCACTCGCCGTCGTTGCCCTGGTTTCCTCAGCGATGAGTTCGGCTGCGCGCTCTCCGATCATGTACACGGTGATGTTGGGGTTCACGGTGACGAGCTCGGGCATAACTGAGGCGTCCACGACTCTCAGTCCTGTAACCCCTATAACCCGGAGTTCGGGGTCCAGCGGTGACATCTCATCCTCGACGGCGCCCATGCGGACCGTGCCGGCGGGGTGGTAGACGGTGTTGTGGGTGCGCCGGATGTAGTCCTGGATCTGCTCGTCAGTCTGGACGTCCGTTCCGGGGAAGAGTTCTTCACCGGCCCACTCCGCCAACGCAGCCTGCGCCACGATCTCACGGGCCTTGCGCAGGCCCTCGGTCATGATGCGCAGGTCGTAACCCTCGGGGTCCGTGAAGTAGCGGGGATCGACGCGCGGTTTGTCCCGATAGTCTCGCGAGCGGAGGCGCACGGTGCCCCTGGAACGGGCATGCGTGACGTTGGGGGTCAGGCAGAACACGTTATCGGCTGTGGGGTAGCCCTGCCGGTAGGTATGCATGTCGAAGTTGACGGTCCCGTAGTGCATCATGAGGTCCGGCCGGTCGAGGCCGTCGTCGATTTGGGCGAACACTCCGATTTCCCACCACTGGGTTGATTCAGTGACCATCGGCTTTTTAGCCTGCCACTGGATGACGGCTTCGGGGTGGTCCTGGAGGTTGGCGCCGACGCCCGGCGCGTCAACCAATACATCCACTCCCACCTCTGCCAGGTGCTCAGCGGGGCCGATCCCGGAGAGCATTAGGAGCTTGGGTGAATCAATGGCTCCGGCAGAGACAATGACTTCACGCGAGGCCCCGATCGTCGTGGGAGCCCCGAACGCGTTAGCCACCACTTCGACGCCGACACACCGCTTGTTGTCGTCGAAGACCAACCGGGTGGCGTGGGTAGAGTCGAGGATCACGAGATTTTCACGGTCCGCGGCTGGATGCAGGTACGACACCGATGATGAGGCCCGCTTGCCGTCTTCTGTGGCGTTGATCTGGAGGAAATTGGCGCCCTGCGTCACGGTCTTGCCGGCATTGAACTTGGCGCGCGGGATCCCGGCCTCCTCCGCAGCGTCCAGCAGAGCCACACCGCAGAGGTCTGTGGGAGGCACGTTGCGCAGGCGGACCGGCCCGTCGTGGCCGTGGTGCTCGCCGTCGTCGGCGTTGTTTTCAATCTTGTTATAAATCCTGAAGGCCATCTCGGCATTCCAGCCTGCGGCGCCATACTTTGATTCCCATTCGTCGATGTCCTCTGCCGGGGCCCAGAACGCGATGCAGGAATTGTGTGAGGAGCAGCCGCCGAGGACCTTGGCGCGGGCCATTCGCATGAACGAGTTCCCGTTCTCCTGGTCTTCTACGGGGTAGTCCCAGTCGTAGCCGGACTCCAGTAGTTCCATCCACCTGTTCAGGGTGAGGACCTCGTCGATGCCTTCGTCCCTGGGACCGGCCTCAATAAGGGCCACCCGCACTGAGGGGTCATCACTCAGCCGGGCGGCGACCACAGCACCGGCCGATCCGGCGCCCACCACTACATAGTCAAAATTCTGCTCTTGCGGTCCGTTCAACATACTTTCCTTTCGGGGTTGTGCCTTTGGAACCTGTGCGTCGTGTCGTTCCATCACTGGGGAAACCAGCCTGTGACAGCGGGACGCAGGTTTTGGTATACGTGCTTGATTTCCTGGTACTCGGCCAGTCCGGTCGGGCCAAGCTCCCGTCCGGTTCCAGACTGCTTCATGCCGCCCCATTCGGCCTGGGGCAGGTAGGGGTGGAAGTCGTTGATCCAGATGGTGCCGTGACGCAAGCGGGCGGCCACGCGTTGGGACCGTCCAGCGTCCTGGCTCCAGACGGCCCCTGCCAGGCCGTAAATCGTATCGTTGGCGAGGGCTACCGCTTCGTCCTCACTGGTAAAGGTTTCCACGGTAACCACCGGGCCGAACGCCTCCTCGGTGAGTACTGACATTCCACTGTGGACGTTGTCCAGGACCGTGGGGAGGTAGTAGTGGCCGTTGGCCAGTTCATCTGTTCCCGTTCGCCCTCCACAACGCAGGCGGGCACCCTCTGTTAGACCTGCCTCCACGTAGGCGGCGACCTTGTCGCGGTGGGCTGCCGAAATCAAAGGCCCGGCGTCCACATCCGTGTCAAAGGGGCCGCCAAGGCGGATGTTTTGGGCGCGGCGCACGAGTTCGTCGACGAAAGCCTCTGCTATGGAGTCCTCCACGATCAGGCGTGCGCCGGCCGAGCACACCTGTCCGGAATGGACAAAGGCCGCGTTGAGGGCATTGTCGACGGCGGCATCGAAGTCGGCGTCGGCGAAGACGACGTTGGGGTTCTTTCCTCCCAGCTCCAAAGCAACTTTCTTGACGGTCTCTGCCGCCTGGACCGCGATCGTTTTGCCGGTGGACAGGCCGCCGGTGAAGGAGATCAGGTCGACGTCCGGGTGGCTTGCCAGGGGTGCTCCGACTACAGAGCCGGGTCCCAGGACGAGGTTCGCTACCCCCGGCGGCAGGCCCACTTCTTCCAGAACCTGCATCAGCAGTATCGCCGTGTGGGGTGTGAGCTCGGCCGGCTTCAGGATAATGGTGTTTCCGGCCGCCAGGGCCGGTGCCACCTTCCAGGCTGCCTGCAACAGGGGATAGTTCCACGGGGTGATCAGGCCGCATACTCCGACTGGTTCGTGAACGATTCGGCTGACGACGTCGGGACGGCCGGCATCGACCACCCGCCCTGCCTGTTGACCGGCGAGTTTGCCGAAGTAGGTGAAGCATGCCGCGACATCATCCATGTCGATCTCTGATTCGACCAGGCGCTTACCCGTGTCCAAAGACTCCGCGCGGGCGAATTCGGTCTTTCGCTCGCGCAGCCGGCGTGCCACCGAGAGGAGGAGGTCTCCGCGTTCAGGCTCCGGCACCAAGGACCAGAGGCCCGCGTCATGCGCGGCTTTGGCCGCCTCGATCGCACGGACGGTGTCGGCTTTCCCGGCTTCAGCAACGAGCCCAACGAAGGACCCGTCCGCGGGACAATGGATGGCACCTGTTTTTCCTGCCTGCGGGGCGACCCATCGGCCTCCGATGAACAGGGTTTCCGCCCCATCAGGGATTCCTGGCACTGCTACCCGATCATCATCGACTGGTTTTTCTCCAAGATACGTTTCGGACATGTTCTGTTCTTCCTCTTTATAGATTTGATTTTTCAGCGGGAGGGCACGTTCCCGTGCCTCAAGAGAACACTGGTGTACGGCGCGCAGCCCGGACTTGGACCCTTCGGTCCGGGCTGCGCGCCAGCTTTGGGGGACGGTGTCTTCCCCGGACGTTGGCTACTGGTGGGCCAGTGCGATGCGCTGGCGGTCCGCAGCCGTAAGGTGCTGGTCGTGACCGTCGTCTTGCAGGTCAATGCGTACTGTGTGGACCGTCCCAGTGAATGCGTTGTCGATCGGGAGGTAGTCGCTGCTGACCGGAGTGCCGCGATCGACACCGACGTTGAGCGTCTCATCAAAAGAGAAGTAGTAGGAAGTGGTTTGCTCTACCCGTCCCTTGCCGACGATCTTGCCGTCAGCACTGAGCCGGATTTCCGCGCCCTTTCCGATGCCTCCTCCGTCGTACTGGAATTCCAGAGCCAGCTCCTGGGTTCCCGGCGCGAGGCGTTCGTCCGATCGGACGATGTAGAGATCCCGTCCGTAGCAGTTGTGGGCGTAACTGAGATGTCCGTCCGTCACGTAGAGTGACCAGCCCCCGAAGCGCCCGCCTTGGGCTATCAGGACGCCTTCGGCATCCCCGGCGGGGACATCGACCCTCGCGGTGACACTGTGTGACCTGTTCTTCACGTTCAGGGTCGTTTCTTCGGTGAAGCGTCCCATGCCGGCTCTGTACGTAATTGAAGTCCGGGCGCCAAGCAGGTCGATTCGCCCGGCAACTTCGGGGTTCTCCCGCTCTGTGACCCGGTCGTCCAGCGGAAAGACGTTGTATTTGCTGGCTTCGATCAGGAAAAGTTGCTGGAGTTCCCTCAGCTTCTCAGGATGCTTGTGAGCGAGGTTGTGTGCTTGGCTCCAGTCAGAGCGGGTGTCGTAGAGTTCCCACTGGTCATCGGCAAAGGAGGGCAGGCCCTCCGGGACCATTTCCCAGGGAATGCCATGGCGTGTCACCGCCGTCCACCCTTCGTGATAAATGCTTCGGTTCCCGCACATTTCGAAGTACTGGGTACGTCTGCGGTCTTCAGCATCGGGAGCGTTAAAGGTATAGACCATGCTGGTGCCCTCGATAGGCTGCTGCGTCACCCCGTTGACTGTGACGGGGTGTGGGATGCCGGCTGCCTCGAAAATCGTGGGAGCGATATCAATGACGTGGTGGTACTGATTCCGGACGCCACCGCCTTGCTGGATTCCGTTGCCCCATCGCATGATCATCCCGTCGCGGGTGCCGCCGAAGTGTGAAGCGACCTGCTTGGTCCATTGATAGGGGGTGTTCATGGCCAGCGCCCATCCGACAGGGTAGATGGCGTATGTGCTCGCGTCCCCAAGGGCGTCGAGTTCCTTGGACATGGTTTCTGTGCTGTCTTTGAAGCCGTGACCAACCAGGTGCTCGCGCATGGTGCCTTCGATGCCACCTTCGCCGGATGCCCCGTTGTCGCCGAGGATGTAGATGAAGAGGGTGTTGTCCAGTTCGCCGAGTTCGTCCAGGGCATCGACGAAGCGCCCCACCTGGGTGTCCGTGTGTTCGGCGAATCCGGCGTAGGTTTCCATAAATGCTGCGGCTACCCGGTGCCCGGTGTCGCCGATTTCATCCCAGTGCGGTACGACGTCGGCCCACGGGCTGAGTTCTGCGGATTCGGGAACAATCCCGAGTTCCTTTTGCCGGGTCAAGGTCGCTTCGCGTTGGGCATCCCAGCCACAATCGAAACGGCCGCGGTACTTGTCCTTCCATTCAGGGGCGACGTGGAAGGGGCCGTGGGTGGCGCCAAAGGCGATATAGCTGAAGAACGGCTTTTCAGGGGTGAGGGTTTTCTGGGTCTGGACCCAGTTGATGGCCTGGTCAACCAAGTCTTCTGAGAGGTGGTAGCCGTCTTCGGGCTGGCGCGAGGGCTCGATCGGTGTTGTGCCGTCGAAGAGTTGGGGGTACCAGTGGTTCATCTCGGCGCCCATGAATCCGTAGAACTTATCGAAGCCTTCGCCCACTGGCCATCGGTCGAAAGGGCCCGAGGGACTGACCTCGCGCGGTGGGGTTTGGTGCCATTTGCCGAACGCACCCGTGCTGTATCCGTTCATGCTCAGGGTCTGGGCGATGGTTGCTGCGCTGGCAGGTCGGAAGCCGGTGTAACCGGGGGCGGAGGTGCTCATTTCAGTAGTTACGCCCATGCCCACGGAGTGGTGGTTCCGCCCTGTCATCAAGGATTGGCGTGTAGGGGAGCACAGGGCTGTGACGTGGAAGCGGTTGTAGCGTAGGCCTTCTTCTGACAGCCTCTCGGCAGTTGGCATCTCGCACGGCCCACCGAAAGCACTTGAGGCACCGAAACCCATGTCATCGATGAGGACCACCACCACGTTCGGCGCGCCCTCCGGGGCGCGCAGCGGGGCAATAGGGGTGAAGGGTGCTTGCTGTTCATGAATTCCCATCGCCGCCGCTACCGGCGGATTTCTCCGAACCGGGATCGGGAGGATGTCGCGGATCTCATTCATTGTTTTTGCTCCTAACGAACGCTGTAAGTTTTTTCGGTGTTGCCAGCCCTTTCAAACCATGGAAAGGTGCCGCAAATTCAGTTGTCCGGTGTGCTGGTTTATTGCAGTGGGGCCGTCGTCGGCCGGGCGTCGCTGGGCAGGAGCGAGGGGTCCGATTGCGAGAGTTCCTCGGCACGAAGGACGTTCTCGTGTATGGATTTCTCGCTTTCGCCTGCTTCTGAGTCCTCGGTCTCCGGCATGGGCACCGCGCCGATTTCGCCGGTCTCCGGGTCCCAGCCGTCGGCCCATTTGCCGGTTTCGTAGTCAAAACCCACCGGCTCGCCCTCTGCATTAGTGCGCTGATACCACTCCGTGTACTCTCCGTCCTCGGAATCGGTTTCGGCACCGGCTCCGCATCCCGGCTCGGTCTCGACCACTTGAAGGCCGAAGTCGTCTCCATACTTGTGGACACCCTCCAGCACGGCATTGCTCACTGCAATTTGGGCATACTGGGCGCGCAGAATACAGGGGTCTGATCGCAGCTCTCGGAACCAGGCGAAGATGATCAGGATCATCACAATGGCGAATGGCACAGCAGTGACAATCACCAGTGATTGCAGCCCTGCGAGAGCGGATGTGTTCCCAATTATCAACATGACCACTGCGATCCCGGCCATGACCAGTCCCCAGAAAACCACCACGAGTTTTGGAGGATCCTGACTGCCCCGCGTAGTGAGAATCCCCATAACCATTGAGGCAGAGTCGGCAGAGGTGATGAAGAAGATGGCCAACACCACCATGATGACCAACGGAAGCCACTCCGCGAAAGGAAGATTGTCCACCAGAGTGAACAGCACTTCGGGGGCAGCCATGGAATCGCTGAACCCCGGTTTCCCTTCACGGTGCATCCAAATTGCAGTAGCGCCCATAATTCCGTATGCGACAAAAAGCAGGGCCGACGGAATGAAGATCACTCCCAGGATGAATTGTCTGATAGTCCTGCCGCGCGAGATCCTGGCGATGAAGATTCCGACAAAGGGTGACCAGGAGATCCACCAAGCCCAGTAATAGACAGTCCACGTGGATTGGAACTCGCGTGTGTCCTCGCCCCAGGAAGCGGAACGTGCCATTAAATCGAACAGCGATCCGATGTATTCCATGATTGCTGATGGCAACATGTTCAACAGGAACAGCGTGGGGCCCAAAATGAAAACCGCGCCGACGATTCCCAGAGTGAGAATGATGTTGATATTTGAGAGATAGCGTATGCCTCTGGCGACGCCGGAAACGGCAGAGACCAGGAAGCAGATTGTCAGTACGCCGATGATACCGATGAGGATAGTATTCGTCAGTTCAGAGACACCGGAGACAATAGTGACGCCTTGGCCGATCTGGAGTGCCGCGATCCCCAACGCCGCAGCCGTGCCGAACAGAGTGGCGACGATGGCGAAGATGTCCACCAGCTTTCCAGCGAATCCGTCAGTCTGCCTCTTACCGAAGAGGTGACGGAAGATCGAGGACATCAGCAGGGGGCGTCCGCGCCGGTAACCCACATAGGCGACGGCCCCACCCACCAAGGCGTACATGGCCCACGCGTGAAATCCCCAGTGGTAGTACGTTTGCGCCAGCGCTTGGTGCATGGCCTCGACTGACTCCGCCTCGACCGTCCGCGGCGGCGGGTTCAGGTAGTGGGCCAGCGGTTCGGCGGGGCCCCAGAACAGCACGCCGATGCCGAGACCGGCAGCGAAGAGCATTGCCACCCAGGAAAACGTGGAGAATTCCGGGGTCTCACCGTCCTTGCCCAACGGGATTTTCCCGTACCGGCTGACCGCCAACCATAACAGGACCACCAGCACCACTGTGGCGACGGTGTTGAAGAGCCAGCCCAAGTTAGTGGTAGTCCAGGCGAACGCCGTGCTTGCAACTTCGGAGACGCTGGACGGGCTGACGATGCCCCAGACGACGAACGCTACTGTCAAGGCACCTGCGGCAGTAAGGACCACTCTGTCCAGACTGTAGCGCCGACGTTGTTCATCAACGCTAATACCCGGAACCAGCGCCGGGTGAATGTTATGGGGGTACCGCGGCCGGAGGTAGTCCAGGCCGCCTAATGGCTTGCCGTCCTTACGGCCACTATGTTTAGCATCGTCGCCGTTCCTTCTGGGGCTGAACGTTGCGTCTTTAGCCATGAAACATGCACCTCTGTTCGTTTAGTTTGCACTTCAGTCAGAGTGAAGACTGACGATTTGCCGTGAAGCAGGACGACTTCGCTCAGTTCAGCGGTGGAGCCGGCAGTTCATTGTGGCCAGGATGCCGCGGAGTTCCTCCTGACCGCATGAAACTGAAGTTCGTCCACGATGATGCCCGAGCAGTGGGTTCTATGCATTGGACTTTTGTCCCCGCAGAGGCGGGCCACTTCAAGCAAGGACAGTTTCGGAAGTAGTTCGCTATGTGTACCTAGTTGCGGAGTCCGCAACTTGCACTTTTAGTGTTACCCGGATCACCTTCGGCGTCAAGGGGTTTTCGGGGACTTGGGGGTTTGTTTCGTTGGCGCAGGACTCACCGTCCCCGTCCGTGTTCTTGGAAACGGGTCTGAGAGTATAAGTACATGGCATTTCCAGAGCGGGATCATGACTCGTCGACGGCCCCCGCGCAGACTCCCGCCGAGGTCAGGGAGGGCGGTCTCCAATCAGTTGACCGTGCCATTGCAGTTCTGAGAATTTTGGCGCGCAGCGGCAGTGCTGGAGTCACGGAAGTCGCCGAGGAGATGGGAGTCCATAAGTCGACGATCTCCCGTCTCCTGAGAGCGCTGGAAGTGCAAGGTATGGCGCAGAGCAGTGGTCGAGGACAGTACCAACTCGGACTTGGTATCCTTCATCTGGCCAACGCCATACCAATGAGGCTGGACCTGACAAGGGAGGCGCGTCCCATTCTCGAGGCCCTCGCCGCAAAGTTCGGAGAAACTGTCAACTTGGCCGTTATGAACTCAGACCACGTCGTGAACATTGACGAAGTCTTTGGCCCATCAACGCTCGCCGCCACTCAAAATTGGATGGGCCGTTTGACCCCCCTTCACGCTACGTCGAGCGGCAAAGTCTTCTTAGCGTCACTTTCAAGTTCACAGCGCAGTCGCCTCTTGAAAGATTTGGGCATGCCCGCGATAACAAAGCAGACCATCACCTCACGGCAGGAGCTGGAGCAGCAACTCGATGTCGTGGCTAACCGAGGATATGCCATAGTGAGGGGAGAGCTTGAAGACGGACTCAACGGCATCGCCGTCCCCATCCGAGGCGACGGCGGAACCGTCATGGGCGCCGTTAGCATCGCTGGCCCCTCTTTCAGATTCGACCCTGAAAGGGTCAGTGGGCTGATTGAAGAACTGAAAGCAGCTGGCCGAAAAATTAGTGAAAACATGGGGTACGGTCCCGTACCGACCCGTCAATAATCGGAAACCGTGCGGTGCCGCGAGCCGGGACTTCTGACACTGCCCAATAAAAATATTTTGCCCCGTGTAACCCTGGCCGCCCGGCCGGAAACTATACAAGTATCCTGCAGTTCAGGGCTCTAATTATCAGGGGGAACAATCGTGCTTTCAGAGCGCGAATTGGCGTTCATCGCCATTCACAAAGACAGCTACCCATCCATTTTCAGGTTCGTCTGCCGACGCGTTGAATCAGTAGAGGTTGCTGAGGAGATTGCGGCCGACGTCTTCCCGCGTCGTATGGCAAAAATGGACCGACGATTCCAGCCCGGACCTCCCGTACCTCTTGACGGTTGCACGGAACTTGGTGGGAAATGCGTACAGGAGTCGCGACAGGCGCCTGGCGTTGCAGGAAAAGCTGCGGACGACGGCGGTCCAACGGTTTGGTGACGACTCTGAGAACGTTGCTGTCCAGGATGCGATGGAACGCCTTCGCGCCAAGGACCGCGACATTTTGCAGTTGGCCTACTGGGACGGATTGGGGACGTCTGACATCGCCAAGGTGCTGAAGTGCAGCGAATCGGCGGCTAAAGTCCGCCTTCACCGTGCCCGTACAGCCTTCAGAAAACAACTGCCTGCAGGGGCCGAATCGACTACACACAAGATGGGGGTCTGAAGACAATGGATCCGATCAAGAACCAGATATCAGCGATTGACCCGCTCACTATCGATCCAGTGGCGGAACCCAATGGTGAAGAAGCGCTCCACAAAATCCTGTCGGGCACCACGGTGTTCAGTGACAGCCGCCCGCTCGCCGCAGTGACGTCCCTGGAACAGCGCCGGCGCCGCAAAGCCCAGATTGCCGGGGGACTGTTGCTCGGCGCTGCTGCCGTTACAGCGGGAGTACTCGTGGCCGCCAACTTTGGTTCGGTGAACACGGCGCCCGCGCCTGCCGTCACGGTTACGTCCACAGAAGCGACACCGACACCCAGCGTTTCGGTCAGCCCAACGCCCACAGCTACGCCGTCAGTCACGCCGTCGGTAATCCCCACGGTGGCCGCGCCGATTACCCCTCCGCCCGTTCCCACGGTTCCGGCTGTGGCGCCAACACCTGCTCCGACGCAGCCGCCCGCTCCCGCTGCTACTTCCCAGACATTCACCTTCCCGGACGGACATATCTCCTTCGCCTATCCGGTGGGCTGGGCCGTCCGCCCGGAGCAAGGGCCTTCCCACGGAGCCACCATCTTGGACAGCACCGGCGCTGAAGTCGCGTTCATGAGCAGCGGTTTCTACGGCGACGGCACCGGTGGCCCTGTGACCAGGACGGTGTACGACCGCGCAGTGGTCCCAGGTCTCACGGACACGTCCGGCAATCCAGTGGAGTTCGGCTTCGCGGCGAATCAGGCCAGGTATGTTCCTTACGGAGCGTCCGCGGATAGTGCCCCTGTGCTGGATCCGCCGAGCTACTTCATGGACCTGCGGATTGCTTCCGAACTCCAGCCCGGTGAGACGGGGTCCGGATCCAACCAGATCTTGATGCCCAACGGGTACATGTCCGCACGAGTCATCTTCGACGTCGACAAGCAGCCTGCCTTCGCAACGCCGGAAGCAGCCAAGGCCTGGATGGGCAGCGCCCAATATGCCCAACTCAAGTCCATGTTGCTCAGCCTGAGCTACAAATAAGCCCATCTGAGTAGCAGTTGAGGTCGTTCTGAGCGTTCAGAACGACCTCAACTGCGACCTACTTGGGTTAGCGGACGGTGACCAGGTGACTGGCGGGGTCGTACCGGAAGGTGATCGGGCCGCCGTCGTGCTTCAATGCGATGTTGCTGCCGTTCGGGGCTCCGGCAATGCCGTAGTTCTCAGCCCAGGAGCCGTTGATCGCGGCCTTGAACTCATAAGTTCCTGCAGCGAGATTGGGCACCGTAAGCTTCCACAGTCCATCAGTGGCATCCAATGACAGCTGGGCGTGGGCGCAGTCCGGCATCCAATCACCTGCGCAGCCGAGCTCGGAGTTCAAGCTTCCCGGCACCGAGACGGCGGATGGCTGCTGACCCGGAACAGCTGCGCTGATGACGTTGGTGGCGTGGTCGTACAGGAACGTGATAGCGCCGCCAGCGTGCGTGAACGCCACGTTGGGACCGTCCAACTCGCCACCCGCACCGTAGTTTTCGTCCCAGGTGCCGTTGAGTGCAGCCTTGAACTCGTAGCTGCCCGCCGGCAGGTTGGGGACGTTCAGTTGCCACAACCGATGCGTCGGCTCGTAGCTCATGAGTGCTTGCTCGCAGCCCGGCTGCCAGTCCTCGGTGCAACCCAGTTCGGTGTTGAGGCTGCCAGCAACAGTGACGGTTTCGGGCTGCGTCGGCTCGCCTACCACGCCGCTCCTCGGCTCACTCGCCGACGTCTGCCCGCGGTTGTCCAACACCACCGCCCGATACTCCACCGAGGACCCCGACTCCAGGGACGATACATCGTGGAACACCTGGTAGGGCGCGTTATCGTCGGTGCCAATCGGAGCCCACTTTCCACCCGCAGTACGCGCTTCGAAGGTGACCTCGTAAAACGAGTTACCGTCGACGTCGGCCGTCACCTTCAGGCGAGTCGCGTCACCAGCCGCGGTGACCGGCTTTTTAAGCACGACGCCGGGCGCCGCCTTGGATTTGGCAAGTCGCCCCGCTGCTTCGTAAACCACAGCGGAAAGCGGCGGGACGGTGACGGAAAGGTTCGCCTGGGAGTCGGTCTTGGCGTTCTTCGCGGCGTCACCGTAGATCAGCTTGAAGGGCTGCTTGGCTTCATACGTGGGGACCGCCGCGGTCTGGGCTGTCTCGCTGTTGTTTACGGCAACGATGTATTCGCGCTGCTCCTTGGCATCGATGCGGGTGAAGGCGTAGATCCCGGCGCCGTCCGCTGCATAGCGGTTTTGCTGGGCACCGCTGCGGAGCGTTGGGTGTTCAGCCGTGAGGGCCGCGAGTTCGCTGATCTTTTTGTACAGCGGGTGCTGGGTGTCGAAGTTGTCCGTGGCGTGGGTGGAACTGGTACCCAGGAGATCGTCATCCAGGTATTCCTGGACCTTGCTCGCGAACATTGTCTGCCGTGAATCCTGGTCCCCGCCGGCACCGGTGAAGCCCTGCTCGTCGCCGTAATAGATCACTGGATTGCCGCGAGAGAAGTACATCAGCTCATGGGCGAGCTCGTCGCGCTCCACCAATTCGGCGTCGGACGCTCCCTCGTTGTCCTGGGAGATGAAGGTGCCGATGCGGCCCATGTCGTGATTGCCCAGGAAGGTGGGCAATTGATAGACGTTGGAGTCAGCGTCCGTGTACCAGTCATCCCCGTTGAAGAAGTCCGCCAAGACGGTGGCTTTGCTGCTCTGGGACGCGAAGCTGCGGGCTGCTCCTTGGAAGCCGAAGTCCAGCACTGCCTGCATCTGGTTCTTGGTGGTGAACTTGGACGTGATGCTCTTGGAGGTGTCGAAGACCTCGCCGAACATGAAGAACTCGTCCTTGCCTTGCTCTTTGGCATAGCTAAGGACTTGGGGCCCGAACTGCTGCCAGAACTCATCATTGACGTGCTTCATGGTGTCAATGCGGAAGCCGTCGATCCCGAAGTCGCGGATCCACGTTTTGTAAACATCCATCATTCCATTCACCACCTTCGGGTTCTCGGTGAACAGGTCATCCAGGCCAAAGAAGTCGCCGTAGAGGGAGTCCTCGCCGGCAAAGTTGGTGTTGCCGCGGTTGTGATAGAGCGTGGGGTCGTTCAGCCAGGACGGAACCTTGACGTCCTTCTCTGCCTCGGGGACCACGGGCGTGTACGGGAAGGACGTCGCCGGGTCCAACGCCGGGAAGTCCTGCGTCCCGGCGTAGTCGCGGTCGTCGAAGACCTCACCAGCAGCTGTCCGATAGGGTTCTGTTTCCTTGGAAATGTACGGTGCCGAGGAGGTCTCCTCATACTGGATGACGTCCGCGGTGTGGTTGGTGATGATGTCGAAGTACACCTTCATGCCACGGGCGTGTGCGGCGTCGATGAGGGTCTTCAACTCGGCGTTGGTGCCCAAGTGGGGGTCGATCTGGGTGAAGTCCGTGACCCAGTACCCGTGGTAGCCGGCCGAACTGTTTGCCAAGGTGCCGTCACCTTGGACGGCTTTGTTCTTGAAGCTCGGAGTGAGCCAGAGGGAATTGGTGCCCAGCCCTTGGATGTAGTCCAGCTGGTCCTGGAGGCCCTTCAAGTCGCCGCCGTTGAAGAAGCCTTTATGCGTGGGGTCGTAGCCGGAGACCATCGGATCAGAACCCAGCCCACCGTCGTCGTTGGCCGTGGTGCCGTTGTTGAAGCGGTCAGCCATGACGAAGTAGAAGTTCTGATCGCTGAGGCTGCCGCGGATTGAGTGCTGGGCGGCCGGATCGGGTGTGGTGGCCGGTGCGGCACCTGCGGGGAGGATGGCCGAGGCGGTGAGCGCCGCCGTCGTCAATACAACTGCGGCGATTCGGCTGAGTGGTGGGCGCTGGGGGCAGGGGTGGTGTCTATTGCTGCGAGATAACAAGTGATGGAACCTTCCGCTAAGCGACAGTGCTGTGAAATAGAGCCCCTGTGGGACAAGTCACAACTGTAAGCGCTTCCGAGGCCTGAATCTAGAGATCTCTTGGATTACAGATTGTGAACGGCATTATATTGGCGGCAATGTTGGAAGCGCTTGCACGCATTCATGCCGAAAGTTTTCGGGAATAGCACTGTTCCTTTGCATCACTTCAGCGCAAAAGGCTATGCATCTGCCCATAACCAAGCTGCTATGCCTTGCATAGGGTAGAAGAGATCTGCTTCACAAACACCCCGATCTACCTCCAAGGATGAGTTTCAACGATGAAGAGCATCGCCCTCCTGCGCGAACGAGCCACCCGCGTCATGCCTACCGGTTCCCACTGCCCGGCGTCAGGCCTGTGGAGCCCGGCCTCCGACCCGGATGCCGTCCAGGTTTTCGCGGAAGGCCACATCCTGCCGGCGCACAACGGTGTACCCACTATCTGGCGGCGCCGCACTGCCGCTGAAGTGTCGGCATGACCAGTACCATCCTGAACAGGCCCGCCGACTACCGGCACGTACCGGTGGCAGAGTGGACTGAACTAAGCTCCGGCGATCCCGTGTGGATCTACGACGTCGCATGGGGAGCCGGAACTGGCCGCGTGGACGATGTTTCCAAGCACCAGGAATTGCTCTGGGTCATCCTCGAGCCGACGGGACGCAAGCTTATCTGCGGAACGGACGACGTTGAGGTCTGGACCGCCTGAAAAGACTCGCCGAGGTGGCATCTAATACCAATGTCTGAGCGGATCATGCGTATTAAATGCCATCTCGGCGGTAGTTAACCAGCGGGAACCAGCACACTCGGAGAGCCCGTCTCCACCCGGCTCACGATGCCGCCTGGCAGGCCGCTTTCACGGTCCAGTTTGAAGCTCACGACGTCGTCCGAGCCTTCGTTGGCGACGTACAACCAGCCTTCGCGGACCAGGTGGTGGCGCGGCCACTCACCGCCGCACGGCACCTCCGCGAGGGGCTCCAGCTCAGCCCCGCCGTGGGACACCTTCAACACGCAGATGCGGTTGGATCCCCGCACGCCCACGTAAGCGAAGCGTCCGTCGGGTGAGAGCGCAATCTCCGCGCCGGCGTCGCCCTCTTTTGCCCCAGCGGCACTCGCTGGAACTATGGCAGTCAGCTCGTAGGTGCCGTCCGGTTCCATCCGAAGTGCGGCTACCTCAACGGAATATTCGGTGTCCACGAACACGGTTCCGCTGTGATGGCGGGCCATGTGCCGGGGCCCGGAGCCCTTCGGCAGGATCACCTGATGATCCAACTGCAGGCCTTCACCCGGCGAGTACCGCCACACCCTGACCAGATCATGCCCCAAATCCGTGGTCATGACGCGGCCGTCCGGCAGCATCAAGCTTGAGTGCGCCCGGCTGGGTCGCTGCTCGTCCGGAGACGTTGCAGTGTGGGGATCGACGGCGGCTGCCGCGCTGGTGCGCGAGGTGATGGCGCCGTCGTCGTCCAGTTCATACAAGATGACCTGACCGTCGCCCCAACAGGTGGCCACAATAAAGCGACCCTGAGGATCGGCGGCTACGTGGCAGGTCGCTTCGCCTGCGGGCCAGGGGTCGCCGAAAGCCTCCAGTTCAGCGTCCCCCCTCCGGCGATACGCCCGCACCGTCTTGCCTTCCTCGGCTACGGCGTAGACCACCGGGAGTGACGGGTGCGGTGCAAGGAATGATGGCGAGTTGGCGGCGACAGCCAAACCAATGGCGGTTAGCTGGCCGTCATCATCGGCCGAAAGCGCGACGATGCCATCGCCGTTGCCGTTCCTGTCGGCTGTGTAGGAACCAACCCAGATCAGTGCCTTTTGAGTAGCCATGGTGATCAGTGCCCCTGTACGTCTGAGTCCACACCGGCGTCCGGTCCGGCGTCGAGGGTTTGCAGTCGGGTGAGGTCGTCATGGTCCAGTTCAAAGTCGAAAATGTCCAGGTTCTCTTTCATTCTTTGCGGATTCGCGCTTTTGGGTATGGCCACCAAGCCCTGCTGAATGTGCCAGCGCAGCACCACCTGGCCCGGCTTCTTACCGTACTTCTTGCCGATGCCGGCCAACACTGGCGCGTTCAAGAGGTCGCTGCCGGCGCCCAGCGGGCTGTACGACTCGGTGATGATGCCGTTCGCCTCATTGAAAGCCCGGGCAGCGGGCCGCGGGATGGACGGGCTGACCTGGATCTGGTTGACGGCGGGAACAACATCAGTCTCCCTGAACAGTTGGTCCAGGTGGGAGGGCTTGAAGTTGGAGACGCCAATCGATCGTGCTTTGCCGGAGGCCTGCAGTTCCTCGAAGGTCTTCCACGTGGACACGAACTCACCGCGGCGGGGGAGCGGCCAGTGGATCAAGAGGAGATCGACGTATTCCAGCCCCAACCGCTCCAACGAGCCGTCCAGCCCGGCGACGGCTTTGCCGGAGCCTTGGAACTCGCCATCCAATTTGGTGGTGATGAAGAGCTCTTCTCTATTCACCCCGCAGGCCCGGATGCCGTTGCCCACTCCCTTCTCGTTGCCATACTTCTTCGCCGTGTCCAGGTGGCGATAACCGTGCGACACCGCTTCCGCCACGGCATCGGCAACCTGGGCATCATTCAACGGCCACGTGCCGAGTCCCAGTTGCGGAATCTTGTTGCCATCGTTGAGTTCAATGAGCGGGGCAATTGTCATGCGCGCACATTCCTTTCGTAAAGCCGATCGCATAGCTCCATATAGTCCTCTTGAACCACCTGTAGCTCAGGATGCCGATCATGCCATGTCACGATCTCCCGCGCACCGTCCGCGAACGGAATCGTGGCCCGGTAATCAGGGACGAGTGCCTTGATTTTGGAGTTGTCGAACACCACGGAGTGCGAGCGGTCGCCCAAAAGATTGGGGCCGAGCTCCGGGCTGTGGGCTGCGATGGTGTCCGATGAAACATGGAACAGCTCCGGTTCTTCCACCCCGGCCGCACGCGCAAACAAGCGATAAATCTGGTTCCACGGCAGGAACTCGTCAGAGGTAATGGTGTAGCTCTCACCCACAGCTTGGGGCCGGCCCAAGAGACCGACGAACGCCTTGGCAAAATCCCGGGCATGGGTAAGCGTCCAAAGGGACGTTCCATCGCCGTGCACCAGGATCGGCATTCCAGCCCGCATCCGGTGGATGTCGGTCCAACCGCCCACCATGGCGATCTTGGTCCGGTCATAAGTGTGGGACGGCCGGACTACTGTCAACGGGAAGTGCTGCTCACGGTAAGCCTCGAACAGCAGTTCCTCGCAAGCAATCTTGTCCCGCGAGTACTGCCAGAACGGGTTCTTCAACGGAGTCGACTCCCTGATGGGAAGCGTCGTAGGGGGCTTCTGGTACGCCGAAGCGGAACTGATGAAAACGTACTGCCCGGTCCGCCCGCGGAACAGTTCCAACCCGGCCCGCGCCTGATCCGGTGTGTAGGAGATGAAGTCCGCAACGGCGTCGAACTCTCTTCCTTGAAGTACCTCACGCACGACGGCGGCGTCACGGACATCCGCGTGGAGGACTTCCGCGCCTTCCGGCACCGGCCTGCCGGCTGACCTTCCCCTGTTGAGGATGGTCAGCCCGTGGCCCAGTGCGACGGCGCGTTCAGCCGCCGCCGCACTGATGACCCCGGTCCCGCCGATGAACAGGATGTTCCGCGGCGACACGGTGTCCGCCGCCGTTCCGAGGGTGTGGGGGAGGGCGCTGCTCACCAGGCGTAGTCCTCGGGGGCGGTGCGGTGGCCCGGGAAGATGTCGTCAAGGCGCTTGAGGGCGTCCGCGTTCAGGGTGACCTCAAGAGCGCGGATAGCAGCATCAAGGTGTTCCTGGGTTCGAGGTCCCACGATGGGAGCCGTCACGGCAGGCTGGTGAAGCAACCAAGCCAGCGCTACATCTCCGGGCGCATGACCCAACTCGTCCGCAAAATCCTCGTACTGGCGGATCTGTTCCTCATGCTTCTTGAGGGTCTCCAGAGCCCGGCCCTCAGTGCGGCGAACACCCTGCTCTTCCTTCTTCAGCACGCCGCCAAGGAGCCCGCCCTGCAGTGGCGACCACGGGATCAGGCCCAAGCCATATTGCTGCGCGGCGGGAATTACTTCAAGCTCAACTTCGCGCCGGAACAGGTTGTAGATGGACTGTTCGCTGACGAGACCCGTGTAATTCCGCCTCCGGGCGGCTTCCTGGGCTTGGGCGATGTGCCAGCCCGCAAAGTTGCTGCTTCCCGAGTACAGGATCTTGCCCTGCTGGACAGCTACCTCGATGGCCTGCCAGATCTCGTCCCACGGCGTATCCCGATCGATGTGGTGGAACTGGTAAATGTCGATGTAATCCGTCTGCATCCGCTTCAGGCTGGCATCGAGTGCACGGCGGATATTGAGCGCCGACAGCTTGGACTCGTTGGGTCGGTCCGTCATGGTGCCATACAACTTAGTGGCCAGGACGGTGCGCTCACGGCGCTCGCCGCCCTTCGCGAACCATCGACCGATGATTTCCTCGGTCCAGCCGCGGTGCCCGGTTCCTCCGTACACGTTGGCGGTGTCGAAGAAGTTGATGCCGGAATCCAGCGCGGAATCCATGATCGAGTGAGCTGTGGCTTCGTCCGTCTGCGGACCGAAGTTCATGGTGCCCAGGCAGAGCCGTGAAACTTTGAGGCCGGAACGGCCCAGATGCGTGTACTGCATGTTTGTCCTTTCTTAGAGCTGGGTGAAAGCAGCGACGGCGGGATCGGACCCTATGCGGGCGCCCGCCTCAAGTGCCGTGATCGCAGCCAGCTCGGATTCGGTGAGGGTGAGATCGGCCGCGCCGAAGTTCTCGCGCATCCTTTTCGAGTCTGCGGACTTGGGGATCACGATTGTGCCCTGGGCAAGGTGCCAGGCCAGAATCACCTGTGCAGGAGTAGTGCCGTGGGCCGCCGCCACAAGGGCCACCTGCTCGGAGTTCAGGTCCTTGCCCTGGCCCAGCGGGCTGTAAGCTTCCACGGCGATGCTGAGGTCGCGGCACTTGTTGGCCAGCTCGGCCTGTTGGTACGTGGGGTGGACTTCGATCTGGTTTACGGCGGGAACTACTTCAGCTTCTTTGAGCAACGTGTCCAAGTGGTCCGAGAGGAAGTTGGAGATGCCGATAGCCCGGATCTGCTTGTCCTGGTACAGCTTCTCCATCTCTTTCCATGCCTGCGTGTAGAGGCCCTGCGAGGGGACAGGCCAATGGATCAGGTACAGGTCGATAACTTCAAGGCCCAAAGCGTCGCGGCTGCGCTGGAAGGCGTCATAGGCCTCGCCTTGCTCGCCGTTGCGGAGCTTGGTGGTGATGAAGAGTTCTTCGCGGGGGATGCCCGAGGCCGCGACGGCAGCGCCGACTCCTGCCTCGTTGCGGTAGGCAGCCGCGGTGTCGATGTGGCGGTAGCCGGCTTCCAATGCGTCTTCCACGACCTTCTGCGTTTCCTCGGCAGGTACTTGGAAGACACCGAACCCGAGCTGGGGAATGGTGACGCCGTTGTTTAAAGTCAGCTCTGGCATGACGGTCTCCTTCGACGGAATTGGTTAGGGTTGCGACACTCCAGAAAGCGTTTTCGGAGGCTCTGTACTGAGCCTATGCACTTTTGGCGGCAGAGTCAGCAATCCAACATGATCCTGTTTTTCCTAGGTCTGATAGTCCTACCCAAAATGGTGGTCTTTCACACGCCCCGAACGGCAGAATGGACGGATGGGTCAAAGCGCCGAGTTCGGTAAATTCCTCAAGGTCATGCGTGCCCGCCTCTCGCCCGAGGACGCTGGAGCGCAAGAGTCCAGCGGTGCCCGCAGGGTGCCCGGGCTCCGCCGCGAAGAAGTTGCCCGACTCTCCGGAGTCAGCACTGACTACTACACGCGCCTGGAACAGGGCCGCAACATCCACCCATCCAAGGCCGTCCTCGACTCTGTGGCCCGCGCACTGCGCCTGGACGCGGGGGAGCAAGCGCACATGATGGACCTCCTGGAGCACTGTGCAAGTTCCGCAGGCAATCCCGGTCCCGTGCAAAAGGTCAGGCCCGGGCTCCGGCAGCTGCTCGACGCCGTCGGCGATGTTCCTGCCATGGTGCTGGGCAGGCGCGCCGACGTCTTGGCCGGAAACCGCATGGCCCACCTGCTCTTCACCGATTTCCCGTCACTCCCCGCCGGGGAGCGGAACTTGACCCGCTGGATCATCCTGGATCCCTTGGCGGAACAGCTGTTCAGGGACTGGAAAACTGTGGCCGCTGAAGCCGTGGGCGCCCTCAGGATGGACGTGGGCCGACACCCCAACGATCCGCAGACCAACCAACTCGTGGGCGAGCTCGCCGTACACAGCGAGCACTTCCGGCAGTGGTGGGCCGGGCATAGGGTGGCATCGCGATCCGCCGGCACTGTTCGGCTGCACCACCCGATTGTGGGTGACTTGGAACTGAACTTTGAGACGCTCAGTCTCCCGGACGACCCCGACCAGATGCTGAGGATCTATTCCGCGAAGGCCGGTTCGCCGTCGTCGGACGCTTTAACGCTGCTGAGCTTCGGTGAGGCGGCCGCCGTGCCCGAACCCGAACCCGCCCGCCGAGACGACAGTTAACGCCCATGTTTTCGGAAAACATGGGCGTCAACTGCCATCTCGCGGGATGGGTAGAGGGGTGATCAGCGCTCCAGGCGGAAACCAAGCTTGATGGTGACCTGCCAGTCGGCCACGGCGCCGTCCTCAAGGTGGCCGCGGATTTCCTTGACCTCAAACCAGTCCAGGTTCCGCAGGGTCTGGGAGGCTGTTGCGATGCCATTCTTGATCGCGTCGTCAACGCCCTCGGTGGAAGTTCCTACAATTTCGGAAACGCTATATGTGTGGCCAGCCATGGTGCTCCTCATCAACGTCTTACGAATCTCTGGAAAATCAGGCCCGCCAGGCAGGCCGTCCATGCAGACTAGCCCACGGATCACCGTGCGGCCAGAGTCTGCAGGGGCTTAGCTTTCGCGCCAGTCGTTGCTGGTGATGTGCGAACCTGCCTGTGGTCCCATCTGCAACATTCCGCCGTCCACAGGCCACGAGGCGCCGTTGACGTAGCTGGAATCCGGTGATGCCAGGAAGGCGATGACGGCGGCGATTTCCCGCGCATCGCCGGGGCGCCCCAAGGGGACTCCAGGCCGTTCCTTCTGTTTGGGATCCTCGTCCTCCTGGCCTGTCATGGGAGTGGCAATCTCACCTGGTGCCACGTTGTTGGCGGTGATGCCGTGCTCAGCGAGTTCCAAGGCCATGGTTTTGATGAGGCCACCCAGGCCGTGCTTGGACGCGTCGTAGGCGGAGGCTCCAACCCTCGGCTGGAACTCATGGACGCTGGTGACAGCGATGATGCGCCCACCGCGGCCGGCCTTCACCATGCGTTTGGCTGCTGTTTGCATTGCGATGAAAGCCCCGTTGAGGTTGGTATCCAAGGTGGACATCCACGTGTCGTAGTCCAGCTCAAGGAACTTAGTGCCATCGCCGGTTCCGGAGTTGTTGACGAAGACGTCCGCACCGCCAAGTTCCTCGGCGAGCTTGTCGATGGCTGCAGCTGTTCCCCGGACATCCGTGGTGTCCAGTTGGTGGACCACAGCTTTCCTGCCCAGGCCGCGCACTTCCTCCGCGGTTTCCTCAGCGCCCTGCTGATCCGAGTGCCACGTGATCCCCACGTCCATTCCTGCTTTGGCCAAGGCCACCGCGGTGGCCCGCCCGATGCCGGAATCCGATCCCGTGACGATGGCGGTCTGCGGGGAAAATGGTGCGTCGCTCATTGTCTTGCCTTTCGGTCGTGTGATCGCTCCGATGCTTAATCACTACCCAGTGATTCCGGCCGTAAACACTCCCGGCGCAAAAGGGTCATCCCGGCGGATGGGGATGGAGTGTAGATTTCTTGCAGCAGCACCCAGTGAATCCCCACAACCAGGAGTACTCATGTCAGAAGTTATTGTGGTCGGCGTTGACAGCAGCGAGACGGCCAAGCGCGCAGCAGTGGCAGCAGCGAAGCTCGCCACCGCCCTCGGCGCCGAACTGCACGTGATCAGCGGCTTCTCCGATGACCGCATTGAAGAATTCGGCAGCGGCAGCGACCGCATCACCGTCTCCTCCGCGGACTCCGCAGAATACGTGGCCCGCAAGGTTTCCGAAGAGCTGGACGTTCCCGCAGGCAACATCAAGTACTTCGCAGCCCGCGGCACACCTGCCAACGCCCTCATCAACTACGCCGAGACCAACAACGCCTCGCTGATCGTGGTGGGCAACAAGCGCATGAAGGGCCTCGGCCGCGTACTCGGCAGCATCGCCAACAGCGTGGCCCACGGTGCTCCCTGCGACGTGTACATCGTGAACACGGACGTCGACGCATAACCACCCCAAGTAAGTGACAGCAAACGTCGCTATGACCGCTCATAGCGACGTTTGCTGCTACCCAGTTGGGAGAGCCCGGTGCTTAGTGGCCTTGAAAGGCCTCGGCCAGCCACCATGAACCGCCGTCGGAGGCGATCTTCGCGTCGATCACCAACGGACGGTCCTGAGTTCCGGCTTCGTAGGCAGCGATCCACGGGAGCACGGCATCAAGGTCGGCCACGGTCCGGACGGTGACGCCCTCAGCCCCGAACCCGCGGGCGATCGCTGCAATGTCGGTCTCGGGAAACACCACGCTGGAGAGGTGCTTCTCGGAATGCTCCGAAGCAAAGTGGTGTACCTCTGCCCCGTAGGCTGCGTCGTTGTAGACGATGCACACCAGGGGGAGTTTGAGCCGGGCGGCGGTCTCGAGTTCGCTGATGCCCATGAGGAATCCACCGTCCCCGGCACCCAGGACCGGGAGCCGTTGCGGTTGGGCGAGGGCGGCGCCGACGGCCGTGTAGAGTCCGAGTCCGATTGCTTGGAAAGCCTGGGTGAAGCAGAACCCGAATTCGTCCGGCACGGCGAGGTATTGGCTGGGGTACCCCATGAAGTTGCCTGAATCGACTGCCACGATCCGCTCGGCAGGGAGCAGGGTGTCGAGTTCACGGGTGAGGACCCGGGGATCGATGGATGTTGCCGTGGACAGGTCTTCAGTTTCGAGGTCCCGCCATCTGGAGCCCTGTTTGATGGCCAGTGCGTTGGCTTCGGTTCGGTACTTTTCCGCTGGCTCTGACTGCACGGAGCGCAGCGCCTCCAAAGCATCGACCGCGGTTAGCGCCGAATCACCCAGCAAGCCAAGGGTGATGGGGCGGTTGGCGCCGAGCGCTGAATCTTCGACGTCGATCTGCACCACTTTGGTGCCTGCGGAGATCAGTCGGCCGTGCCGCATGGTCCACATGTTCAGCGCGCAACCCCAGCCCACAATCAGGTCCGCGCCGCTGATGAGCTCTGCCGTGGTCGGGGAGGAGAAACCACCCGAAATACCCAGATTGTGGGAGTCGGCGTTGAACAGCCCACTCGCCACCGCGGACGTCGCCACCAAGGCGCCGGCATGCCGTGCGAGTTCCAGGATCTCGTCCCGTGCACCACGTCCGCCGCGTCCGGCGACGAACACGGGCCGTTCCGCGGCCGCGATCAGTGCCACCAACTGCTCAACGGCGGCAGCGTCCGGACGAACCTTCAACGGCTCGGGCACGACGACGGCACTCACTTCGTCTGCCGCGGTGCCGCTTTGGACATCCAACGGCAAGCTCAGTACCACCGTGCGGCGCTCGTTCACCGCGGTCCGGAAAGCCCGGACGGTGTCCGCGACGGCGGTTGCGGGGGAGTGGATGCGCTCGGCCACGGCGCCTACGCTGCGGGCCAGTCCGTCTTGGTCGATCTTGAAGTTGGACCTGATCGCTGCAGCTTGGGTGTCGGCGGTGAGCACGATCAGCGGTGTGCGGCTCTTCGCTGCCTCACCGATCCCGGTGATGGCGTTGCTCAAACCGCACCCTTGATGCGTGGTCACCACGCCCACCTTGCCGGACATCCGCGAGTAAGCGTCAGCCATGGTCGCGGCGCCGCCCTCATGCCGGGCTGCTGTGAACCCGATGCCTTCGGCCATGAGCGTGCTGGTGACATCGAAGTTGCCGCTGCCCACCACGCCGAAAACATGCCCGACGCCGAGTTTCGCCAGCGTCCTTCCCACCAGCGTGGAGACCCGCACATGTTCGCTCATGCTGTTTCCACCACGTCCTTTTCAATCAGCGCGTACACGCGGCTGGGGCTTCCGGTGCCGCCCACGATCGGCAGCGGAGCGACCACCAGGGTGGCACCCGTGACGGGGAGCCGGTCCACATTCCGCAGGGACGTCACGCCGTATTTGTCCGCGCCCAGAAGGAAGGAGTGGACGGGGAACATCGGATCGAGGGCCCCGGCTTGGCCAGCGTCGATGCCCACGGTTTCCACGCCGAAACCGCTGATTGAGGCGTTGCCGGCAAGCCACTTGGCACCTGCTGCGGAGACCCCGGGAGTGTGGGGTCCGGCGTCGTCCGCGTTGACGAACGCCGCCGCATCAGTGCCACGTTCCGCCCATCCGGTCCGGAAAATGACCCAGCAATTCTGAGGGAAGGCACCGTGCTCCTGTTGCCACTGCTCGAAGTGTTCCGGTTCCAACAGGAAATCAGGGTTGCCGAGAACCTCGGCGGTCTTGTCGATCACTACAATCGGGCCCACCAGTCGGTGTGGTTCGATCTGGTCCACCGACTTGCCGTCCTTACCCGTGATCCAGTGGACCGGGGCGTCCAAGTGCGTCCCGGCGTGTTCGCCCACGGTGACGTCGTTCCACGCCCAGGCCGGACCGGCGTCGTCGAAATTGCTCACCGGCGAAACGGACAACCCCACCGTGTTCGCGAACGGCTGCGGCAGGTTCAGGATGGGGGTCTCGGAACTGAGCGGCGTGGTGAGGTCGATGATCTCCACGGAACCTCTCGAAAGGGCTGCAGTGAGCCCGGCCAGAACAGACATTGTTCTCCTATCGCTTGCTTGGTTTCAGTGCTGATTGAATACGGGAAAATCGTGAGGGTTTCGCGGTCAACTTCTGCGCAACCAGATGTCCGGAACCCCCGGAAAGCCCGGGACCGGGATGGGTTGAAGCGCCGATGTGCCACAGCCCTTGGACGGCAGCCCGGTGTCCGGCGGCGGAGGGGAAGGGCCGCCACAGCAGGTTTTGGAAGAGCTCCGCGGAACCGCCGTAGGGGTCTCCGTTCACCGCGTTGGGGTTGGCCGAGGACAAGTCCGTCGGCGTCAGAATGTCCGAAGCAAGAACAGTGGCGCGTGTGCCCGGAGCGAACTGCTCCAACCGGTCCAGGACCCGTTCCAGATATCCCTGCTTCAGTTCGTGGGTCCAACCTTCGGCAACCGACAGTTGGCCCGCCGCATCACCCACGGGAGAGAACGGCACTTCCTGCAACTGCAGCCACAGCGTTGCTTTGCCCTCCGGAGCCCGCGACGGATCCAGTACGCACTGCTGTCCCACCACCACGGTGGGTTCGCTGGGCAACAGGTCGGCTTCGGCCTGGGCGCAGGCAATTCCCGTGCTGTCCGAGCCGTTGCTGATGTGAACCAGCGGAACGCTGTTGAGCCTGGGATCGAGCCACTCGACAGGACGGTCCAGGGCCAGGTGGATCTGCATGGCCCCGCGGCCGTTTTGGTAGCGTTCAGCGGCTTCGGCAGTACCGGCCGGTGGCTGGCGAAGGAGTTGGGTGTAGAGGGCCTGGGGCGATACGTTCGCGAGCACCGTGTCTGCGGTGACCACACCTTGCGATGTCTGCACTCCGGCCACGGCACCGAATGAGTCCACCAGGATCTCGTCGGCCTCCGCACCCAGCATGATCCGGACGCCGTTGTCCCTGAGCAAAGACTCAAAGGCGGCCACAAACTGCGAGGCGCCGCCCTTCACAACAGGAAGCCCGAAGCTGTGCATGCTCATGGCCATCACGGGCAGCATGACTCCACCGGTTGCCTGGTCCGGGCCGAGCCCTGCGTGCAGGAGCCAGGGAGACCACAGCTGGTCCGCTTCCCACCCGTCAAAGCGGCTGCGGGTGTAATTCCGGCCGCTCATCACGGAATCCCGGACAAAGGCCTCCGTCCCTGAGAAACGCCCGCGTCCCACGGCTCCGAAGGCAATCTTCGCCACCTCCCCAAACGAGCGAAGTTCCGCCCCGAAAGCCCCGAAAACCGTTCCGGCATTGCGGCCCAGATCATCGAGCATGGCCAGATACGCGGCCCCATCGCGTGGCTCCTTGAACGCAGCAGCCGTCTCGGCCGGGTCCCTGTGTGCGATGACCACGCGGTGGGCTCCGATAGCAGGATCCGCAGCAACGCTGGCCGTCACTGGGCCGGAGGTGTTGCAGTACTCCAGACCCCGGCGGTGCAGTTCTTCTCCCAACGCCGAGTAGGCGCCGCCGGACACGAACAACGGGTGCCAGGAGGAGAAGGTGTCGTGGATGAAACCCGGGAGGGTACGCTCCGCGGATTGGATGAACCCACCCAACCGATCCGAGCGCTCAATGATGCACACGCGCTTCCCTGCCAAGGCCAGCTCGGCTGCCGCGACCAGCGAATTGATGCCTGAGCCTATGATCGCGACGTCAAGGGGATGGTCCATATCCGTTCCTTTCAGAAGTGCACAGAAGTCAAAAGGCGTGACTAGAAATCCGGATGGCTGGCAGTGGCGTGGTATTTTCCGCCGTGGAACACCAGGGGAGCGCCGTCTTGGTGGTTGTAGCTTTCCACCTCACCCACGTAGATGACATGGTCCCCGGCATCATGTCGCGCAACGGTGCGGCACTGGAACGTTGCTACTGCACCCTCCAGTAGCGGAACACCGGCGATGCCGTCAGCTGTTTCCACGCCGGCGAACTTGTCCGTGGCGGGCGTGGCGAACTGGCGGGACAGGACGTGCTGGTCACTCGCCAGGATGTTGATGGCAAAATGCGTTGCGTCCTCGAAATCGCCCAGGCTGGGGGCGCGTTTGCTGGGGCACCAGAGCACCAGCGGCGGATCCATGGACACTGACGTGAAGGAATTCGCGGTCATGCCCACTTTTCTGCCGTCCGCAGACACAGTGGTAACCACCGTGACGCCCGTGGCGAACTGACCCAACGCACCCCTGAAGTCCCTCACATCGAAGGCAGCAGCATCGTCCTCTTTCCGGGCCTGCATGAAGTCAGCGGCCGCGGTGGGATCGAACCACCAGGGGTATGACGTCCGGGGATCATCGAAGCCGCTGACGATGCTTGCCGCCAGTGCCGGATGGTCAGCGGCTTCACGGAGGAGCGTCTTCTGATGATCGCGGCGTGGCTTCAGGAGATCGTTGGTCCACTCCACCGCCCATTGCCCCCAGCCGCGCCAAAATTCGTCGAAGGTGCGCTCCATCCAGGCACGGTCAAAAGGCTGCTGGCCTCGGCGAACTATCGA
The DNA here is from genome assembly GCF_031180005.1 of Paenarthrobacter sp. Classification (NCBI taxonomy): domain Bacteria; kingdom Bacillati; phylum Actinomycetota; class Actinomycetes; order Micrococcales; family Micrococcaceae; genus Paenarthrobacter; species Paenarthrobacter sp. The sequence goes on along the minus strand of NZ_JAPSHI010000005.1, from coordinate 107,605 downwards.
ATCAAGGTAGTACTTCGCGGCCAGGGTGGCGTTGTTGGAACCCTGCCCGGTGAGGGGATCGTTGAGGACCACGGCGTCACCGAGCCCGAACACCAGCTTCCCGTTGCCGAGTTCCCCGACGGCGGACCTCACCGTGGGCGTGATGCGCCCCAGGAGCGTCGCGCCGCTGTCGGTCAGCTCCGCGGTGGCAAAGTTCTCTGCCTCGTGCGGGAAATGTTCCCGCAGGATTTCCAGCGAACGCTTGAGCTGCTCTTCGGGGGTTCCGACGTCGGTCCAGCGGTCCATGGGGCCGCCCACCACGCCCTCGAACACCATCATGCGGCAGGGGCCTGATATGGTCAGGCCCGGGAACGTGAAGAATTCGCCGACGCCGGGGGCCATGGACATGCGGATGGCGTCGCCCGCGCTGCCGGTACCGGCGGCGGACGAGCCGGCGGAAGCACCGTCGTCGGACGAGCCGGCGGAAGCGCCGCCGTCGGGCGTGACGTAGTTCAGCGCCAGCACCCGCTGCGGCCGGTCGAAGGGTGATTTCGCCTTGTCGCGGGGGAAGATCTGGCCGATCTCACCCTTTCCTGTGCTCACAATGACCAGCTCATAATCATGGGCGAGTTCTTCGAGCATGCGCGGTGTGACTTTCTCAATGCGGAAGTCACCACCGGCTGCAACAAATGTTTCGATCCAGAGGGCACTCTTGATGCGCTGGTCAATGGACCGGGCGGGACCGTCCAGGGGTGCTTCCCATTCGATGGGTTCATCAGCATCCACACGTAGCCGGATTGAGGTGATGCCAGGGACGGATCCGGATTCGTAGAATTCGGTGAGCGCCGTTCCCATGTGGGCTTCGGCGTCGAGGGCTGTGGAGAACATGCACTGGCTGGACATGACCTTGCCGGTGCGGATCTGGGCAGCGGAACGGTCGGACAGAAGCGTCACCGCGTAGCCGTCACGTTGCAGGCCCAAGGCCAGCTGGGCGCCGGATTCGCCGGCCCCCACGATTGCTATCTTTCGCATGGTTGAGTCCTTATTAGCAGGGTCGTGCTACGAAACTTTGGCGGCAGACAGGTCCGCGAGGTAGCTCGCGGCTTTATCCGGATACATAAACCACTCCTGGAATTCCGGTGGGTGGTTGAAGCCGTTGGCGAAGCGATGAGCGATAGCCGGCTCGCTGTTCGCAGCCCCCAAGAGCTCGAGGACATGGGGCGGAGGCGGAGCCAGGAGGGCATTCGTCCAGTGTGCAACGTGCTGCGCGTAATCCCAATATCGCTCAAAAGTGGCCTGCATGAAGTTTGCATCGTAGGCTCCACCGCCGTACCGGGTGATGCTGTCCAAGTACGACGCCGCGCATTTGCTCGCGTTGTTGGAACCCTGCCCCGTGATCGGATCGTTCAAAACCACGACGTCGGCCAGGCCAAGTACCTGCCGGCCGCTCGGCAAGGTGGCAATTGGGTGGCGGACGGTGGGCGCAAACCTGCCCTGGAGAACGCCGTTGGGATCAGTGAGTTCCACATCAGTGGCGCGCTCTGCTTCCCACGGCAGGAAGGCCTTGAGGATGTTCTTGGAGTTTTCCAAATGCTCCTCGGGTGAGAGTCCCTTCCAAGAGTCCATTGGCCCGCCCGGAACCCCTTCGAAGACCATGATTTCGCAGGGGCCGGTGGTGGTGAGCGCCGGGAAGACGAAGTACTCGCCAACGCCGGGGATCAGGTTGAACGAGACCGCCGAGTAGTCCTCGCGCGGCTTCAAGCCCTTCACGTAGGTTAAGGCCAGGGCGCGCTGCGGTGCATCGTAGGTGCTGCGGTCCGCGTCACGGGTGAACAGTTGCGCGATCTCGCCCTTGCCGGCGGCCACAATCACCAGGTCCGAGTTCTGCGTGTACTTCTCCAGCTCGGCTACCCCCGCGTCTTCGAAGACGAGCTCTCCGCCGCGTGCTGTGAACTCCTCCATGAACTTGGGGAACTTCAGGCGCTGATCGATCGACTTGGCGTGGTTGTCCAAGCGGGAGGCCCAGCTGATGGCTTTCTCACCCGGCAGTTCGGGGTGGGGGATGGTGAAAGAGATGCCGTCAACGGTGGGGGCGTCAGGCCAAAAATCCAACCCCAAGGCCCGCTCGTGTTCCAAGGCGTTGTGGAAGATGCACTGGCTGGAGGCAACCTTGCCTTCGTGAATCTCTTCCGGTGTGCGGTTGGAAATGGTGGTCACTTGGTAGCCGGCGTCCAGCAGTCCGATACCCAGCTGCAGCCCGGACTGGCCGGCACCGACGATGGTGATGTGGCGTTGTGTCATGGCGTTGCCTTTCTCTATGGTGGAAGTTGTTGTGAAGCTTGGCGTTAGTTTGCTGCGAGCAGGGGAATGGTCTCTTCGGCGCGTTCCGGGCCCAAGGCGGAATAGCCGCCGTCGACGGCCCAATCTGCGCCGGTCACGAAACTTGCTTGGTCGCTGGCGAGGAACGCGACGACGTCACCCACCTCGTGGGGGCGGCCGACCCGCTTGAGTGCGTGGAAGGGGGCCGCCACGGAGTCTGTCTTTTCGAGGTTCCCGTTGCTGAGTGAGTCCATGATGTTGCTCCAGACCCAGCCGGGGCTGACGGAATTCACGCGGATACCGTCTTCTGCGAAGTCCACGGCCATGCTCCGGGTGACTTGCACCAGCGCGGCTTTGCTCGCCGGGTATAACCAGCGGCCGGTTTGGGCTACTGAGCTGGAGATTGAGGTGAAGTTGATGATGGCGCCGTGCCCGGAGGCCTTCAGGTGGGGGCGGGCTGCGTTGCTGGCCACCACTGCGCTGACGAGGTTGACGTTGAGTGCCTCGAGCCAGTCGGCGCGCCCGGAGGCAGCGCCGTCGTCCTTGTAGGTGCAGGCAAGGTTCACCAGGATGTCGAGGCTTCCGTGCGCGGCGACGGTTGCGCTGACCAGCCGATTCACGGCGTGGTCATCGGTGATGTCAGTGTGGGAGTAGTGGATGCCTTCGCCCAGTCCGGTGGTAAGTGATTCGCCGTCGGGATCTATGTCCGCAACCACCACCGCGGCGCCGGCGTCCCGCAGCGCGGCCACCACGCCCTGCCCGACCTTGGTTGCACCGCCGGTAACGATTGCCGTCCTGCCCTGAAGTCCTGACATGGTCCAAGCCTTTCCCGTACTTGTCACGTTGTGAAAATATGACGTGCGTCATAGTTCTTCTAGAAACGACTCTAGGCAGTCGCTGAAATCCGGACTATCCATTTGGCGCAAGGGCCATCCGAATTACGCAGGGTCTTCCTCTTCTTCGTGCCAACCAACCCAAGCCGCGGAGGTGAGTTGAGCGTTCTTGGCTTGAAGTTCCGCCGCCCAGAGCTCGAAGTGGTTTTCATCCCACTCCTCCCGCCGGTGGTGCACGAGCTTGATGTTCTTCACTGGTCCTCACCTCGCTTTCGGCGCTGTTATGGTGATGTGAGCTGAGTCATACTTGTCCTAAGAGCGACTCTAGGCGGCCGTTGAAATCCGGAATATCCACGTGGCGCGAGGATCATCCGAAAAGCGCAAAACTGTGGAGTAGGTGCCGAAATGGTGAAGATTCTTCCTCGTGATGTTTTGCGGGGACGGCCAACAATGGCCACAACTGACGTGGACGAAGCACACGCCAAGATCGCTGAGCTGTTCTGCAGCCATGAGCTCGCGCCACGCACCCGGACGTCGTCAGTGGACATGAAACTGCGCTCCTTGCATCGGGGCGATGTGGGGATCGAGTTCCTGGACTACGGCGCGGATGTTCGGATTGAGCCCGAGGGCCTTCAGGACTTCCATCTGGTGCAGATCCCGCTGGCGGGACACGCTTCCATGCAAGTAGGTGCGAACACCGTGGAATCCAGTCCGCGTATGGCCACGGTTCCGCCCATCGACCGGCCATTTTCCATGAGTTGGGACGGCGGAAGTCCGCACCTGATTGTCTACGTGAGGCGTTCGGCGCTTGAACGGGTGGCCGAGCAGTTGTACGGCGACAGCGCTGTGGACCTTGGCTACGGCATGGACCTCTCAGGTGGAGCGGGCCGCGCGTTCCTGAGGTCCGTCGTCGAACTTCATGACGACATGATCAGTCAGCCCGCCTCCAGTGCCCCCGCGTTCGTTCAGGGGCTGCTGGCGGACAGCATGGTGTCCCGACTGCTGATGGCGATGCAACCGCCCGGCGGGGAAGCGCGAAGCGCGGAAGCGGAGGGTCGGCTGGTCCGCGAGTGCAGGGAGCTGCTGGAGCGGCACGCCTTTGAAGAACTCACGGTGCCGGACATCGCCGAGTGCTTGGGTGTTTCGGTGCGGACCCTCCAAACCGCGCTCAGGGCGGAAGTCGGTGCGACGCCGTCGGAGTTGTTGCGGAGCATCCGGCTGGATCGCGCCCGCGAGATGCTCCTGGAAGCGAGTCCGCGGGAGCAGAGCGTCACGGCAATCGCGGAGTTGTGCGGCTTCACGCATCAAGGGCGCTTCTCCGCCCTGTATCTGAGGACTTTCGGCGAGCTCCCGTCGGAGAGCCTGCGCCGCTGAGGCAAGACATTGAGATCTACTATTGTGCGTTCAGATGCACAATAGTAGATCTGCCGGTGCGGACTATTCTGTATCGCGCAGAATGCGCGGGAGGAATCCCAGCCGGTCCAATTCCCGAACCAGGAGGGGCGTTAGTTCGCTCGGGGCGAGTCGAAGCCGGTAGGATCTCTTTCCTTTCGCCACCGGTTCTATGACTCCGCGCTCCAACAGTTTTCGAATGTCCTGGCTTCGAGTCGCGGGTGAACCCGTGAATGCTGAACTAAGGTCTGCGGCCTTCACTTCAACTTTGCGGGCGATGATTTTTAAAGCGAAGGCTTCTTCCGCTGTGAAGCGCGATGACGCAAGGCCTCTTTCGATTGCAGGAACTAAAAGACCTTCTGTAACGAAGTCCTTATTGCCGAGTTTCACCAACCTGCTTAGGTCCGTCAGTAGTCCTTCCAGGACATAAGTCGACCAGCGAATGAGAGATTCAGGTTCGAGGGAGTCGGCATCTTCGAGCCGCTCGTAGTAGAGGTCGCGATTCTCCCCAAATACTGCCGTTGGGTTTAGAGCCCTGTATCCGGCGGTGTCGGAAAACCCCTGCCGTCGCATGGCTGCGTACGTCAGGAGTCTCCCGACTCGACCGTTGCCATTCCCGAAAGGATGAATCCAGACGAACCGATGGTGGGCGAGGGCGATCTTGAGCAGTTCATAGTTCTGATCTACATCCGCATTGATGAAGTCCAGGAGTGCCGTCATATCACCGTGCACGCTCCCATGCGGTGGTGGCCGGTGCGACGAGCCGCTGATGGTGACATCGGCGAGTCTATAAGCGCCAGGCGTGCGGTCCCCTTCGCGTTTCAAGCCGGCAACGGAGATGCGGTGCAGCTCCCGGACAAAACCATGCGTTAGTGCCGTCCCCCGGTCAATGGCGGAGTCGACGAAGGCTGTTGCTTCTTGGAGCTGGACGATTTCTTGGACCCCGTCGTCCGGCATGACGTCAATCCGATTCGCGTGTTGAACACCGGCAACCGCATCGACAATTGAGGTGCGATTGCCTTCGATGCGTGCGCTCATGATGCTCGACAGCAATTGAAACAGCGTGCGGAGCTGCGCGAAGACCTCGGGAGGGGTGGTTCCATCCCCTAAATCTGCGCGAACCCGTTCAAGCTGGATGATGGCTCTCGCCAACGGAGACCTAAAGGGAAACTCGGGAAACTCAAGTGGTCTCACGCGCAGAATTTTCGGACGGCACTGGCAACAATTAAGAGCATGATGCGATTCTGCCCTAAAAATCAAGGATTCCAACTGTCCGCACCCATGCAAGATTTAAATTCATTGTGCCTAACAATTAAGGCGTTCTCTACCTGCTACGCCTCCAGCACGTACGTCTTCAGGTCGTCCAGGGTCTGCTGCATGTGCGCATCCATGGCGAGCCGTGCCTCGTTGGGATTGCGGGATTCCAGGGCGGCCGCGATCTTCCTGTGGTGCCCGATTGCGTGTTCCTGGATTTCAGGAAACGCTGAAGTTTCGGCCCGTCGGGCTTCGAGGACCCGGTGCAGCGGCTCGAAGAGCACGGCGACAAAGACGTTGCCTGAGGCGTGAAGGATCACGTCGTGGAAGGCAAGGTCGGCTTCCACGAAGGCGGCGAGGTCATTGGTTTCGTGGGCGGCCTGCATCTTTTCCACATGCTCTTTGAGGGCCGTCAGTTCATCATCGGAGATACGCTCCGAGGCCAGCTCGCATGCGCCGGTTTCAAGCATGCGGCGCAGTTCGATCAGCTGGATCGCGGCAGCCGCATCCTTGGTTCCCTCTGAGGCCGCGCGCAAAACGGCTTCCAGTGACGCCCACTGGTTGAGGGGGTTGACGAAGGTTCCACGGCCGCGTTCGACGCTAAGGATCCGCTGCGCTTCAAGGGTTTTCATGGCTTCACGCACGGTCATGCGGCTTACCTCGTGTTTGGCGCTGAGCTCCAGCTCTCCCGGGACTACCGTTCCGGGCGGAAACTCGCCCGCGATGATCCGGTCCAGCAACTCGTCAGCAACGACGCCGACCAGCGACTTGCGTGCCATGTATCCCCGTTTCCTATACTTCAGACCGCCCGGCTCCCCGTGTATTTCCCTCGTACGGGCGGTTGTCAGACATCTTACGCTGGCGGTGGCCAGCTTGTTTTCCAAAACCCGGTTAGCACCGTGGCGCATTTTTCCGGCTGTTCCCAGTGGACGTTATGGCCAGCGCCGAGGATGGCGCTTAGCTGCCGATTCGGGCTTTCGTCCACGAATGCGCGCATTTGCTCCATGGGCCGCACCCGGTCATCGGTGCCGGCTATCACCAGCAGTGGCGCGTGGACCCGCCCGGGCACTGAAGGTTCGACGCCGGTCATGGCAGCTACGGCGCTGGCGGACAGAATCGGGAACGGCGCATCAAACCCTGTGCTGAGCCGCGACATGTCGGCTGCGGACAGTTCCCCGAACCAAGCATTCATGAGCTTCGCTACGGTCTCGGGATCAAAAAATCCCTGATCCAGTTGCGAGCTCAGTAGCTTCTGGAACCCCTGATTCTGCGGCACGGGCGCCATGCCCACCAAGGTTATGGTGGCCACCAGTTCGGGGCGGGCTGCCGCAAGTGTCAACGAAACACTGCCTCCCATGGAATGCCCCACCAGGTGCACCGGTCCGCTGTTCCTGACTTCAATGGCTGCCGCTACCGAACCGGCCACCGAGTCCAGCGTCCACGGGAAGTCCGGTGGCACTTCTTCGCCAGGGTGGTAGCCCGGGAGGTCGAAAATCCAGACCGTCCGGCCGGCGTCGAGCAGTTTTTTCGCAAGTGGTTCCCAGTACACAGAGCCGGAAGCCCAACCGTGGATCAGTGCCACGGGAACCGCCTCACCTGCGGAAACGGTAGGCGTGAGGACGTTCACGAACGGGAGCGCAACAACACTGTCAGCCATGCCCCCAGCCTAGTGATGCGCAGCACCTTGCGCGCTGTAGAGCCGTGTGTCACACTAATTCAAATGATAGATGTCTGACATCTTACATTCAGCAAACCGCTACATAGATTTCCCACGATGGAGTGCAAAGTGACCCTTGAAGCCGACGTTCTGGCCGCCTTCCCGGTGGAGGTCCAGATTCCTGCTCAGTTGGTTGCCGACGCCGTTACGGCGTCCTCGGCAACGTCCCCCCGCGTCCTGGTAGTCCTCGACGACGACCCCACGGGAACGCAGTCCGTTGCGGATCTCGCCGTGCTAACCCAGTGGGACGTCGCAGATTTCGCATGGGCCTTCACCCACATCCGGCAGAACCAGACCAAGCCTGCCGTGTACGTCCTCACCAATACCCGCAGTCTGGACCCGGCCGAAGCCGCAGCCCGAAACGAGGAAATCGTCCGCAATGCCCTGGCCGCGGCAGCCGGAAATGTGAGGCTCGGTTTTGTCAGTCGCAGTGACTCCACCCTCCGTGGCCACTACCCCTTGGAGCCCGACGTCATTGCAGCCACCGTGGCTTCCGAGACCGGTGAAGCCACCGACGGCGTGGTGATCGTTCCCGCATTCCCCGACGCCGGCCGAGTCACCATCGGCGGCGTGCACTACATGCGGGGCACCGGTGAAGACGCAGGCACACTCACCCCCGTGGCCGAGACGGAATTCGCCAAGGACGCAAGCTTCGGCTTCAAGAACTCCGAGATGGCCAAGTACGTGGAGGAGAAGTCGCGGGGCCGGTTCCCTGCAGGCGATGTGATCGTGCTTGACCTCAACATCATCCGCGCCGGCGCCTCCGCGCAGGACCCCACCATCTCAGCGAAGGCCATCGCTGACGCCCTTGAGTCCGCCACCAACTCCACGCCGATCGTGGCCGACATCGTCACCGAGAATGATTTCCGCGCCTTGGCCCTGGGCCTCGAAGAAGCCGAGCGCCGCGGCAAGAAGCTCCTGTACCGTGTGGGCCCGCCCTTCGTGAGGGGCCGCATTGGCCAGGAGATCCGCACCGCGTTGACCTCCCAGGAGGCTTTTGCAGGCAACACTCCCTCCACGGCCGGCGGCCTGATCGTGGTCGGCTCGCACGTCGGCGTCACCACCCGTCAGCTCAACGCCCTGACCGCAGAACACAGCTCGGCACGGACCATTGAGATCGACGTCGAGAAACTCATTGCCGGGACCGAAAGTGCGGGCGAAAGCGAGGCCGAGGCCTACATCGCAACGGTCGTGTCCGACGTCGTCGACGCACTTCGCAAGGGTGACGTCATCGTCCACACCAGCCGCCTGCTCATCAAGACCGACGACGCCGCAGCAAGCCTGAAGATCGCACGCACCGTCTCAGCCGCCGTCGTCGCAGTCGTGAACCGGACGCTGAAGACCTTCCCGCCACGGTTCGTCATCGCCAAGGGCGGCATCACGTCCTCGGACGTCGCCGCGCACGGCTTGGAAATCCGCCACGCAATTGTCCGCGGCCCCATGCTGCCAGGCATCGTTTCGCTATGGGAGCCAGTGGACGGTCCCGCGAAGGGCATCCCGTACATCGTGTTTGCCGGAAACGTGGGCGACGACCAATCCCTGACTGAAGTAACCCGCAAGCTCAGCACCTCTTTCTAGAACCACCATCCCCACTTGCCCCCTAACCTCGCAAGCTCGGCCAGGGAACCCGGCAAGCGTGGGCCCTACCTATTCAATGGAGAACACCATGACCAGCAGCAACTACACCGTCACCGTCCTGGGCCTGGGCGCCATGGGCCTGCCCATGGCTACCCGGCTCGCGTCCGAGCTGACTGTCCACGGCTTCGATATCGCCGAGCCCCGCTTGGAACTCGCCGCAGAAGCCGGCATCAAGACCTTTGCTTCTGCACGCGAGGCATCGGATGGCGCCGACGCGCTGCTCTTGGCCGTCCGCAACGGCGAGCAGCTCAACGACGTCCTTTTCGGCGAGAACGGCGTGGCTTCGGTACTGAAGCCGGGCGCCGTCGTGATCCTCGGCAGCACCGTTGGTACTGAAGCCATCCCCGCCACGGTGGAAAAGCTTGCGGAATACGGTGTGGCCCTGGTGGATGCGCCGCTGTCCGGCGGCCCGAAGCGTGCCGGCGAAGGCGATCTGCTGATCGTTGTCGGGGCGGAGCCCGAAGCACTTGAAAAGGCGCGTCCTGCCTTGGAACTGTTGGCCTCCACCCTGAGCATCGTGGGCGACAAGCCCGGCGACGGCCAGGCCCTCAAGACCGTCAACCAGCTCCTCTGCGGTGTCCATATCGCCGCCGCTGCCGAGGCCATGGCTCTTGCCGACGCCCTCGGACTCGATCAGGCCAAGACCCTCGCCGCCCTCGAAGCCGGAGCCGCCGGTTCCTTCATGCTTTCAAACCGTGGCCCGCGCATCCTCGAGGCCTACTCCGAGGACGGCGCCGAGGTACTCAGCCGCCTGGACATCTTCGTCAAAGACATGGGCATCGTTGGTAAGGCAACCCGGGCCGCCGGCCTCGCCGCACCCGTTGCGGCCGCTGCCGAACAGCTTTACCTTCTCGGCCAGGCCCAGGGTCTCGCCGCCGCCGACGACTCTGCCGTCATCAAGGTTGTAGCGCCCGCAAAGCGCACCGCCTAAGCACCCCACCAGAACGCGCGACGACGGCGATCCCCCCTTCGCCGTCGCCGCCACCTCCCGCCGGTCTTCTCTAGACTGGTATGTCAAAGGAGACACCCCCAATGAATCCCCTCGTCAACTCTTTGATGGTTCAGGCGGCGGACGCCCCCGCCATCAAGCCCGTAGTGGAGCTGGGCACACCTCTGCTGCTGACCATCGCCGCAGCGGGCATCGCCCTGTTGCTGGTGCTGATCATCCGCTTCAAAATCCAGGCTTTTGTTGCCTTGCTTGCCGTCAGCATCCTGGTGGGCGTCGCCGCGCAGATTCCGCTCAAGGACATCTTCACTGTTGTGACCACGGGCGTTGGCAGCACCATGGGCAAGGTCGCATTGCTGATCGCCCTTGGCGCCATCCTCGGCCGCATGATTGAAGTTTCCGGCGGCGTGCAGTCGCTGGCCACCCACTTCACTGAGAAGCTCGGCGCCAAACGTGTTGCCATTGCGCTGACGGCCGTCGGCTTCCTCGTGGCGATCCCCGTGTTCTTCGAGGTGGGCGTGATCGTCCTCGTTCCCATTGTTTATGCGTTCGCGAAGATCGCTAACGTACACCCGATCAAGTTCGGCCTGCCCATGGCCGGCATCATGCTGTCCATTCACGTGGCCGTCCCGCCGCACCCGGGCATCGTTGCCGGCGCCGGCGTGTTCGGTGCGGACATTGGACTCATCACCCTGATCTCACTGATCATCTGCGTGCCGCTTGGCTTCCTGTCCTACTGGGTTGCCAGCATCATGAACCGCAAAGAGTACGAACTGCTTCCAGGCGTCAAGCAGCAAGTGGACGAGTTCGGTTCCGAATCACTGGTCCACGTAGGCCATGACGGCCCCGGTGCCCACGCCATCGCTCCTCCGCGGCCTGGCCTGATCATCTTCCTGATCGCCGCTCCCATCGTCCAGATCCTCCTCGGGACCGTGGGAACGCTGACCCTCCCCAAGGACAACTACTGGTACGGCGTGGCCGCCTTTGTCGGCAACCCGTTCTTCGCACTCCTGGTGGCTGTGGCTCTGTCCTTCTTCCTGCTGGCCGTCCGCCGCAACTGGTCCCTCAAGGAAACGGGCGAGATTTTCGAAGGCGCACTTCCTCCCATCGCTTCCATCCTCATGGTGGTGGCCGCTGGTGGTGTGTTCGGTGAAGTCCTCCGTGCATCCGGAATCGGCGCAGCTCTGTCCCACACCTTGGATAGCCTCGGCCTGCCGGTCATCGTGCTCGGCTTCATCATCTCCCTGGCACTGCGCGCCGCCCAGGGTTCTGCCACTGTCGCAATCGTGACGACGACTGGCCTGCTTACCTCTGCCGTGATGGAAGGTGGCTACACGCCGGCCCAGATCGCGGTAATCGTCATTGCCATTGGATTCGGTTCATTGGGCCTGTCCCACGTTACCGACGCCGGGTTCTGGACGGTCGTCCGCTACTACGGCCTCACAGTGTCTGACGGCCTGAAGACCTGGACCGTCCTCACCACTATCCTGGGCCTGGCAGGCTTCGCGTTGACTTACGTTGCCTGGATCCTGGTGGGAGGTTTGGCCCACTGATGCGCGCCAAACTCGACCATATGGTCAACTCTGCCCTGGCCTCCGGCTCGGCTGTTCCGGCTTTCACTTGCTACGACTTCACTACAGCGCTGGCTGTTGTTGGCGCGGCGGAAGAATCGGGGCTCGGCGTGATCCTGCTCGTCGCTCCGAAGACTGCGTCCACGCCTAATGGACTGCGGCTCATCGCGGCCCTTCGCGGCCTGGCCAACGACGCCAGCGTCCCGGTTTCGGTGCAGTTGGACCACGCCTCCGACCTCAGGGTCATCCTGGAATCCGTGGCGGCCGGTGCGGATGCGGTGCTCGCTGACGGTTCATCATTGCCCTACGAGGACAACATCGCCCTTGTCCGTGAAGTCCGTGCGGCGCTGGACGAGGCAGGCGCTGCCGACGTCGTGATTGAGGCGGAGTTGGGCGGCCTTGCGGGCGACGAGGACAAAGCCTTCGGTGCCGAACGTTCAGCGCACGACGCCGGAGCGTCCGTTGCGGGACTTACCAACCCGGCACAGGTGGCCGACTTTGTGGAGCGCACGGGTGCCCAGCTACTGGCTGTCGCCGTGGGCAACGTGCATGGGAAGTACAAGGGCGAACCAAACATCCGTTGGGACGTACTGCAGGAAGTCGCTGCTCAGACCGAGACGGCACTGGTGCTTCACGGAGCCTCAGGCATCCCTGCCGCGGAGTTGGCGAAGGCTCCCTCAATGCGCGTTGGAAAGGTGAACTTCAACACGGAACTGCGGACCGGTATCCTGGCGACGCTGGAGTCGGAAACCGCAGCCCACCGGGCCGACGGCGAGAACCTGCAAGGGTTGTTGGCACGATGGAATGGTTCGGCTGCGACCTTTGCCGGCGCCACGCTGGAGTTGCTCAGCGCCTGACGAGCAGCGCGCCCCAAGCGCGGCAACCAAGCCCGGCAACGAGGGAGGCTAGGATCAAAACATGATCCTGGCCTCCCTGATTTTCGCGACGATTGCCGCCCTGCTCCACGTCTATATCTTCACCATGGAGTCCATTACCTGGACAAAGCCCAAAACCTGGAAGACATTCAGCATCACCTCCCAGGCCGACGCGGAAACCACCAAACCGCTCGCGTACAACCAAGGTTTCTACAACCTGTTCTTGGCCATCGGCGCACTGATCGGCATTGTTGCAGTGGCTATGGGTGCGCCCCAAGTGGGCTGGACCCTTGTCTTCAGCAGCTGCGGTTCCATGCTCTTGGCTGCCCTCGTGCTTGCAGCAAGCGGCAAGAAGTACCTCCGCGCAGCTACGCTCCAAGGCGCCACGCCGTTGCTCGCCGTCGTGCTTGGCGTGCTGGCAGTGACGCTGGGCTAAGCCAAGATGGACTAAGCCAATGGACTAGGACTCCGGCGGACCATCCTGGGCCGCGGCGTCGTCCATCCACACAACTTCCCAGTGGTGCCCGTCCAGGTCACGGAACGCGCGGCTGTACATGAATCCCATGTCCATGGGGTCGTATGTTTCGGAACCGCCGGCTTGGAGTGCTTTGGCAGCCAGGGCATCCACGTCCTCACGGCTGTCGGCTGAAATGGCGACGATGGCGGCCGTCGAATTTAGTGTGTCCGCGATGGGTTGCTTGGTGAATTCGCTGAACTTGGCGTGGGTCAGCAGCATTGCAAAGATGGTGTCGCTGAAGACCACGCAGGCCGCAGTCTCGTCGGTGAAGTTCGGGTTGATGGAGTAGCCAAGGGCCGTGTAGAAGGCCTTGGATGCCTCGAGGTCGCTAACGGGCAGGTTCACGAAAATCGACGTAGTCATGGGTCTGATCCTGCCGGTGTTTCGGCGGCTCGTCCAGAGCCAATCTCGGGTTTGGGGATAATAACGGCTGGGTCGGGCGCCCTGCCTGCTGGCCCAAGTCCTTGCGCGGGCGGACAATGGAGTCAGCACGCAGGCGCGTGCCATTGTAGGGAGAGCCATGGAGATGGACGCGCATCCTCTGGCCAGCCAAGCAACGGCTGTGCAACGGGACCCGGCGATCGACCTTGTCCGCTTCACCTGCCTGCTCCTGGTCGTCGCGGCACACTGCATGATGGTCAGCCCTGTCCTGCACAAGGATGGCACTGTCACTACCTTGAACGTGCTCATGGAGCAAAGCTGGTTCACCCCTGTGGCGTGGGGGCTCATGATCGTACCGCTGTTCTTCGTCCTGGGTGGCGTGACCGGATTGCAATCCTGGCGGCGCTTAAACGCACATGGCGGCAACGGGTTCGACTTCGCCCAGCTACGGCTCCTGCGACTGGTTCGGCCGGCCATGGCTGTGCTGGCCGTCATGTGGGGAGGACTATGGGTTGCGCTGCTGCTTGGTGTCCACCCGCAAGTCATCCAGTTGATGACTGCCGGCGCCGCAATGCCCCTGTGGTTCCTGGCGGCGTACCTTACGGCCCAACTCAGCATCCCGCTCATGGCCCGGCTTCACGAACGCGTGCCACTGCTGACTTTCGCTGTGCTGGTGGCACTGATCATTACAGTGGATTCCCTTCGGGGCGCTGTCCCCGTCGTGGCGTTCGCGAACATGATCTTCGTGTGGTGCGCTGTCCAGCAGCTGGGGTTCCTCATGGCCGATGGCTTCTTCGAGAAACGTAGCCGCAGTTGGCTTCTTGGTGCCGTGGTTTCCAGCAACCTTCTGCTGGGATTGGTGACCGGCGTGGCCGTGTATCCGGGGAACATGGTGGTGAACCTGAACCCGCCCAACTTTTGCCTGCTTCTTTTGGGCATTTCCCAGGCGGCGACGCTTCAACTGCTCCAAAAGGGCATTCGGTGGATCGCGGACCTCCGTTGGGTGCAAGTAGTCATTGCTGTAGCGGGGCGTCGATCCATGACCATCTATCTGTGGCACCTCCCACTGCTGGTGGGCATGTCCGGGTTGCTGTTGCTCACCGATGTGCCCAAGCCGCTGGCCGGGACTGCAGAGTGGTGGTGGGCGCGGATTCCGGTCTTCTTCGCAGTGCTGACCTTGCTGGTCCCGGTGGTATGGCTTTTTGGTCGCTTGGAGAACCGTCCGACGGCGGCTAGCCACGCGCGGGGCCCGTCACGCACCGCCGTGGTGACCGCCGCCGTCGTGGTTTTGGTCCCGCTGGCGGACGCCGCCTTCAACGGATTGACCCTTGCCCTGTTGGGTGGGGGAGCGGCGTGCTTTGCCCTTTCGGTCCTCTTGCTTGGCAGGGTTCCGACGCCGGTGCTGACGCGGCCCACGCAGGAAGACGCGGAAATGCACGAGGGGCGGTGGCGCACGTTGCCAGAGCCGGATTTACGTGCCAATCTCGAAACATGACCGAGTACACGGATTCACTGGCAGAGTCGTTCCGAGCTGGCGTCACCACGGTGCGCAACGACAAATTTCACCGCTATGAGCTGCACGTGGACGGTGAGTTGGCCGTGATATCCCAGTTCATGGACAAGCCCGGTCATATTGATTTCATTCATACTGAAACGAAACCCGCGTTCAACGGCCAAGGTCTTGCAAAAGTACTGGCGCACTTTGCGTTGGATGACGTGGTGGCCTCCGGAAAGCGCATCATTCCGCATTGCCCCTACATCGCCGCGTACTTGAAGAAGCACGAGGGCTACGAGCAGGACGTCGACTGGCCCGCAGAAAAGCCGGTGGGCGAACCCGAGAACGAGTAACTTGCCGTTCCCTTCCCTGAGGAACCGGTTCGCTAGGGAAGCAGGGACCGCTTTCTTTGCCATTGCACTGCATGCCACAAGAGCAGGGCAGCAGTGATCAGCAACGCAGCCAAGAGTGCATACGGTGCGTTGGAGAGCATGATGAAGTTTATTTGGGCCGTCTGGGCTGACTCGGCGGACTGAGCTTGCGCAGAGCTCACTATCGCACTGGTCGCCGTAGTTAGAGCCCATAATCCAAACCATGCCAAGCCGGCGTCCAGGGCCCACAAGGCAATGATGAATGGATTGAGCTGGACGCGCTTGCGTTCCGGACCCGCGGTTTCCGGCACGTGGGGGCTGACGGCGGGCTGGGCGTTGCCATGCTCGTCGATTTCGCGGAAGCCGATCCGCTCATGAGTGTGATCCTTCATGTGGTCCCCCCACCGTAGGCAGCCGATAGTCCTAGCACTCTACCCCCTGCAGCCCGGTGGACAGCAGGCCGTGCACGCGGGTCCATGAGAGCATTCGGCGGACCGAAAAAAGTGCCATATTTTGCACCTTAAGCAGCTCCAAAAAAAGTCAATGACGTACTTCAGTGTCGCGCAGTCATGAGAAACCGCCTTCTCAGCGAAATACATCACAAAAGTTTGACGCAAAGGCTTACCTAAGTAAGGCTTACCTTGCTAACAAGCGCCCCCAACGCAATGGAAGGAAGCTGACGTGACGTCACCTAGTGTCGAAGAGCGGATCGCTCAGGAGCAGGACTTTGGCTCCAAAGTGGAACTGGCCCTCGCTGCCACAAACCAGCTGTTCAACGCACGAAATTCACCCAGTTACGTCGCTCAGGTTCTTCAGGGGGTCAACGCGGTTTCAACCAAAGTCCAGCGGACCGCCCAGCCGTTCACCGGCGTCGGACATGCTGAACTAAAGGCCAAGGTTGGTGCCGTGGATCTTGAGCGCCCGCTGCCGGACACGGCTGCGGCGTTGGAAGAGCTCGATGAGCTCTACCTCAAGGACGCCATCTACTTCCACGATTCCCGCTATGCCGCCCATCTGAACTGCCCCGTGGTGATCCCGGCGCTGGTGGGCGAAGCCGTACTCTCGGCCGTGAATTCCTCCATGGATACGTGGGACCAGAGCGCCGGTGCCACCATGATCGAGCGCCGCCTCATCGATTGGACCGCGGAGCGCATCGGCTTCACGGAAGACGCCGATGGCGTGTTCACGTCCGGTGGCAGCCAGTCCAACTTCCAGGCGCTGCTGATTGCCCGCAATCACGCCGTTGCCAAGCTGCGGGCCGCGATTGGGGACGCTCGCCTGCCGCACCTGCTTGACCGACTCCGGATCTTTACGTCCGTGGACAGCCACTTCAGCATCCAGAAGTCTGCTTCCATGCTGGGTTTGGGCTTTGATGCCGTCATCGCAGTGCCCACCACCGAAGACCACCGCATGGACCCCGCCGCGCTGGCTGTTGCTTTGGCGGAAGCGCACGACGCCGGCCTGGTGCCGATGGCGGTCGTGGCCACTGCCGGGACTACGGACTTCGGTTCGGTTGACCCGTTGTCCGAAATGGCCGCTTTGGTTCGCGCCTACGATTCTTGGCTGCACGTGGACGGCGCCTACGGTGGAGGGCTCATCGTTTCCGGCAGGCACCGGCACCTCCTGGACGGAATCCACTTGGCGGACTCCGTCACCGTGGACTTCCACAAGACCTTCTTCCAGCCCGTTAGCTCCAGCGCAGTCCTGGTCCGCAACGGCTCCATGATGGGGCACGTCACTTACTACGCGGATTACCTGAATCCGGAGAGTGCGGCAAGGGCCGAGATCCCCAACCAGGTGGACAAGAGCATCCAGACCACCCGCCGTTTCGATGCCCTGAAGCTGTGGCTGACCCTCCGCGTCATGGGTGCCGACGCCATCGGCGCACTCTTCGACGAAGCGATCGACCTCGCCGCCCGGGTGGGAACCTTGCTGGCCGACGACGCTGAGTTCGAGCTCGCTGCCGCACCGCAGCTGAGCACCTTGGTCTTCCGCTACCGCCCTGTGGTTGATGGTGCAGCCCTCGACGAAGATGCTGCAGACGTTCTTAACCCCGCTATCCGTGCCGCGATCTTCGCTTCCGGCGAGGCCGTTGTTGCCGGCACCAAGGTGGCTGGCCGCCACTACCTCAAGTTCACGCTCCTCAACGCCGAGGCGAGCCTGAGGGACATCCAGGAAATCATTGAACTTATCCGCCGGACGGGCGACAACCTGTTGGCGAACACCACGGAGGCCGCAGCGTGAGCACCCAAGACAACGGCAAGATCTACGACGTTGCAGGCATCGGCGTCGGGCCTTTCAACCTGGGCTTGGCCGCGCTGAGCGAGCCAGTGGAGAACCTCGACTGCGTTTTCCTTGACCGCCGCGAGTCCTTCGACTGGCACCCCGGCATGATGTTGGAGCCGGCGCACCTGCAGGTCCCGTTCATGGCGGACCTCGTGACGCTCGCCGACCCGACGTCGCCTTTCTCTTTCCTGAACTTCCTGAAGCAGACCGGCCGCCTGTACCGCTTCTATATCCGCGAGAACTTCTACCCGCTGCGTGCCGAGTACAACCAGTATTGCCAGTGGGTGGCCGGCCAGCTTGAGTCCGTGCGTTTTAGCACGGATGTGCTGGATGTGACCTACGACGACGGTGTGTACCGGCTTTCGGTGCAGGGGCCGGCGGGTGCTGAGGTGCTTCGCGCCCGCAAGCTGGTCCTGGGCACCGGGACTTCTCCGTATGTCCCGGACTCCTGTGCAGGAATAGTGGACGCCGGTGGACTTGTCCTCCACAATGCCGATTACCTGTCGAGGAAGAGCGAGCTGCAGTCCAAGCGCAGCATCACCATCGTGGGCAGCGGCCAGAGTGCCGCGGAGCTTTACTACGAGTTGCTGCAGGAAATCGATGTCTACGGCTACCAGCTCAACTGGGTCACCCGTTCGGGCCGTTTCTTCCCGCTTGAGTACACCAAGCTCACCCTGGAGATGACCTCGCCGGAGTACGTTGACTACTTCCACTCGCTCCCGGGCGAGCAGCGTGATTCGCTGATCAAGAGCCAGAAGAACCTGTACAAGGGCATCAACTCGGACCTGATCGACGACATCTACGACCTCCTTTACACCAAGAGCCTCTCCGGAATGGTGGACACCCAACTGCACACGCACTCCTCCCTCACCGCTGCAGAGTGGGATGCCACCACCGGCACCCATACACTCCGGTTGCACCACGAGGAACACGGGCAGGGCTACTCCTTGGAATCCGAAGCCGTGGTCCTCGCCACGGGCTACACGTACAAGGAGCCCGCCTTCCTGGCAGGCATCCAGGATCGGATCCGTCGTGACGCCAAGGGCCGCTTCGACGTCGAGCGCAATTACGGAACCGGCGTTGAACCCGGCGAAATCTTCGTCCAGAACGCTGAGCTGCACACGCACGGCTTCGTCACCCCGGACCTCGGCATGGCCGCCTACCGCAACTCCTGCATCCTGCGTGAAATCACCGGCCGTGAGGTCTACCCGATCGAGCGCAGCATCGCGTTCCAGCAGTTCGGCGCTCCGGCTCCCGTGACTGCTGCCGTCCCCGAAACCGCTGGAGCCACCGTATGAGCTTCACGTTCCGGCCCGTTGATCCCTTGGCGGACGCACCCCTCCTCCACAGCTGGGTCAGCCAAGAATATGCGCGGTTCTGGGGCATGGTTTCGGCCACCGGGCAGGACGTTGTGGAGGAGTACTCGAGGATCGCCGAGTCCGGCCATCACCAAGCGTTCCTGGGGCTCGACGACGGCGTCCCCGCCTTCCTGATGGAGCGGTATCGCCCGGAGTCATCGCCGTTGGCGGACGTCTACGAGGTCCAGCCCGGTGATGTGGGTATGCATCTCCTGGTCTCCCCGCCCAGCGGTGAGCCGCAGGCGGGATTCACCACCGCCGTCATGCAGTCCGTCATGACGGAACTCTTCGATGACCCGGCAACCCGGCGTGTCGTCGTCGAGCCTGATGCCCGCAACCACAAGATCCATGTCCTGAATGAGAAGGTGGGCTTCCGGCCGCACGGCGTGGTGACCCTTCCCGCCGTCGATCCCGCCGAAGACCACAAGCAGGGGCTGCTCAGCTTCTGCACCCGCGAGGCTTTCCTCGCTACCTTGACCCCGATTCTGGCCGCGCCTGCCGCGGCGACCAGAGGAGAATCCCTGTGACCACAACTGCCGACAACGCGACAATCACCGCCGTTGATTCCGTGTCCCACCTGACTCCGGAGCGGTGGGCCATCGCCAACCGGCATCTGGTTCGCAAGGCGATCGCCGAGTTCTCGCACGAGCGCATCCTGGTCCCGGAACTGATCCGCGAGGAGGCTGCCGGCGTCGGACTGTACAAGGTCGTGAGTGATGACGACGCAACTGAATACCGCTTCCGTGCCCGGCTGCTGCAACTGGAACACTGGTCCGTATCTGCGGAATCCATCGTTCGGTTGCGGGACGGCGAGGAGCTCCCTGTGGACGCCCTGGACTTCATTGCCGAGTTCCACGAGGCACTGGCTATCCGCCAAGAAATGCTGCCTGTGTACCTCGAGGAAATCAGCAGCACGCTTGCCAGCCACGCCTACAAGCAGGGCAAGCCGTTCAACTCTGCCCAATTGGCTGCGGGTATCACCGGCGGCGCTGACCGCGCCGCTGATTTCCAAGCCATTGAGCACAGCATGACAGAGGGACACCCGTGCTTCGTGGCCAACAACGGACGACTTGGATTCGGGATCGCCGATTACCATGCGTTCGCGCCGGAAACCGGGGCAATCGTAAAGCTGCAATGGATCGCCGTTCATCGCAGCAAGGCAGTTTTCACCTCCAGCGCAGGGTTGGATTACCGGACACACTTCGAGGCCGAACTTGGCCCCACGGCTCTTGCGTGGTTCAACGCGGAACTGTCCGCATCCGGCCTGGACCCGGAGGACTACCTCCTCATGCCGGTCCACCCTTGGCAGTGGGACAACAAGCTCACGGTGACGTTCGCGGCAGAAATCGCCCAGCGCCACATCGTGAACCTTGGCAGCGGCGAAGATTCGTACCAGGCGCAGCAGTCCATCCGTACGTTCTTCAACATCGATTACCCGGCAAAGGCCTACGTCAAGACGGCAATGTCTGTGTTGAACATGGGCTTCATGCGCGGTCTGTCCCCGCAGTACATGAAGGCGACGCCCGCCATCAACGACTGGTTGCAGGAATTGATCGGCAATGACCAGGAGCTCCAGGACCGGGGCCTGGCCATGATCCGTGAAACCGCGGCCATCGGCTACCACAACCACTACTACGAGGCTGCCTCGGCCAAGGGCTCGCCCTACCGGAAGATGCTCTCGGCGCTGTGGAGGGAAAGTCCGTTGCCGTTGCTCAAGGACGGGCAGCAGCTGGCCACTATGGCTTCTTTGCTGCACGTTGATTCGTCCGGGGAATCGGTGGTGTCTGCGTTGATTCAGCGGTCCGGCCTGGCTCCCACCGAATGGCTGCGCCGCTACTTTGAGGCATACCTGGTACCGCTGGTCCACTGCCTCTACGAGTATGAACTCGCGTTCATGCCGCACGGTGAGAACGTCATCCTGATACTCGAGGACGGAGTGCCCGTCCGCGCGATCATGAAGGACATCGCTGAGGAAATCGTGGTGATGGGGGACCGGCTGGAGCTGCCGGAGGAGGTCTCCCGCGTCAAGGCCGAGATCCCCGCCGAGGAAATGGTCCTGGCCATCTTCACCGATGTGTTTGACTGCATTTTCCGTTTCCTAGGCGCAATCCTTGTGGAGGATGGGACCCTGCGCGAGGACGAGTTCTGGGGCGCTGCTGCTGCTGTGCTGCGGGAATACCAGCAGCGGCACCCGGAGTTGGCGGACCAGTTTGCGATGCATGACCTGTTCGCACCTGACTTCGAACTCTCCTGCCTTAACCGCCTGCAGCTCCGGAACAACCAGCAGATGCTCGACATCTCCGATCCCTCCGGCGGGTTGCAGATGGCGGGCCGCCTGACGAACCCCCTGGCTAAGTTCGCCTGATCTACTCCGCCGAGGTGGCAGTTAACACCAATCCTGCTCGCAGATATGGGTATCAACTGCCGCCTCGGCGCAGCGAGTGCTTCCTAACCCTTGACACTTGAATGTGACGCCGGATACATTGGTGCACGTTATACGAATAACTAATACGAATAACCACTACGCTGATACGGCCCAAGGAGGTGCCATGGCTAAGTCGAAGCCGAATTCCAAGCCGACCATGCACGACGTCGCTGCTGCTGCCGGTGTTTCGCAGGCCACTGTATCCCTTGTGCTGAATTCAGCGGGCGGGTCGCGGTTCTCCGACGAGACCCGACGCAAGGTCAAGGATGCCGTCGCGCAACTCGGCTACCGCACGAACGCCCACGCAAAGTTCCTCCGCGATGGATTGGCCGGCATGGTGGGGTTCATTGGCGACTCCGTCGCGACTTCCCCGTTCGCCGGGGCGATTATCGAAGGGGCGCAGGAGCGCGCCTGGGAGGATGGGCTCCTCCTGCTGACCATGAACACCGGCGGAGACAAGGACCTTGAGGCCGCCTCCCTCGATGCCATGCTTTCCTACAATGTGGCAGGCGTGGTTTATGGCTCCATGTATCACCGGCTGCTGGAGGTGCCCAAGGCGCTCGCGGGTGTCCCCTCTGTTGTGCTGAACTCCCAAGACCGGGCCGGGCACCTCCCCAGCGTGGCACCCGACGAGGTGAACGGTGGCTACTCAGCTACCCGCCACTTGCTCGATGCCGGGCACACCCGCGTGGGGATGATCAACATCGAATTGCTCGAAAGTGGCCTTCCTGCAGCGGTTGGTCGCTACGAAGGCTACACGGCTGCCCTTGCAGAGGCTGGGCTGGACGTGGATCCTGCCCTGGTGCGCTTCGGTAGGGGTGGCGAGGACGACGGCTATAAATATGCAATGGAATTGATGACTGCCCCGGAGCAACCTACGGCAATCTTCTGCGCCAATGACCGCACGGCTTGGGGGGCTTATCAAGCGGTAGCCGATCTTCGGCTTTCGATCCCCGATGACGTGTCGATTGTGGGTTTTGATAACCAAGCCATCGTCGCTCCCCATCTTCGTCCAGGACTGACGACCTTTGAACTGCCCTTTATTGCCATGGGCAGGCGAGCGGTTGACCTTATCCTCCAAGGTGCCGAACCCGATGGCCGGGTGGAGCTCATGGAGTGCCCCCTTATTGAACGAAAGTCAGTTACACACCCTAAGGAGATGCCATGAGCCGCACTATGCCGGCGAAACGCGGGCGTCCATCTGCGGCACCGGTGCCGCAACTTCCGCAACGAAAAATTTCTGCTTCGCTCCGCCTTCGGCGCATTTTTCGGGCCTGGCAGTTATACGTATTACTAGCCCCGGCTCTGGTGTACATCCTGGTTTTCAAGTACTGGCCAATGTACGGCGTGCAGATTGCGTTCAAGAACTACAACCCGGTTGATGGTTTCACGGACAGCCCGTGGGTGGGGTTGGACCACTTCGTGCGATTCGTGAACTCCTACCAGTTCGGCCAGGTGGTGGGAAACACGCTGTGGATCGCGGTTCTGGGCCTTTTGGTGGCGTTCCCCATCCCCATCATTCTGGCCCTTCTGGTCAACCAGCTCCAGAGCGAGAGGTTCAAGAAGTTCACCCAGACGGTGCTCTATTCGCCGGCCTTCATTTCCACGGTTGTGGTGGTGGGCATCATGTTCGTGATCCTGTCGCCACGGTCGGGCTTGGTGAACAACGCGATCCAGCTCGCAGGAGGTGATCCGATCTTCTTCATGGGTTCGGCTGAGTGGTTCCGCCCGGTGTATGTCATCTCGGATGTCTGGCAGAACGCGGGATTCTCCATGATCGTTTACCTCGCGGCTTTGGCCGCGATCGACCCCGCACTTCACGACGCCGCGAAGGTGGATGGCGCGTCAAAGCTCCAGCGCATCCGCCACATCGACCTGCCGGGCATCATGCCGGTGGTGACCATCCTTTTCATCCTCGCTATCGGCAACCTGCTGAACGTGGGCTTCGAAAAGGCGTTGCTGATGCAGACACCGTTGAACCTGTCCACGTCAGAGATCATCCAGACCTACGTCTACCACGCGGGTTTGCAGCAAGCGCAGTTCAGCTACTCGGCCGCCATTGGCCTGTTCAACTCCCTCCTCAACCTTGCGCTGTTGCTCGTCTTCAACACGATCGCGCGTCGGGCCAACCAAGCGACCCTGTGGTGATGCCGATATGTCCCTGACAACCAAACCTTCAACTACCCGCCAGGCGAACCGCACTCCCAACCCGGGCCGCCCCAAACAATCGCTCCGTGACAAGTACGGCGACCGCGTCTTCAACATCGCCGCGACGGCAGTGCTGCTGTTGTCCATCCTCGCCGTGGTCTACCCGCTCTACTTCATCGTCATCGCTTCCGTCAGCGACCCTAATGCCGTCTATGAGGGGAAGGTCTGGCTGTTTCCGTCCGGTGTGACAACCGAGGGCTACGAAAGGATCTTCGCAGACAGCAGGATCTGGAACGGCCTCGGCAACACCCTCCTGTACACGATCCTGGGAACCGCCATCAGTGTCACCACCATCCTGTGCGCCGCCTACGCACTGTCCAGGAAAGACATGCCGGGCCGCAAGATCCTGATGCTCCTGTTCGTGATCACCATGTTCTTCGACGGCGGACTCATCACCAAGTATCTGGTGGTCCGGGACCTGGGCATGCTGGACACCATCTGGGCTGTGGTCCTGCCGGGTGCCGTGGGCGTCTGGAACCTGATCATTGCAAGGTCATTCTTCGAGCACACCATTCCGAACGAACTGCGCGAGGCGGCCCAGATGGACGGGGCAACGGATTTCAAGTTCTTCTTCAACATGGTCCTGCCGCTTTCCAAGCCGCTGATCATGCTGATGATCATGGTGCATGTGGTGGCCCACTGGAACTCGTTCTTCGATGCCCTGATCTTCCTCAACGACGACACCAAGTACCCGTTGCAGCTGGTTCTGCGCAACATCCTGATCCAGTCAGACGTCTCTTCCACCGGTACAACCGGCGGGGACATCGAATCCTATGCAGCAGCGCAAAGGATCGCAGAGCTCACCAAGTACGCCATGATCGTCGTCTCGAGCCTGCCACTCATGATTGCCCTGCCATTCATGCAGAAGCACTTCACCAAGGGCGCCATGATCGGCGCCGTCAAATAATCGCTCACCTCTAAGAAACGGTCCAAGGCGTTCGGCCCTGGGCTTCATCCAAAACACCTCAGAACAGGAAATGACCATGGCAATCAGCCGCAAACTCGCCGTCCTTGGCGCCGTGATGGCCGGAACGTTGACGTTCACCGCCTGCTCCGGCTCCAGCTCAGGCACCACGGAGATCAAAGATGCCTCTGCAGACTTCGGTTTTCAGGAGGAGGGCTTCCCGATTGTCAGCGAGCAGCTGACGTTGAAGTTCTCCGGAACAAAGTCGGCCCTTGCCCCGGACTACAACACGATGACCGTCGTGAAGGAATGGGAAAAGGCCACCAACGTCCATGTTGAGTGGGAGAACCTTCCCGAGACGGTCTTCCAGGAGAAGAAGAACCTGATCCTGGCCAGTGGCGACCTGCCGGACGCGTTCTTCAACACAGGCCTGACGGACGCCGAGATCGCCACCTACTCCGCCAGCGGCACTTTGATCCCTCTGGAGGGACTGATCGAGAAAAACGCGCCGAACCTGTCCAAACTCCTCTCCGAGCGCCCGGACATCAAGGCAGCGATCACCTCTTCGGACGGACACATCTACTCTCTGCCGTCCGTGGAAGAGCTCGGCCTGGTGCAGTTCCCCAATCAACTGGCCATCAACACCTCCTGGCTCAAGAAGCTCAACATCCCCATGCCCAAGACCATCGATGAGTTCCACGACGCCTTGGTGGCTTTCAAAGCCCAGGACGCCTCAGGCACAGGCAAAACCATTCCCCTGAGTTTCATGCCCGGCTCATGGTGCGGTGACATCGTGGACCTGATCGCTGCCCTCGGCGGAACTCCGGACAACATGGACCACCGCATCGTTCAGGACGACAAGGTCATTTTCACGGCCACCCAGGATGGCTACAAGAAGGCCATCCAAACATTGCACGAGTGGTACAAGGAAGGCCTGATCGACCCGGAGTCCTTCTCCCAGGATGACAAAGCCTATTTGGCCAAGGGCAAGGCCGCTACGGAAAACCTAGGCTCCTTTGTGTGGTGGGAAATTCCCGAGATGGTTGGCGCGGACCGCGCCGGCGACTACGCCCTGGTGCCCGTCCTTGAGGGAGTCGACGGTAAACGAATCGCCAGCCAGTCCAACAACCAGGAAATCGCCCGCGGCGCATTCGCCATCACCCGGGCCAACAAATACCCGGCAGCGACCATGCGCTGGGCCGACAACCTCTACGATCCCATCCAGTCCGCCCAAGCCAACTGGGGACCCATCGGTGAAACCCTCCAGAAGGACGCCAGCGGCATCCTGACCCAAATTCCGGCACCGGCCGGAACCAGCGAAGGCGAACGACGCCAAAAGGTGGCCCCGGGTGGCCCGAAGGCAAACACCGCCGAGAACTTCACCTCCGTCGTCGCGCCCGAACCACGAGCCGCGGCCCGCCAAAAGACGGTCAACGAAAACTACAAGCCCTTTGCGGGCAACGACGGCTACCCGCCCGTTGCACTTTCCAACGAAGAGCTCCAGCAGATCGGCACCATCCAGGCCGACGTCACCTCACTGGTCAAGCAAAACACCGCCAAGTGGATCGTCTCCGGCGGCATCGACCAGGAGTGGGACGGCTACGTCACCCAGCTCAAAAACGTGGGAGTCGACAAGATGATCGAGGTCTACCAAGCGGCCTACGACCGCTTCAAGAAGAACTCCTAACTACCAACACCCGGGCAGGCCGGAGCTGACTCACCGGCCTGCCTGGTCTACGGGACTGAACCCCCTCCACCCAGAAAGAGACTCACTTTCATGACTGCCGCCGCCACGACAACCGACACTTTCCGGCCCGCCCTTCATTACAGCACCGGAGGCACCTGGATCAACGACCCCAACGGCCTCATCTTCCATGACGGCGCCTACCACCTCTACTACCAGAACAACCCGTTCGGCAGCGAGCACGCCAATCTGTCCTGGGGCCACGCTACGTCCACCGACCTCGTGAGCTGGACTGACCATCCCGTCGCCATCGCCTGTGACGAGCACGAAGATATCTTCTCCGGCAGCATAGTCTTCGACCGGGAGGACACCAGCGGCTTCGGCAAGGACGGAACAGCACCCCTGGTAGCCATCTACACCAGCGCCTTCAAACCCGCATCCGGGCTGGAAGGAATCCAGGCCCAGTCGCTGGCCTACAGCCTCGATGGTGGATACACCTGGACTAAATACGCGGAGAATCCCGTTCTGGATCGTCGTTCAGCTGATTTCCGCGACCCTAAAGTGTTCCGCTACGAGGGCGACGCCGGCAGCTACTGGGTCATGGCGGCCGTTGAGGCGCAGGACTTCCAGGTTCTTCTTTACAAGTCCCTGGATCTCAGGAACTGGGAGTACCTGAGTACCTTCGGTCCCGCGAACGCCACAGGGGGTATCTGGGAATGCCCGGACCTGTTTCCCATGGCAGTCGACGGCGACCCCGAAGACGTTAAATGGGTGCTCACCGTTAACCTGAACCCGGGCGGTCCAAATGGCGGATCGGCCGGGCAGTACTTCGTAGGTGACTTCGACGGCGTCACGTTCACCTCAGCCACGACAGTGACTGACGGCCTTCAAGATCCTGACCGGCTGGGCGAGTACCAGTGGCTGGACTGGGGCCGGGACTACTACGCCGCCGTCTCCTTCAGCGATGCACCAGAGGGCCGACGCCTGATGATTGCGTGGATGAACAATTGGCAGTACGTCAACGGACTTCCCACAGCGTCATGGCGAAGCCCCATGTCACTGGTCCGGGAACTGACGCTCCAAACAATCGACGGCGAGACGCGCCTGGTGCAGACGCCGGTGGGGGACTGGGCTGCCGTAAGTGACTCGGTCTCAAACTTCAGCCTCCCTGAAACCACCATCCCGGAGGGAACCACGATTATTGACGGCGCAGCAGGCGTCGTCCAACGAATCGACGTCACCCTCACCCCGGGAACCGCCGAAGAATTTGGGCTCGTGGTACGTGGCGAAGGTGCGCTAGGAACCCGCATAGGCGTCCGCCCTACGGAAGCGACCCTCGTCATCGACCGCCGCGATTCCGGGCAAACAGACTTCCACGATGCCTTCGCATCCATCGACACCGCACCCATTCGGTCGGCAGACGGGGTGTACCAGCTCACCCTCTTCGTGGACCGCTGTTCCGTGGAGGTATTTGCTCAAGGGGGCCAAGTCACCATGACGGAACTGATCTTTCCGTCCTTGACGAGCAATGACGTCTCCCTTTACGCAGTAGGTGGTTCAACCACACTTAATAGTCTGCACATCACCCAGTACGCGTAGACCATTCACACACCTCGGCGCGGGAAAAGGGGAGGGGCTAGTCTAGGCGCATGACCACTCGAGCCAACGAACTCACTGCCTTGGTTACCGGTGCTACCGCTGGGCTTGGCGCAGAATTCGCCCGCCAGCTCGCCGAAGCCGGACACCACCTTGTCCTCGTGGCCCGCGATGAAGAGCGGCTAAAAGAAAACGCCGAGGTACTCGAACGCGACTTCAGTATCTCGGCGGAGGTCCTTTCCGCGGACTTAACCACCGACGTCGGCGTCTCGGCAGTGGCTGACCGCTTGCGGGACGCTGCACGGCCGGTGGATGTCCTGGTCAACAACGCGGGAATCGGACTGTTGAAGTCGTTCGAACGGAATGACTTGGACGAGGAACGTCGCCACCTGAGGCTCCACGTCCAGACACCCATGGAATTGAGCCACGCTGCACTTGAAGTCATGCTGGCTCGCGGCAAGGGGCGGATCATCAACGTCGCCAGCGTGGCAGCGTTCGCCAACAGGGGTACGTACTCCGCCGCCAAAGCATGGCAAGTGACATTCAGCCGGTGGGCCAACATCACCTACGCGAAATCCGGCGTGCAGGTCACCGCGGTTTGCCCAGGTTTCACTCACACCGAATTCCACGACCGTATGGGCATGGACAAAACCGTTGCTCCCCGGTTCTTGTGGCTCACAGCGGAGCGTGTAGTCCGCGAAGGATTGGAGGACAACGCCAAGGGCAAGAGTGTCTCCATCCCCACGCGCCGGTACAAAGTGGTCAGCTTCTTCGCGCGTATCCTGCCGGCGAAGCTCACCTCGGGCCCACCCCGGCGGCCGCTCGAACCGTAAAAACTGAGACCCGGGTTAGTATGACAGTTCATTCGAGCCTGAGGGGCAGTGCTGTGAAGAATAAATCCTTGGCATTCATCTTGGCTGTGGTAGTCAGCGGAGTGCTGTTGAGCGGCTGCACCGGAACGAGCAACACGGGCTTCAAGGCTTTGGAGCGAGAGGCGACGGAGGCCGACACTCCGCCGACGGGCCTGAAACTTGAGCTATTCGACTTGGAAAAGGTGCTGTTGGTCGCTGAAGCGAACGGGAAGAAGTACTACTTGGGACAGGGCAAACAGGGCCGCCCGTCATGCCTGGTCGTAGAAAATGCGGACCCATCGCTCTCTCATAGTGGCTGCACTGATTCCATTCAGGGGGAGATGCTGAGAATCAGTGGTCCCGACCAGAAATCTGCTGTTTTGGTTTCCGACGGCTATGACACTAAGGAGCTTGAGTCGAGCGGCCTGACGAAAATCCACCCGAATATCCTCGTCGTTACCAACTGATCCCTTTACGGACTGACCCGGTTACGTAACGACCCGGCCCCTCGGGGCCCGCACCAGCACCGCCACTGCGATCCCCACCACGGCTCCCAAGAACGTCTCAATGGCACGCTCCATGACCAGCACCCCTGGATCCATGGGCGCGGCGAGTTGCGCGATCAACAGGATCACCGGCGTGAAGAACACCATGGCCCACCCGTAATGCCGTGCCATGAACAGCTCGGTGGGGAACTGGCACAGAATCACCAGCACAGCGAGCACCTCCGCGGTTTGACCGGGGAAATACTGAAGCGGCGATAGCGGACTGGGGAAAAGTACGACGGCGACTATCCCCAAGCCGAGGAACGTCCCCACGATGCGGTGGATACCCCGGTGGACGCGACTTGGGAGGTCGGCGCCCGCGAGGGGCACGGCCGCGGCAGCCATGGCCCAGTGGGGATGGCCGCTGCCGCTCAGCACTCCTATTACCCCGGCTGCAGCGACTGCGAGGGAATAGCGTGCAGCGTGAACTAGAACAGCCCGGTCCAAGGCAGCCCGAGGGTGCGGCCCGCGAAGGACCGGAACGTCCCGGCCTGCACCCGCCGCCCACGTGCGCCGCCAAAACCAGCCGCTGAAACCAACCACCAAGGAAAACGCGGCGGACGCGGCGCCGATGAGTACCGCCGTCGTGAATGGCACATTGGTTGGCACGGAGGCGCAGGCACCCAGCGCGAGGATCCCGAAGAACGGGCCTATGGGCCTGAGGCGAACGCCGTCCGCATAAAGGGATCCGGCGCCGGCAAAAAGGGTTGCCACAAGTACCAACCACCAGGAGTGGATGTGGTGGACGGAGAGGAACACGCCGATGGTGAGCCCCCCAACCAGGAACAGGGCAGCCTGGGCTTGGTGTTTGAGCCTGAGCCGATGCGTTTCGTTGCGGCCGTACATGCCGGTGAGTGCACCGAACACGGCGTACATCATAAGGTCCGGGCGGCCGATGAGAATAAGGAACAGCCCTGGTACTGCAACGCTCAGGGCCACCCGAACGGCCGAGAGGTGGTCGTTGTTGGCAGGACCCATCCGGTGGAGTTCACGGGCATGCGACATGAGTGCGGGCACGGGGGAACACCACCAATCGGTCGGGGCTTGTCTTTGGAAATTAGCACTATCGCTGCCCGGGCCGCCATTAGCCCGGTCACAACCCGTAGCGGACTTGGGCGCGCGGACGGAGGAAGTTCTGGGAAGATCGAGGTATGCCCGTCGCTTTCGTCTGCCGCACCCGCTCCAGCCTGTCACCGCAGGAGTTGTTTGATCTTTCCCGGAACATCGACGCCCACGTTGGGTCGATGACGGAGAGCCGCGAGAAGGCCATCGGCGGCGTCACCACGGGCCTGATCTCGGAAGGTGAGACTGTTACCTGGCAGGCATGGCACCTCGGAGTCCGGTTCCGCATGACCAGTCGCATAACGCGGATGGAGGCGCCGTCGTCGTTCTCTGATGAACAGGTGAAGGGTCCTTTCAAGTACCTCCGCCACACGCACGAGTTCCGGCCGGACGGCAGCGGGACACTCATGGTGGATACGGTGGAATTCGCTGCGCCGTTCGGTCCGCTGGGGAGGCTGGTGGAGAAGCTGATACTGGCCCGATACCTGCAGAACCTGATTGAGAAGCGCAACGCGTTCCTGGCGGCACCAGCCCCTCCCGTCCTGGACTCCCGGCAATGATCAGGCTCGCGCACGCGGACGACCTGCTGATTCTGCAGGACATCGAGCGTGCCGCGGGCGAGGCTTTCCGGGCTTTGGGAATGGATTCCATCGCGGACGACGAGCCCCTTTCCACCGACGAGCTGAACAGCTATGCCACGGCCGGGCGCGCTTGGGTTTCCGTCGACGGGCTCGACTACCCGGTTGCGTACCTGTTGACGGACATCGTTGACGGCAATGGACATGTGGAACAGGTCAGCGTCCACCCGGATCAAGCACACCAAGGTTTGGGCCGGGAACTGCTGCATGCCGCACGCGTGTGGGCGCGAGGACACGGGATGCAGCGCCAGACCCTGAGCACGTTCCGGGACGTGCCGTGGAACGCCCCGTACTATCGCCGCCTCGGGTTCGAAGTGCTCGACGCCGGCAGCTGGGGTCCGGAGCTGACCCGCCTCATGGAACACGAGGCCGAGCTGGGACTGACCCGCTGGCCCCGCGTAGCCATGTGGCGTCCTGTGGTCCCGCCCAGGTAACTCAGTCGGTCGGGTTAACCGGCCACCAACTCGACCTCATAGCTGTCCGTGTTGAGCAGGTATGCCGCGTAGTGGTCCGGGCCGCCGGCGTGCGGGTACTTCGACTCGAACATCTCGTACCAGCCCGCGTCCGCACCTAGTGCCCGGATCCTGTCCACGTTCTCCCGGGTCCCGGCGTGGAAGGCGATGTGATTGACCCCGGGATCTGTGCGTCGGTGGGTTGTAGCGGTGGTTGCATCAGTCTGCTCCACCACCACGTACATGCCGTCAAGCTTCCAGCTGCAACCCGTGGGCCACTCCTGAAACGGCTCATAACCTAGCTCCCCCAGGAGCCAGCCCCACTCTTCCCTCGCCCGTTCAAGGAACGGCACCCAGATCTCAAGATGGTGGATCGATCCCACCGGAACCTCGCGCATGCGCCGATTCTACGAGGTCCTTGCCCGTTCCACATCGGCTGCGCTCGCCGAGTCGCCACGGGCACGAAGTCCCGCGATGACTCCGTCTACATCAGCTGGATTGCGGTTCTGGCTGAGTTTGGTTTTCGCTTCAACCCTGCTGATGACAAGCTCGACGCCGACAATCGCCCGCAACTGCCCGGCAATGAACCGCTCGGGTGCTTCGTCCACCGTCCAAGGTCGGGGCATTCCGCCCTCATGGTGGTCGGAGAGATGCCGCACGTGCCTGCCCAGCCACTCGACGTCGTCGTGGACCACTAATTCACCGTAAACATGTGCCGTGGAGTAGTTCCAGGTGGGCACTACCCGGCCGTGTTCGGCTTTGGATGCGTACCAAGAGGGCGAGATGTAGGCATCGTTACCCTGCACGATCATGAGGGCTTCCCCCTCGGAGGCAGAGGACCACTGCGTGTTGTTGCGGGCCATGTGCGCGTGAAGGGCGCCGTGTTCACCAAGTGTGGGTTCAAAGACGAACGGCAGCAGAGTTGCGAGTAGGCCGCCGTCCGTCATAGTGACCAGGTTGCCTGCTCCGGCATGATGAAGCAGGGAGGCGATGGCCTCATCGGAGGCTGCAAAATGAGCTGGTGTGTACATGGGTTCCTACTTCCTGAGCCTGACGCGAACGGCGGCACCGGCGCAGAGTATCACCGCGAGGCCGCCCACCACGGTGGTCCACGTCATTGACTCACCTAACAAGAGCCCGGCCCAGGCGATGCTCATGACCGGTTGGACAAGTTGGATCTGGCTGACCTGCGCCATGGGTCCGATGGCCAGGCCCCGGTACCAGGCGAAGAAGCCGAGGAACATGCTCACCACCCCCAGATACGCGAAGGACAACCACTGGACGGGAGTGGCGGAAGGTGCGCCGGACCCCAGCGATACCACCGTCAGTAGGATCATCACGGGTGCAGCCACCACTAGAGCCCAGGAAATGGTCTGCCATGCGCCGAGTTCCCGGGCCAGCAACCCGCCCTCTGCATAGCCGATGGCAGCAGCCACCACGGCTCCCAACAGCAGAAGGTCCGCCCAGTGCAGCGCACCAAATCCACCGGACTGAACCAGAGCGAACACCACGGCGGCAATCACGCCCACCACTGTCAGTACCCAGAACAAGGGACGAGGATGTTCCCGTCCCCTGATTACCGCTACCGTCGCTGTGGCTGCGGGCAGTAACGCGATCACCACAGCTCCATGGCTGGCGGAAGTACTGGTCAACGCGAACGTTGTCAGCAGGGGGAATCCAGCCACGATTCCTCCGGCTACTACAGCCAGCCGCACCCATTGGACGCCACGGGGACGGGGCTGCCGAGCCAGCGCCAAAGCAAGCGCTGCGAGGATGGCGGCAACAACGGCGCGGCCGGCACCGATAAACAGGGGAGACATTCCCTCCACAGCCACCCGTGTCAGTGGAACGGTGAAGGAGAAAGTGACGACGCCAAGGAGGCCCCACCAAACACCTGTTGATGTCCGCGTGGATACCACTGGCCGCAAAAGTGTAGTAGCGCTACTATTAGGACTCATGAACAACGATAGCAGTTCCCGAATCGTCTCGCGAGTAAAAGAATGGATCGCAGGGGCTGCGCCGGGAGCCAAGCTGCCATCGACGCGCCAACTCGTTGCTGAGTACCAAGCCAGCCCCGTCACGGTTCAGAAGGCCCTCAGGACACTCACGGCCCAGGGCCTGATTGAGAGCCGCCCCGGCGTTGGAACTTTCGTCAGGGCCTACCGCACCGCCAGGCCCTCCGACTACGGCTGGCAAACAGCAGCATTGCGGGCAGCCCAAGCCGCGCGACCCCTGAACTCTGCCGCCATGCGGAGCGCTACCAACGACGTTATCGCGTTCCATTCCGGCTACCCGGACCGCGAACTCCTCCCCGAAAGACTCGTCCGCGCCGCCCTCACACGTGCCGCAAGGGGAGACGCTGCCCTGTCCCGGCCGCCAGCGCAGGGACTTCCTGAACTCCAGACCTGGTTCGCGCAGGAACTCAGTACCTCAACGCCGGTGGGCGTCACCCCACCCCAGCCGAGCGACGTCGTCGTACTTCCGGGAAGCCAGAGCGGACTCAGCTCGATTTTCCGCGGTCTCGTGGGACACGGCCAGCCGCTGCTTGTAGAGTCGCCCAGCTACTGGGGTGCGCTGCTGGCGGCGGGCCAAGCGGGCGTCAATGTCATTCCTGTCCCGAGCGGTCCGGACGGTCCCGACCCTGATGAACTGGACCGGGCCTTCGAGGAATCGGGCGCCCGACTGTTCTACGCGCAGCCGAACTTCGCCAACCCCACGGGAGCGCAGTGGTCGGCCGATCGGGGGGAAGAGGTGCTCCGGATAATCCAGCGGCGCGGGGCCTTCCTGGTGGAGGACGACTGGGCGCACGACTTCGGCATCACCGCGCCGTCGGTCCCCCTCGCCGCCAAAGACGATTCCGGGCATGCGGTCTACATTCGCTCGCTGACCAAGAGCGTCTCGCCGTCCATCCGTATCGCCGCCGTCATAGCGCGAGGTCCGGCACGCGAACGCATCATGGGGGCGCAGGCCGCCGAGTCGATGTACGTCAGCGGTCTGCTTCAAGCAGCAGCGCTCGACGTCGTCACGCAGCCAGGGTGGCACACGCACCTTCGCGGCCTCAGCCACCAGCTGCAGTCGCGGCGCGACTTGCTGGTCACCAGCCTCCGCGAGCATGTTCCGCAGGCACATCTCAGCCACCTGCCAAAAGGCGGTTTGAACTTGTGGCTGCGGATGCCGGACGGGTTCGACGTCGAACAGCTCACCAAGGATTGCGAAGCGGCCGGGGTGCTCATTGCCGCAGGCACCGAGTGGTTCCCCGCGGAACCGGAAGGACCGTACATCCGGCTCAACTACGCCGGCCCCAATCCGGGCGGCTTCCCGGAAGGTGCGCGGATCATTGGCGAGGCAGTCAGGGGTTTGCTGCCGGCTTGAGGTGAGCACCGCCGTCGAACGCTATTTAACAGCCGTAGCCACCAACCTCAAGGAGAGCGCCTTGGGGCTGGTGGCTACGGTGGGCGGCTTGCTGCCGCGAACTATCTGAATCGCTGCGCAGAAGTTGCAGGCACTGAGTTCCTAAGCGGGAGTCAGGTCCTTGCTGCCTTTGCCAAACACGGCATCATCAAGGGGTTGGCCGTCGAACGGCATCTCGTCCAGGCTGATGAGCGGGTTGGTGTCCTGCGTTGCTACGAGCTCACGTGCCTCGGCCTGGGTGTCCACGCTGGGCATGGAGCCGGGCAGGGGGCGCTGCGCGGATTCACGAAGGAAGTAGATGGCGATCGCACCGATGATGGACGTGGCCATCAGGTAGTACGCAGGCATCATGTCGTCGCCCGTGCCTTCGATCAGGCCCTGGACGATGAACGGTGTGGTTCCGCCGAAGATCGCTACCGAGAAGTTGTAAGCGATGCCCATTCCGCCATAACGGCTGGACGTGGGGAACAGCGCCGGAAGGGCCGACGCCAGGTTGGCGACGTAGAACGTCACCGGGAAGGCGACCAGGGCGAGACCAGCCAGCGTGGACCAGATATCCCCAATGCCGATCAGCAGAAAGGCCGGAATGGCGAAGACGATGGTGCTGCCTGCGCCGATCCACAGCACGGGGCGGCGGCCGATGCGGTCGGAGAGCTTACCGGTCAGTGGAATGCAAACAGCCATGATCACCAGGACCGGGATGGTCAGCAACGTGCCGTGGACGGGGTCGTAACCCTTGGAATCCGTAAGATACGTGGGCATGTACGACGTCAGGGCGTAACCAACTGTATTGGCTGCGGCTGCGAGGATCATGGCCAGCACGATCTGGCGCCAGTATGCCTTAATGATGCCAATGGGGCCCTTGGCAACGGCAGCGTCCTGCGATGCGGCGTCCTTGGCGGAGGCTTCCTGGGCGTCCAGGGTTGCCTGGAACTGGGGTGATTCCTCGATCTTGCTACGGAAGTACACGGCGATGAGGCCCAGCGGACCAGCGATCAGGAACGGAATCCTCCAGCCCCATTCCTCCATGGCTGCCTGTCCGAGCGTAAGCTGCAGGACCGAAACCAAAGCGGCACCGAGGGCGAAGCCGATGTAGCTGCCCATATCAAGGAAGCTGGCAAAGTAGCCGCGGCGCTTGTCCGGAGCGTACTCGCTGACGAAGGTGGTGGCACCGGCGTACTCGCCGCCGGTGGAGAAGCCCTGGACGAGCTTCAGGATCACCAGCAACGCGGCGGCCCAGATGCCGATCTGGGCGTAGCCGGGAAGGAGGCCGACGGCGAACGTACTTGCCGCCATGAGCATCAGTGTTGCTGCGAGCACCTTCTGGCGGCCGACCTTGTCGCCAAGCCAACCGAACACGACGCCGCCGAGGGGGCGCGCGATGAAGGTTGCGGCGAAGGTGCCCAGAAGGAAGAGTGTCTGGACGGACTTGTCTGCTTCCGGCAGGAAAACAGGGCCCATGGTGGTGATGAGGTAGCCGAACACGCCGACGTCGTACCATTCCATGGTGTTGCCGACGATCGTGCCGCCTAGTGCTTTGCGCAGCATCGGCTTGTTCACCACGTTGACGTCGGATTCTTTCAGCCGGCGCTTCGGGCGAAGCTTCGTTTTCTTTGCTGTACCTGTTGAACTTGCTGCGTTTGTGGCGACCGGGGTGTGGTCTGCCAATACCTGGTTCCCGGTGGCGTTCCTTGCGCCATCCGGAGAGACGGTGTTGCTTTGGTCTGTGGGCATTTGGGCTTCTCCTAGGGAGGTCATTTGCTTGCGACTTCTGCTGCCCCGCTCTGGGCAGGGTTTCAATTTTACGGGTTTTTGACCCAAAACCCGAGTTGAGATCCGATTTTTGGGCCATCTGGGGGTGCAAATTGCCTAGCTGTGTTGCATCTCATTACCCGCTCTTGCCCTGCAATCATGCGGATCCTGGCTCGTTCTTGCCTTCCGGAGCACGTTGTTACCAAATTGTTTGGCAGAGCCCACTTATCGGGCCGGATTCTGGCCCGGAAGCTGACGGTTTCACGGGTTGCCCGTGCGACGCCGCGGCACGCAGTGTGGTGGCGATGGATGCTCTGCCGGTCACGTTTGCCATGCTTACCGAGGAAGAATTCCTGTGGAGCATGAAGAAGCTGCAGCTGAGGGGTTCACAAATCTGCCGGGACTTGGTTAGGGTATGAGGCATGGGAACACTGATTTTTGAGTAGACCGGCGCCTGCTTCTCCATAAGCACGCTACCGCGTTTCAGCTGACAAAAATCCACGCCTGTTGAGGCCCTGCCTCCATGCCGTTCCCGTTCTCGATGCCCTTTCCCGAACCGCAACGACAGGGATGCGTGTCTCTTCAGGACTCACACTTTTAGGAGTCCACGAATGACTGCCAACCCTTCCGAAAACAAGAAGACCCCGGCTTCCGGCGGTATTAAGTCCAAACTGACCGACGCCCAGAAGGCCATGCTGGCCAGCAAATCCGGGGGTGGTGCGCCAGCCGGTTGGCAAAGCACCGGCAAGGGGCACAAGCCCACCTCCGCCAGCGGCAAGCAAGCCAAGACCGAGAAGAAGGTTCGCTGGTAAAACCAGCGGACAGGCACACCGGAAATACAGGCACACTGGAAATACAGGCACTGGAAAGGAAGAACCATGACTGCGAATCACGAGTCCGAACGCATCAATCCTGAGGTTGCTAGCCACTTGGTGGAGTCCATGGGCATGGCGCCGATGCCCGAGCCGACAACCGTCGCCGTCGCACTGGGTGCTGACCAGAGCAAGCAGTGGCCGGACGGAAACGGCAAACGTCGCCACCCGAAGGAACGCGACCAAGCCCACGGCCGTATGGGCCAAGGTGCAGCTGTGACGGCGATCCATAGGACCAGCCGCCCGCAAATGCCGCACTCGTCCTAGCGAACACGCCGACCAACTGAACCAACCCGAACCAACCCTGCGTCGCCAGCCCAACTAGGTAGCAGTTCAGGCCGTTCTGAGCACTGAGAACGACCTGAACTGCTACCTAGTTGGGCTGGCCTACGTCGCCAGGTGACTTGTCCGGACGCCAGCCACGCCACACCGGGTGCCGTAGCCGGCCCGGGCCCGTCCATTCACCGAAAGTTACCTCGGCCACCAGATCAGGGCTCACCCACTTGGCGCCCGCAGCATCCTCTCGGGGAATGTCCGCGAAGGGGGAGTCATTCACCAGCAAGGGTTTCAGTTTCTCCATGACGTCCCGAAGCTGCCAGTCCTTGAACCCGGTGCCCACCCGGCCCACGTAGTGCAGCTTGTCGCCGTCGGGGATGCCCAGCAGCAAAGCTCCGAAGGTCCCGCTCCTTGCACCCGCACCGGGACGCCAACCGCCTACCACCACTTCCTGGCTTTGCTCCAGCTTGAGCTTGATCCAGGACCTGCTGCGGCGGCCGAGCACGTAGCGGCTGTCGGCCTTCTTGGCCATGACACCTTCCAAGCCAAGTTCGGCGGCGCTGTTCATGAGATCTTCTACGTCGTGATCCAAAACTGCTGAAAGATGCAGCGGACAGCCTTTGGGTAAGCGCTCCGCAAACCCGGAAAGCCTCTCACGACGCTCTCGGAAAGGCAGTCCGCTCAGGTCTGTGCCGTCGTCGTAAAGAAGGTCGAACAGCATGAGCTGCACCGGAACCGTTGTTCGGGCTCGTTCGATGTCCGCAGCTTTGACCAGGTTCATCCGGAGCTGCAGTCGCCCGAAGTCAGGCCGCGATCCTTTGCCGAGCGCCACAATTTCGCCATCAGCCACGAAGTCGCCGTCGGGCCAGCACGCACGGTCCGTAAGTTCGGGGTAGGCGGCGGTGAGATCGTTTCCGTTGCGGCTCATGAGTCGGATCTTGCCGTCGGTGCCGGTGATGATCGCCCGGATTCCGTCCCACTTGAGTTCATACAGCCAGTCATCGCCGCGGAGATCGGCAGTGGTCCCTGAGGTGGCGAGCATGGGGGTGTAGTTCGGCATGGCTTGGGGAGCCGCGGGTTTGGCGGGATCGGGCGCAACAGATTTAGCCGTAGTTTTCCCGACCTTGCGACCCCCCGGCTGCTGTTTCATGAGATGGATGAGCCAGTTCTGACCCGTATTGATGAGCGCGAAACGTTTGGTGCCACCAAGACCACCACCTGGCTCGCCTGTAAGGGTCGCGATTACTTCCTTGCCGTCGCGCCACTTCTCGCACGTGTACTCACCGCGGTCCCAAATGGTCATAGTCCCTGCCCCGTACTCACCCTTGGGAATCACGCCAGCAAAGTTCGCGTATTCCATGGGGTGGTCCTCGGTATGCACGGCAAGGTTGTTGCGGTCAGGAGTTTCCGGGACGCCACGCGGCAGCGCCCATGACGCCAGGACGCCGTTGTGCTCCAAACGCAGGTCCAAGTGGTAGCGGCGGGCATGGTGCTCCTGGATGACGAAGATGCCGCCTGGCGGTGGGGGATCGCCGGGCTTAGGTTGATCGGAAGAGGAGCCTCCGGTTCGGGGCGAGGCAGAAGCAGCCGACGACGACGGAAACGGCTCCGGGGTTTTTCCCGGATCGCGCATCCCGACGTATTTGGCGAGACGGTTCTCGACCGTCACCACACGCTCACGGGCCCGGACCGAACCGCGGGCGGAACCGGCGGTGCCTGAACTGCCTCCGGCAGCAGCGTCGTCGTCGTCATTCTCATCTTCCCCGTGGGGCGGCAGGTGCCGGTCGGAGATGGACGCAAAGTGGTCCTTCCCGGTAGCAACGCGCTTCATGACGGCCAAGTAGTCGAGGTGGTCCAGCGAAGGGGAGGAGAGCTCCCGCCAAGTGCGGGGCGCGGCGACTGTGGGGTGGGCCTTTCCTCGCAGCGAATAGGGGACGATGGTGGTCTTGTTCCCGCTGTTCTGGCTCCAGTCCACCAGCACTTTGCCGTGGCGGAGGGACTTCTTCATGTCGCTGACCACCAGTTCCGGGTGGTCCGATTCCAGGGCGCGGGCGAGCTCTTTGGCGAAGGCGGAAACTTGCTCGGACTTCAGGGTCCCGTCGAGACCGGTGTAGAGGTGAATGCCCTTGCTGCCGCTGGTGACAGGCACAGGATCCATGCCCATGTCCTGCAGGATGGAACGGGCCAGCTTGGCAACTTCAACGCACTCGGGCAGTCCCGCGCCAGGGCCGGGATCGAGGTCCAGGACGAAGCGGTCGGGCCGGAGCGGCTTCCCTGAAGGGTCCACCTGCCACTGCGGAACGTGGATTTCCAAGGAGGCGATCTGGGCCATCCACGTGAGCGTCGCCAGGTTGTTGACCATGGGATACACGTTGGTGTGGTCCGTATGCTGGATGGCGGCACGGGGAATCCACTTCGGCGCGGAGTCCTCGAGGTTCTTCTGGAAGAACACCTGGCCGGGGTGCTCGGCCGTGCCCACGCCGTTGACCCAGCGCTTACGGGTGACGGGGCGGTTGGCAGCGGCCGGAATCAGGAAAGGTGCCACGGCGGCGTAGTACTCCAGCACTTCTGCCTTGGTGGTGCCGGTTTCGGGGTAGATGATTTTGCCCAGGTTGGTGAGGGTGAGCTCGTGGCCTTCCACGTTCACCCGCTCCTGTTGCTTGCCTGCCACCTCTTCTCCTCCGCTGGGTTGTGCTGTTGACTGGGTGCATGAGGGCCATATGGAAGGGATCTATCGCGTTCGGTCTGGTCAACGTACCAGTGAAGCTCTACAGTGCCACGGAGGATCACGATATAGGCCTGCACCAAGTCCACAATAAGGACGGCGGGCGCATTCGGTACCAGCGGAAATGCGAAATTTGCGGCGAAGTTGTGGCGTACGAGGATATCGACAAGGCCTACGAAGAGGAAGGCCGCACGGTGGTCCTGACGTCGGCCGAATTGAAGTCGTTGCCGGAAGAAAATAGCCGCGAAATCGAGGTGGTGGAGTTTATCCCCGCTGAGCAACTGGACCCGATCATGTACGAACGCAGCTATTTCCTGGAACCGGACTCCAAATCGCCAAAGGCATACATGTTGCTTCGGCAGACGCTTGAGGACACGGACAGGATCGCGATCGTCCAGTACGCACTGAGACAGAAGACGCGTTTGGGGGCTCTGCGGGTGCGTGGAGACGTTCTGTTGCTGCAGGCCCTGCTGTGGGGAGACGAGGTCCGCGAGGCCAAGTTCCCGTCGTTGGAGACCGACATCAAGATCTCGGACAAGGAACTGGAAATGTCCTCCGCCTTGGTGGAATCCATGGCGCACGACTTTGATCCCGATGAATACACCGACGACTATCAAGCGCAGCTCCGAACGCTGATTGAGGCCAAACTGGAAAAGGGCGAAGCCTTGGATACCGAGGCCACGTTCGGTGCGACGGAAGGCGAAGGCGAGGGCGGGGACGTCATCGACCTCATGGAAGCCCTCAAGCGCAGCCTGGACAAGAAACGCGGCAAGGAAAAAGCGGACGACGACGCCGCTGCCGCCAGCAAAACTACCAGCAAACCAAAGGCGCGGGCCAAGAAAAAGGCGTGAACCGGCGTCGTGATTTTACCCATTGGAGGTTTGTGAAAGCAGCGGCCGTCCTGATTTACGGCCGCTGCTTTCATGGCTGTCAATGATTTCGCAGCATGGAGATGAGCTCGGATTTTTTCTTATCCGAGTAGCCCTTTAACCCAAGTTCTTTGGCGCGTGACTTTAACTTGTCCATGGTCCAGTCATCGTAGTCACCGGACTTTCCGCCCTTGCTCCCTACTTCCTTTCGGCCTTTGGCAGCGGCAGCGTTTGAGACGCGGGCAGCCTTCTCCTTGGAAGCGCCATCCTCGCGGAGTTCTTCATAAAGTTTGGGGTCCTTCAAACTAGAGTTTTTCTTTCCTGGCATGATGCGTTCCTTTCTCTGAATTGGCTAGGCGCCTGTCTCGTAGTGTGACGGGCTGGCTTGTTGTCTTTACTGGACGTGTCCTGGTGCTTGGCGGGTTTTAGCATGCTTACACCTCTCTTGCATTTCCCCCATTGCCGTTGCCGTTCCGGATGGCGCGGCGGTGCAGCCACAGCGGAGTACCCACCACGAGGAGGAGCAGGACCAGAATGATGAAACTGGCGGCGACAATCCCTGCGGTCCGGCCGGCGGTGAAGTCGAATACCAAGGTGGCGGAGCCGAGGATCAGGAGGGCCACCCCGCCTAGCGCCCACTTAGTCACGAAGTCGGCGGTGGAGACGAGTGTGGCCTTGAGCCCCCTGCGGAACAAACGGCGATGCACGCTGACGGGAAGGACGATGAGGACGGTGGTCAGGGCTGCCACCATCACGTTAAAGAGGTAGAGGCTCCGTTGCCAGTCGTCCAGCTCTACGAAGCGCTCTTGAAACGGCAGGGTTAGGAGGAACCCGCCCAGAATTTGGACGCCGGTCTGGAGTACCCGCAATTCCTGGATCAGTTCCATCCAGTTGCGGTCCATGCGCTCCTCGAGGGATTCATTGCGACCGGTTCTGGGAGCCTGTTCCGGCTCTACCATCTGTGCACCTCCATTGTGGTTCTGGTGGACGACGACCATGCGCGGGACTACGGTCGAACTGTCAGCATTCCTCGATCTTTTCTATCGGGGCCTCATCGGAATTCCAAGGAGGAAGCAATGAACCAGGACGAACACCGCGTAGACCCGGGGAGCGAACCCGGCGGCTACGGTACCCCTACCCCTGAGCAGGAAATGCCTGGCCAGGGTGATGAACGCGAGACGCCGGAGCGGCCGGCCCAGGGAGTCCCTGACACCCTTGGTGACGAATTCCCCACACCCCGGGACCCTGATGCGGCCCCGCCACCTTCGGCGACCGGTGAAGGCGCCGACGGCGACGGGTGATGCCGGAGGGCTGCTCCCAACGCACTTGCAGTGGTGGGAACAGCCCTCGCGGTCCGTAAGTGCCTAGTGCTTACCCGCTAAATCCGGGTGGGGTATGTCCGGTTCTGGTTAAACCGTGTGTCCCCTGCGACCCGACATGAAGCTCAGCAGCCAGCCGATGGCCGCAATGACGAGGAGGATGACGCCTACCCACAGCAACCAACTCAGGGCTTCGGTGAAGCCGCCTACCAAGAGAAGAACAATTGCTACTACACCAGCAATGATCAGAAGCGTATTCATGGTCAGCACGTTCCTTTCTGGGGGAATCTTTGATGAATCGCCGATTCCCAACTATGCATTCCGATTTACTTCGATTGAGTTATGCCGGTACTTGGAGGCGTTCCACGGCCTCAAAGTGCCTTTTCGTGTATCACGTACCGGCCTTCGCCATGTGGTGAAGTTCGCCGGTCGTGAACAGTAACACTCCTCATTGTACTACTAAGCATCCTTATGAAAGGCTTATTGCAGTCGTCACTTGATGATTGGGCAGTGGCCGCAGACATTCTGCGGCGCGTTTTTGGCTCACATGAACGTCCATGAGAGGAACACATGAAAGCGTCACAGCAGCTTGCAGACAACCTTCAAATCGTCCTGACCGACCTCATCGAGCTTCAGCTCCAAGGGAAGCAGGCGCACTGGAACATTGTGGGACCGAACTTCCGCGATCTCCATCTCCAGTTGGACGAGCTGGTCCTCGCCACGCGCCAGTTCGCCGACGACACCGCTGAGCGTATGCGTGCGCTCCATGCCCTGCCCGACGGGCGCAGCGCAACCATCGCCAAGGGCACGCGCCTGGAGGAATTTCCGGCAGGCCTGGTAAACACCAAGAACGCGGTCAAGCTGGTCACTGAGCGCGTGGAGCGTGCTGTCCAGACCATGCGCGACGTCCATGACGAAGTGGACGAGGAAGACCCCACGACGGCGGACCTGCTTCACGCGTTCATCTCCCGCCTTGAGCAGTTGGTGTGGATGATTAACGCCGAAATCATGAATGCCGGCGCTGCAGTGACGGATCCGGACGAGGCCTAGCCGTTACCGGCCCGGTTGATCACGAGTAGGGCGGAAGAACCGTGCCCAGGCTTAAGCGCAGTGACCTGTCCAAGCCAGGCATCGTCCGTCGCAAGGTAGGAAAAGGGTTCAGTTACAGGCATCCCGACGGGAGCCTGGTCAGCAAAGAGGATCGCCAGCGCATTAATGCGCTGGCGATCCCGCCTGCGTGGACCGATGTGTGGATCAGCCCCTACGAGCACGGCCATATTTTGGCCACCGGTGTTGATGGCGCAGGGCGCAGCCAGTACATCTACCATCCTCGGTGGCGCGAACGGAAGGACACCGAGAAGTTCCTTCGAGCGGCCAAACTGGGCCTGGTCCTGCCGGCAATCCGACGAAACGTCACCGTCCACCTGCAGGACACAGACAACCCCCGGCAACAGACCCTCGCTGCTGCAGTGCGACTCGTGGACCTGGGTGCGCTTCGCGTTGGCTCCGAGGTCTACATGAAGCAGAACGGCTCTTACGGGCTCACCACGCTTCGATGCCGCCACGCCAGGGTGGAAGGGCAGGACGTCTTCCTGAAGTTCCCCGGGAAGAGCGGCCAGTTGTGGGACACATCCATCCACGACCCCGGGCTGGCAGCCTTCCTTGAGCCCCTCGCGCAGCGGCCCGGCAAAGAGCGGTTGTTGGCATACCAAGCCAACGGCTCCTGGGTGTCCGTGGACGCATCCATGATCAATGAGTACTTGCGTGGTATCGCCGGCGAAGCCTACACATCCAAGGATTTCCGAACGTGGAAGGGCACTGCTGCTGCGGCGCTTTGCCTGATTAAGTCAGGCCATAAGGGCACTCCCCGCCAAGCGATTGTGCGGGCCATCAAGGAAGCTTCGGAGTTGCTGGGCAACACACCGTCCGTGGCCCGTTCTTCCTACGTCGATCCGAGGATCATCGAGGCCTACCTAGCGGGCAAACTGGAGGAAGTGAAGCCCACGGAAGCAGCCGTTGCTGCCTTCCTGAACGGCGACAGACACAGATAGAGCCTGCCGACACCCTTATCCGGGTGTCGGCAGGCTCTATCTGTGTCGCTGAGGGGTTTGCGTATCCCTGTTACGCGTCGTGGTCCGTTTCGAGGATTTTCACCAGGCTGTCCAGGGCCGCATCTGCACCTTCACCTTCGGCACGCAGCACCACAACGTCGCCGTGCGAGGCGCCCAGACTCATCAGGGACAGAATGCTGGCGGCGTCCATGGCG
The DNA here is from genome assembly GCF_031180005.1 of Paenarthrobacter sp. Taxonomy (NCBI): domain Bacteria; kingdom Bacillati; phylum Actinomycetota; class Actinomycetes; order Micrococcales; family Micrococcaceae; genus Paenarthrobacter; species Paenarthrobacter sp. The sequence goes on along the minus strand of NZ_JAPSHI010000005.1, from coordinate 62,818 downwards.
TCGTCCGCCGGCTCGCCCTGGCGTGCGATGGTGACGTCGAGATCCAGGTCTCCGGCTGCTTCGGCGAAAATCGCTGCCGGGCGGGCGTGGAGGCCGACACGGCTTGCAATGGTGGCTGTACGTTCTGGCATTGGTACTCCTCTTTGTGAAGGGTGGCTGTGGTGAGGGGTTGCTTTGTGGGAAGTCTAGACCGTGGTGGCTCTAGACGCTGGCAGTAGCAGGAACGGCTTCCGTTTCGACCGGCTTCTTGACTGCAAAGCGCTTGAGGGCGATAACGGCCAGGGCGCTGACCACCATGCCGGCGACGATGGCGATGATGAACATCGGCAGGTTACCGATGGCGAAGAACACGAACAGGCCGCCGTGGGGAGCCTGCGAGGTGACCCCGGTAGCCATGCAGAGGGCGCCTGTCAGGGCGCCACCCGCCATGCTGGCCGGGATGACGCGCAGGGGGTCTGCTGCGGCAAAGGGGATAGCGCCTTCGGAAATGAAGGATGCGCCCAGCAGCCAGGCGGCCTTGCCGTTTTCGCGTTCCGCAAGGCTGAAGAGCTTCTTATTCAGGACTGTTGCAAGAGCCATGGCCAGCGGCGGAACCATACCCGCAGCCATCACGGTGCCCATGATCAGCCAGGGTGCCTGGTTGTCGGCGCTGCCGGCGCTCAGACCGGCCACTGCGAAGGCGTAGGCAACCTTGTTGACGGGGCCGCCAAGGTCGAAGCACATCATGAGGCCGAGGATGATGCCGAGAACCACTGCGGAAGCGCCGCTCATGCCGGTCAGCCAGTTGTTCAGAGCTACGGTAAGGCCGGCAATGGGACCGCCGAGAACCAGGAACATCAGGCCCGAGGCGACGATGGAGGCAAGCAGCGGGATGATGACAACAGGCATCAGGCCACGAAGCCAGCGCGGTACCTGCCACGTCCCGATCAGGTGCGCGACGTAGCCGGCCAAGAGACCGCCTACGATGCCGCCGAGGAATCCGGCACCCATGAACCCTGATACGGCGCCGGCAACGAAGCCCGGTGCGATACCTGGGCGGTCGGCGATGGCGTAGGCGATGTAGCCAGCCAAGGCAGGGACCAGGAAGCCCATGGACAGGGCCCCAATCTTGAACAAGACTGCACCGAGGTAAATGGCAAGCCCACCTTCAGGCAGGTTGCCGAAGTTGTTCTCCAGCACCACCCTGTCGGCCACCTCAGTGATGTCGTAACCGCCCAGCAGGAAGCCCAAGGCAATCAACAGGCCGCCACCGGCTACGAAAGGAATCATGTAGCTGACGCCGGTCAGGAGTGCGCGCTTCAGCTTCTGGCCGATGTGCTCGCCCTTCTCCTCCTCCGCACGCTCAGCCTGCTCTTCAGCGCCGGCGTGGGGAACGCGGCGGGCCCGGGGGTCGTCGGCGGCCGCAAGTGCTTCCTGGACCATCTTGGTGGGTTCGTCAATGCCACGCTTGACCGGTGCGTTGATAACCGGCTTGCCCGCGAAACGTTCCTTGCCCCGGACATCCACGTCGACGGCAAAGATCACTGCGTCAGCTGCTGCGATCACTGCCGGGTCCAGGGGCTTTGCACCAGAGGAACCCTGGGTTTCGACCTGAAGGTCCACACCCATTTCCTTGGCAGCGGCAACCAACGAGTCGGCAGCCATGTAGGTGTGCGCAATTCCAGTGGGGCAAGCGGTCACGGCCACGATGCGCTTGGGTCCAGCCGATGCGCCGGATCCGATGGGAGCGGGTGCTTCGGCAGGGGCAGCGAAACTGCCTGCAGGTGCTGCAGCCGGCTTGTCGGCCAGTGCACCGTCGACAAGGTCCACAATGTCCTGCTCCGTGGCTGCCGCACGCAGGGCCGCCGTGAAGTCCTTTTTGATCAGCGAACGGGCCAGCTTGGAGAGCAGCTTCAAGTGCTCCTGGTCCGCGCCGTCCGGGGCTGCGATGAAGAAGATGAGGTCAGCGGGGCCGTCCTTGGCACCGAAATCCACTTTGTGGGACAGGCGCGCCATGGCCAGGGCAGGCTCCTGGACGGCAGCGGAGCGGCAGTGCGGAATAGCGATGCCGCCGGGAACGCCGGTTGCGGTCTTTTGCTCGCGGGCGTAGGCATCGGCGAAGAGGCCTTCAACCTCGGAAGCGCGGCCGGTGGCTGCAACTTTGCCAGCCAGGACGCGGATGACGTCGGCAGGGGAGTCGCCCAGGTTCTGGTCGAGGGTGACCAATTGGGGTGTGATCAGCTGGGTCACTGTGAGTCCTTCTGGAGGGCCGTGATGGTTACGGCATTGGGGGTTGTCTGGTGGACTGCCGGGACAGTGGAGCCCGGCAGCGAAGCAGCAGCGGCACCATGTGCCACGGCTTGACGAAGGCAGTCCTGCGAAGAGCCGCCTTGGGTTGCAGCCAACAAATAGCCGGCCAATGAAGAGTCCCCGGCGCCCACCGTGCTGACGGCTTTGATGGGCGGATGCGTGGCGAACCATGCTCCCTCAGCCGTCACCAGGACTGCTCCCTTGGACCCGAGTGTTGCAAGAACGGCACCTACACCGCTGGCGACGACGGCGGCTGCAGCTTCAGCGGCTTTGGCCGGATCCGCTTCCAGTTCGTCTGCAGTGGAGACGTTGGTAAAGCCGGCGGCGGCGGCAAGCTCTGCGAGCTCTTCCGCGTTCGGCTTGAGGAGGTCCGGCTTTCCTGCGGCATCGCCCACCAAGGCGGCCGCGAGCGGCGCCCCGGAGGAGTCAATGGCGATGTTTGGGGCGGCCGTTCCGTCCGCGTTCGACCGGAGTCGACGAGTGATGGTGGCGTAGAAATCCGCGGGCACTCCTGGTGGGAGTGAACCTGCGAGAACCACCCAGCTGGCGCCACGGGAGCGTTCCAGAAGCAGCCCGATCAGGGCTTCCTGCTGTTCACCGCTCAACTCCGGGCCGGGTTCGTTGATCTTGGTGGTGACACCGTCCGGTTCGGTGAGCGTGACGTTGCTGCGCAACGCCTGGCCGATGGGCAGCGCCGCGAACGGTACGCCGCCGTCGTGCAGCCCTGAAAGTACAGGATCCGAATCGGCGCCCGGAAGGACTGCCAGGGTGTCCAGGCCAGAGGCAACCAGCGCACGTGAGACGTTGACGCCCTTTCCGCCGGATTCCTGGTGGACGGCCACCGCACGTTGAACTTCACCGCGGGCCAAGGCGCCGGGAAGCTCTACCGTGCGGTCCAGGCTGGGGTTGGCGGTCAAAGTGATGATCATGCGATCACCACGTCGACCCCGGCGTCGGCCAAGGCTGCTGTGAGTTCCGCGGACGGTTCGCTGTCTGTAATCAAAGTGTCAACATCCTTCAGGGTGGCGAACTGGACCAGGGTTTCGGCGTCCAGCTTGGATGAGTCGGCCAGGGCCACCACGCGGCGGGCTGACGTGACGAAAGCGGCTTTCACCGCGGCTTCTTCGGGATCCGGGGTGCTGAGCCCGAAAGTTGCGTGGATGCCGTTGGCGCCAACGAAGGCAATATCCGGGCGAAGTTTGTGAGCTGCCTCCACCGTTGACTGCCCGACGGCGGCCTGCGTCAGTCCGCGGACACGCCCGCCCAGGATTTGGAGTGCTATGCCTTGCGTGGAGGAGAGCTTGCCGGCGATGGGAATGGCGTGCGTGATGACCACGAGCTCATCACTTCCGTTGGCCGGTGGCGTGCGCTGGGCCAGTAGGTCGGCGAGGGTTTCCGTAGTGGAACCCGCGTCCAACAGGATACTTCCCGTGGTGAGTTGCGGGATCAGGGCAAGTGCTGCGTTGGCGATGCGCAGTTTTTCCACCTGCCGCTGGATGGCGCGCTCGAGGATGCTCTCCTCGCGTGTGCTCAGGAGGTCAGAGGGAACGGCGCCGCCATGAACGCGCCTCAGGTTCCCGGAAACCTCGAGGGCCGCGAGGTCGCGGCGGATTGTCTCAGTGGTGATGCTGAAACGGTCGGCAAGGTCAGTGACGCTCACCCGTCCGCGCTCTGCGACGAGTGCGGAGATCAGTTGCTGGCGTTCTTCGGCGAACACTTACCCTCCATTGCGGTCAAGCTGCTTATGTTGCAGCCACATCAGTGACTGCTGTCACAACGATGTGGAATTGCTTGACTCTATCTTTGTTTGTGTTGGTAAGTCAATAGAAATCAACATAAACACAGATGATGAGGTGGAGAAAGCGGACGACGGAAGACCTCCAGGCATACGAAAAGGGCATGCCGCGCTCCCTGTAGCGCGGCATGCCCTCGTTCGGATCCCAACTGGGGGATATATGGGATCCGGTCTGTGGAGTGAACCTGCCTGGGTGCCCGGCCTGCGTGGGCTACGTCAAAGGCGCGGGAGGTTCTCCCGGCCTTGGTGGCGAAGGCACGGCAGGCCCGGGTGTGGGATCCGGCACGGGTGCCGGCCCTGGTTCCGGCAACGGAACGGGCTCAGGAGTGGGCCCTGGCTCGCGGGTGGGATCAGGATGTGATGGGTCCGGCGGGAATTCACTCATGATCACGCGCTTTGCCGGCGGGTGGAGTGCTGCGGCCGAAGGTTTCCCGGAACGGTAGAGGGATACCTGCTGGAATCCCATCCCGAGCCCGGGTAGTCGATGGGGAGGTTGTCCGGATCCGGCGGATCCGGAAGGCGGCGCTTGCTGGCTTGCACCAGCTTTCCACCTGTGGTCGAAGGATCTTTTCGTTGCGATTCTGCGTGCATGCTATCCCTCCCGGTAGCTCCGGAATTGTTGGTGTAGTTCATCATTGACCCCAACCTCAATCCGGGATTTCCATGCGGAAGCCGCAGTGGCACCCGAGGATGCGTGTATTGATAAGTACCTCGTACATCCGCAGCTGCGCTCCGGGAGTCAGCACCAGAGGTGCCTGGACCCTGCGAAGTTCGCAGCTCTTGGTTTTCATCGGTTCACCGCAGTGGAGGTACTGACCGCCGAACTGCAGCACGCCTTGGGGAATGCCGGGGCGGTTCAGGACCGCGGCCACGCGTCGCACGGACGCGACATGTTGGTAGGAGTACCTGCAAACGTTGCACTCGTAGACCACTTCCACCATGTTGGGCGCGGGTGGGTAGTGCGACTGAATCGAGTTCACCAGAAGGTGCTGGTCCGTATTGCAGCGAGAGCACCAAAGCGGTTCATCTGGTGGTTGATGTGCTTCGTCCGGGACTCTGGACGCTGGCTGAGCCGGCATGGGTCTGTACCTCTGCATCAAAAAATGCGGGGCGCCCGTCTGCATGAGCTGGAAAGCCTGAGTCCTGTGATGTGGACTATAGGTCGATTGTGCACATAGGTGCACGCCAGATGCAAGGATTCTGTTTCCATTGCCGGGCGGGTGACGAGTTGGGCTTGGGCGACAGTAAAATGAGGCATGGACGAAATAAACGTTGATTTCGCGGCGCCGGATGCTGTCTCCGCGCCCGACGATGTTTCGGTGCCCGAGCAGTTGCAGGACCTGGTGATAGACAGCGAAGATGTGGGCGGGTTTCTGCATGAGCTCGCGGTTTTTTCGGCTTCTGCCGTGTCCCAGGCTGTTGGCATGGATGTGCTCTGCGGCATCACTCTCAGCCGGCGCCGCCGCACTGCCACGGTAGCTGGAAACACCCATGAAGCCAGGCTGATCGATGAAGTTCAGCAGGCGTACGGTGATGGTCCTTGCCTGGAGGCGATGCGCAGCCATGGGACCCAGCATGTTCCTGACACCTCAATCGAGGAAAGGTGGTCGGAATACTGCAGCGTCATCGCCGAGCGAGGGCATCTTTCGGCGCTCTGCGTGCCTCTGGAACTGGATGAAGGAGCCACGGCAGCCCTGAACTTCTTCGCGCCGCAAGCCCACGCATTTGATGACGCCACCATCCGTAATTGCGAACTGTACGCAAGCCAGGCCGAGCGCTCGCTGCGGCTTGCTGTACGGATTGGTGTGAAGCAGCAGCACGCTGACGATCTGCAGGAAGCCATGCAGACTCGTACGGTGATCGACCTGGCCAGTGGAATCATCATGGGTCAAAACCGCTGTACGCAGGAAGAAGCGTTTCAAATCCTCAAGAAGGCATCGAGTACCCGAAACCAGAAACTGCGGGATGTCGCGGAGACCCTCGTCAAGAGCGTGGCCAAGGAAGCTCCCGTGGCCCACTTCGAAGCATAAAAGCCCGCGCACAAAGGGTAGGCGGCAACCCCCTCACTTGTGACGGGCGCCACTAGTGAACTACATTCATACATGGGTTAAGCAGATAGCCCTTGGAGCCTCATGAGTTGGAGCCATCCCGTATGGTCCAAAAACTGCACCTTTTAGCCGTGGCCCCTTTCGGCCGGCTCACAGCGTGTCTCCATGCAGGCTCCGTGAAGGAACAAAAGGAGAATGGCAATGACGCTTGGATCCCCGATTCCCGCCCCTAAGCCTGCACAGGGGCGGGCGCCTGCAACTGTTGATACTGGAGTACGTCCGTGGTGCACCGTTTGCAATACTGATTCATACATATTCGTAGAGACGGTTGTGGAAGCAACACCGACCCAGTCGGAGATCGTCGAAGTCAGCTACACCTGTAGCGAATGCGATACGTTTTACGCCCACGCAGTCCGTCTGGACGCCTTGGTACCCGCCATCCAGAGTGAATTTCTTTCCACTTCCGCAGCGGGTCTTTGGTTCAGCTGCACCCATTGCGGTGATCCCATGACCTTGGGACGCCCCACGGAACGCGTCATCGAGGCACCCCGGACCACTGACGATTCGGAGAGTCCCAGCCTCCTTGAGGTGTACCTGCAGACGCAGGTGCTCCACTGCCGCTGCGGTTTCCAAATGGAGGTCCCCCGCCACGTTGGATAACCGCCGCCTTTAAATAACTCATCATGGGGAGGGTGGCTATGCGCACGTTTGGTGTGGAGGAGGAACTCCTGATTGCCGATCCCGTGGACGGCATGCCCTTGGCATTGGCAGCCGACATCCTGGATGTGGCCTCCGCAGAGGGGCAGGACCCAAACCCCAACGAACCCTCGCTGAAGTCGGAGTTCAAACAGGAACAGATCGAAGTCAACTCGCAGCCCTGCCGGACCGCCAGGGAACTTGGGACCGAGATCCGGGCCGGTCGGGCGTTGGCCGACTCCGCTGCCCGGGTTGTCGGGGCGCGGGTTGCCGCGCTGGCCACCCCGCCGGTCTTCCATGCCACACCCACCACGGGCAATCAGCGCTACGCAACCATGGGCACGGAATTTGGCTTGATTTCCCGTGAGCAACTCACCTGCGGCTTCCACGTCCACGTGTCCATTGAGTCGCCGGAGGAGGGCGTTGCAGTCCTGGACCGGATGCGCCATTGGTTGCCGGTCCTCTTGGCGCTCAGCGCCAACTCCCCGTACTGGATGGGCGCTGACACAGGGTTCGCCAGTTACCGCACGCAGATTTGGAACAGATGGCCCACCGCGGGTCCCATGGATGTTTTCGGCACGGCGGACGGCTACCGGGCAGTGCTTTCAGAGCTGCTCGGCACCGGAGTACCGCTGGACGAGGGCATGATCTACTTCGACGCCCGCCTGTCCAGGGGACACCCGACGGTGGAACTTCGGATTGCCGACGTCTGTCTCTACGCCGAAGACGCCCTCACCATTGCGGTCCTCGCACGTGCCCTTGTGGAAACGTCGGCAAGCGAATGGCGCAAGGGGGAACCGCCGTCGAGCACTTTGACGCCGGTGATCCGCATGGCCAACTGGAAAGCAAGCCGTTTCGGCGTCAACGACCAGTTGCTGCACCCGCTGGAGCAGGCGCCATTTGCTGCCGCTGATGTGGCCGGCGCCCTGCTCCGGCACATCCGCCGTGCCCTGACCGAGTCAGGGGACCTCGCTCTCGCGCGGTCCGGAGTGGCGAACATCCTTCGGCGCGGAACGGGCGAGCGACTGCAGCGGCAAGCATATAGCCGGCGGTTGCGGCTGTCCGACGTCGTAACAGCCGCAATCACCTCCACGCATCAGGACGGCGAACGGTCGGATGCCGGCTTGATTAGTCTCTGACAGTTAGCCCTGATTGATACGGATCATGTTGCCCGAGGGGTCGCGGAAGGCGCAGTCGCGCGGGCCCCACGGCTGGTCGATGGGTTCCTGGAGTACCTCCGCGCCGGATGCGCGTAGCTTTTCGAAAGTGGCGTCGAGATCATCCGTGGTGAACACAAGCATGGGCATGACGCCCTTGGTGAGGAGTTCCTGGATGGCGTCGCCGTCTGCCTGTGAGCGGCCGGCGTGCGGCGGCGAAAGGACCAGCTCAAGATCAGGTTGGGCGTCGCTGCCGATGGTTACCCAGCGCTGTCCGTCGGAGCCTACGTCGTTCCGAACGTCAAAACCCAAGGCGTCCCGGTAGAAGGCGAGCGACTCATCAACATCGTTGACTGTGACGTGTGCGTACTTCAATGAAATGTTCATGAATCACACGCTATTGCCGTTATGACGCTGATGCTTCTTCAATCCTGCTCAGATTTTTATTCCCGGTTCTTTCAGGACGTGTGTGCTGCTTCGCGATGCAGTTGGGCATGGCCTTCACCGCGTGGTGCTCCCGGGCGCGGTATTCGCTGGGGTTGATGCCCACGACCTCCGTGAAGCGGCTACTGAACGACCCCAGGGAGGTACAGCCCACCTCCATGCAGGCGTCGGTAACGCTTGCTCCCGCCCGGAGCAGGGCCATGGCGCGTTCGATCCGTCTTGTCATGAGGTAGTTGTAAGGTGATTCGCCGTAGGCGGCCTTGAATTGGCGGGAGAAATGCGCGGGGGACATCAGTGCGCCGGCTGCCATGGTGGGCACGTCCAGGGGACGCGCGTATTCGCGATCGATGAAGTCGCGGGCGCGCCGCAGATGGGCCAGGTTGGCCAGGTCCTGCGGAGTCATGGGCACAGTCTACTAGGCTCGTCCCCATGGAATCAGTGGTGTGGTCGAAGCCCGAAAACCAGCGCAAGGGCACGCCGTTGCTGGTGATGATGCACGGGTATGGCACCAGCGAGCAGCGTATGGTTGACCTATTTCCGCACCTTCCCGGCGAGTTCACTTGCGCGGCACTTCGCGGCCCCAAGATCATTGGTGACCACTACGGCTGGTTCCTGCTGGATTACTTCCTGACCAACGACTTCGCCGACGTCATTGCGTCCACCAACTCCGTGTTCAACTGGATCAACTCCGTCAAGGACCACCACAGCAGCGTCAGCTTGCTGGGCTATTCGCAGGGTATGGCCATGGCCAGCACGCTCCTCCGTCTGCGGCCCAACGTCTTTAAGGCAACCGTCGGCCTGTCCGGGTTCGTCCTGGACAACGATCTCCTGGCACTGAGTGAGTCCTTCGATGCTCCGCCACCCTTCTTCTGGGGGCGGGACAAGGCTGATCCCGTGATCAATGAATACGCCATAGCCCACACCGAGGAGTGGTTGAACGCCAACGTGGCACTGACGGCGCGGACCTATCCGGGGATGGGACATAGGATCGAACCTCCCGAATTGGTGGATGTGAGCGCGTTCCTGAAGTACTACGTCCTGGGTTAAGCCCCAAGGATTAGAAGGCATCCAGGCCTCGGAATCAAGCATTCCGCGAGATTCGCGTCACAATATCGGATTCGACTGCACTCTATTGAATGACAAAATTGTAAGCGCTTACACTTTTGGCTGTGTCCCCGTCCGGGCTCACGACAAGGCGTCAGACGAGGATGGAAAGGGTTAAGGCCGTCTTTCATGGTTAGGACTCAGAACCTCCGCACCAAGTCCAGCGTGGGCATGCGAAATGTTCCGTGGGACAATATAGGTATCGATGACGAACACGCAGCCTGGCAGGCTACCCAACACCTGCTGGGGCTGGGCCATTGGGACTTGGCCGTCCTCTCGAGCAATGAACACTCCGTTGTGACCGAGACTCCACGGTTCCGTGGCTTCAAGCGTGCGCTGGATGATCACCTCCAAGAACCTGTCCGTGATCGGCCTGGGCGATCCCCCATGAGCTGGTTCCTTGGCCTGAGCACCGTGGCGCAACCGTCGCCGACCAACGTGCCTTCGCAGCGAATCTGTTGTGTGAACGCCCGCTGAATACTGAAAACCCCCATCAACCCTCCAACCACCTGCTCGATACCAAGCTCATCGAACGCAAGACCACGCGCCACAAGCGCTGAACGGAACAATGCACATGACTGATCTTCGTAACGCCTGGACTGGCGCCTCAGCGATGTTGTTCGACCTCGACGGCGTGCTGACGCCCACTGCCGTGGTGCATGAGCAGGCGTGGCAGGAACTTTTCGACGGCTACCTGGCCGCAACGGGCCACCCCCAGGGCTACCAGGAGAGCGACTACTTCGATCACATCGATGGCAAGCCTCGCTTCGACGGCGTCCGTGATTTCCTGACATCCCGCGGCATTACGCTGCCCGAAGGCCCGGTTCATGACCACCCGGACAACGAGACCGTGCAGGGCCTGGGCAACCGCAAGAACGCGATTTTCAACGAGATCGTGAACTCCCGCGGCGTTGAGCCGTATGAGGGCTCGGTCAAGTTCATCAACGCCGCAGTGGAACTGGGTCTCAAGGTGGCGGTGGTGTCCTCCTCGAGAAACGCGCCTGCGGTTCTGAAGGCCGCCGGGCTCGACCACCACTTTGAGGTGGTCGTCGACGGTCAGGTTGCTGCCGGCGTCGGACTTCCCGGCAAGCCGGACCCGGCCACCTACGTCTATGGAGCAAGCCTGCTGGGCGTGCCTGTGGAGGAATGCATCGTGGTTGAGGACGCAGTGTCAGGCGTCCAGGCCGGCGCGGGTGCACCCTTTTACGCCGTAATCGGCGTGGACCGCGGGGCAGGCCGAAAAACCTTGCTCGACGCCGGCGCCACGCTGGTGGTGGACGACCTCAACGATCTTCTCTGACCCTACTTTTTCGAAGGACTTCAACAGCCCATGGCACTCATCAGCTCCGATCGGCTTCGCTTCCCCTGCGAGCCCTGGAAGCTCGTGGAGAATATCCACGTCCCCGGTGACGAGGGAACGCTGGAGACGCTGTTCGCGCTTGGCAACGGCCACCTTGGTATTCGTGGCTCGCATTCAACGGCCGGGGACGGCGAACTTCCTGGCACGTTCGTCAACGGCTTCCATGAGATTTGGGACATCAAGCACGCCGAGAATGCTTATGGTTTTGCCCGGACCGGCCAGCGGATTGTCTATGTGCCGGACGCGAACAACTTCACCGTCTCTATTGACGGCGAGGCCCTGAGCCTGGCCGAATCCACGGTGCTGGACTATCGCCGAAGCGTGGACTTTTCCACAGGCGTCTACGAGGAAAGCATCACCTGGGCCTGCCGTTCGGGCGCTACCGTCACCACGGTGGAGCGTCGCGCTGTAGGCTTCGACTCCCGCGGGTGTCTGGGCCTGGAACTGTCGCTGACAGCTGACCGCGACGTATCCGCGGACATCACCTCCGGCGTCGTCAACCGCCAGGACCAACCTGTTGAGGACCACTCGGTCCACGACCCCCGTCGCTCGGGCCGGCACGCTGGCCGGGTCCTGCTGCCGCTGCACCTCCAAGGCGCGGACGGCTCGCTTCGGCTGGCATGGGAAACGTCCGAGTCCCGCCAGCGCGTCGCCATGGCCGTGGACCATTGGATTTCGGCTGAAGGCCAGCCGTTCGAGACCTTGGTGGCGGAGGACGAATCGTCCGTCCGCTACGTTTTGGCCATTCACGACGGCGACACTTTCCGTTTGGAGAAGTCGGTCAGTTACGTGGTTGCCGGCTCCTCCGACGCTGAAGACCGTGGTGAAAGCCTTACGGCCGAAGCCGAAGCGAACCTGGTGTCCTTCTCAGACATCCTGGCCCAGAGCAAGGCCCACTACGACGAATACTGGACCACGGCGGACATCTCAATCGGAGGTCAGCCAGAGATGCAGCAGGCCGTGCGGTGGGGGTTGTTCCAGCTGGCGCAGGCCACTGCCCGGGCGGGAGTTGCGGGTATTCCGGCAAAGGGGGTAAGTGGTTCCGGCTACGAGGGCCACTACTTCTGGGACCAGGAGGTCTACCTCCTGCCATACCTGACCTACACCAATCCTTGCGGTGCACGGAAGGTGCTGGAGTCCCGGCATGCGATGCTGCCGGATGCGCGCGTCCGAGCCAAGGAACTCAGCGTGGACGGTGCTCTTTTCCCGTGGCGGACCATCAACGGCCTCGAAGCCAGCGCCTACTACGCAGCCGGTACTGCCCAGTTCCACATTGCCGCGGCCATCGCCTTCGCAGCCAACCGATACCAGTGGGCCAGCGGCGATGACACCTTCAGCGGCGAACTCGGTGCCGACCTGCTGATTGAGACAGCACGAATGTGGGCCTCGCTGGGCTTCTTCGGCAAGGACGGAATGTTCCACATCCACGGCGTCACCGGCCCGGATGAGTACACGGCGGTGGTTAACGACAACTTGTACACCAACGTCATGGCGCGCTTCAATCTGCGGGCAGCCGCCGCGCTGGAGCATGAAGGGATTGCCGAAACCGAGCGCATGGTGTGGCGGCAGGCGGCCGAGCGGATGTCGCTACCCTACGACCCTCACCTGGAGGTCTTCAGCCAGGACAACGACTTCATGACGCTGGAGCCGTGGGACTGGAACACACCCAAGTCCAAGTACCCGTTGCTGCTGAACTTCCACCCTTTGGTGATCTACCGGCACCAGGTCCTCAAGCAGGCTGACACCGTGCTGGCCATGTTCCTGCAGTGGCAGGATTTCACGGCCGAGGAAAAGCAGCGCGCTTTCGACTTCTACGATCCCATCACCACCGGCGACTCCACCCTATCCGCCTGTGTGCAGGGCATCATGGCGGCCGAGGTTGGGTACGGAGACGTTGCACTGAAGCACTTCACCGAGGCACTGTTCATTGACCTCGACAACTCCCATGGCAACACCATCGACGGCGTCCACATCGCCTCCACTGGCGGCATCTGGAGCTCCTTGGTGTGCGGTTTCGCAGGAATGCGGGACCAGGGCGAGGTGCTGCGCTTTGATCCTCGCCTGCCCTCGGAGTGGGACGGCCTGTCCTTCCGGCTCAAAGTGCAGGGACGCCTGCTGGCCGTGGATCTGTCACAGGGTTCCATTGCCCTGACGCTCGTATCCGGGCCGGATTACAGTGACGAGCCGCTGCGGATTGATGTGCGGGGTTACGACGTCACTGTTGGCGCGGAATCCGTGACTCTGCCGCTGGACACCGTACCCGTCCCGCCGCCGTCGATCTTCCCCAGCGTCTTCCCGACGGCGGGCCTTCCGATCATCCGCTAAGTCGCCGGTGCCGCGGCGCTGCTCAGGATGCCCGCGACGTGTGGTCCTCTATCAGGCCACTCGCCGCGATCTCCCGTAACGAGTAGATGGCCTTGGCTGCCGAGTCCTTGTCGTTGAAACAGATGGAGAGAGCGAGTTCCGTCCCGTCGCCATCGACGAGTCGAACCCGGCAATCACCTCCGGATTCTTCGAACAACTCAAAGTGGCCAGCCATCTATGCGGCGCCCCGTTCCGGGACGCCTGCGGGTGCCTTTGCCCCGGGTGTCCCTTGCGGAGCTGCGGCGTTTTGACGCCGTTCCAACTCGCAGTTGATCAGTTCCAACAGCGCTTGCGCCGGCTCTGACAGGTGGTGCGTGTCGGGGGAGCCCAGCTGGTCGCAGTGCAGGAGCACGTGGCGGATCCGTTCCAGTTCGCGTGATGGCACTAAAGGCCAGCGGTGAAACAACTGCCTGACGGCTATTGCTCCAAGAAGGGCATCGGGTTTGTTGGACACGCCATGGCTTCCATGGTTTGCGGCTGCTCTTCGTCGAGCAACGCTGGCCGCTGAAGGTGCGACCCCATGGGCCAGAAGAATCTCTGACTTGAGGGAATTGGGGGCCAAAGCGGACCTCCCTGAAGAGTGCGAAGGAAGCCGACTGCGTGACTATGAAACTAGCTTACAGAATGTGAGTTATGTCATGTCAATCGTTACGCGAGTTAACCGCCGTCGTCGGCGTGCGCAGATTGCTGACTAACCCGGATTGCTAGGCTGGAGTCATGACCCGCCGCCTTGCCGCCCTGACCGCCGTCCCCCTATTGTTGCTGCTCGTTGGCTGCGGAGCCGTGGAGGAAACAGCTACAAGTGCAGCCAGCGACGCCGCGTCGAAGGTGGCGACGGCCGCCGCCGATGAAGTGACCAAGCAAGCCTGCGCTGTAGTCCAGGACGGCTTGGTCAGCGTTCAGGACAAGCAACTGCTTGCGGGCTTGGTCTCGGCCGCCGGTGCTGCAGGCGTTCCCGCTGAAATCACGACCCCGTTGAACCGGATCGCGGAAGCCGGAGACGAGGTCCCGGCCGAGTCGGTTCAGGCCCTCAAGGACGCCTGCGCACAGTAGCGGGGCCGGGTGTATGTCGTGAAGAGCACTTCGGCGGCAACGATACCCAGAATCAATGCCGGCATTTCCTACGAATCCAAGCTACTCTCAACAAGCTCAATCGCTTCTCCGGCCGATGGCTTCGCTGGGGCCTTTTGTTGGTCCAGCCTGATGTCCTGGTAGGGGCGGGGGTCTGGACCGGTAGCGGTGACCGCTGGGAGTGCGGACTTCAATGGTGTGCACATCTTCGGCAAGCGGCTTACTCTTCCAGCCGGGGTTTTCTTTGGTGTGGTTGCAGGCTTCGCACAGCCCTGCTGCGTTATTCAGGGTGGTGGTTCCGCCTGAGTGCCACGGGACGATGTGATCGATGTGCCTGATGGGCGCGTCGCAGTAAGGGGTGCGGCAGATGTCGTCGCGGATCTCTATAAAGCGTCTGAGTCGTGGTGGGAAGAGCCGGGCTTTAGAGTCCATGCTCAGGAGCTCGCCCGTGGCGGGTGCGGTGTAGAGCCGGCGAAGCCACACAGCGAGCTCTGTATCCGGTGTTGTCGAGTGATCCGGGCCGGTTTGGTCTTCACTAAGGAGTTCTCTGGCCCATTCTGCGGGGACGATTCCGTAGCCCTGAAGCCGGACTGGTTCGCTGTCGCCTTGGAAGAGGGTGCGGTCGGTCATGACGAGGTCCAGGTTGATCCCTGAAATCCCGCCGGGCGTGCCGGTGATGCGTTCGACCAGGGTGTCGGCCATGACCTGACCGCGGGATTCTGCGTCCCCTCTGGAACGGGCCGAATCAGCAGTCCGGCAGAGAGCCGCGTAAACAGCCACGCCTTGGGCCACGGGAAGCAGGGCGGTCAGGTACGTCATCGCGTCAGGAGCAGGGCGCAGGCTCACGGTCCGCTCGGCTGCGGCACGGCTGGCACGCCCGGCCACCGACCGGGGATCCCGGCGGTAGGCGGCGGCTTTGGCGGCGGCAGTGATTGCCCGATCACCTGCCCCGTCGAACGTTCCGGTATCTGCGGCGAGCTCCTCATCCACTGCACAGCGGTCCTCAACAGAGAGGCACGCGGTCTCTTTCACCAGCAGCGTGGCCCGCCATTCGTTCAACTGGCCCGATTCCAACGCAGCCATGGTGTGTGGCATCTCCGTCACCAACGCCTGCGCGAGTCCGAGCAAGCGCGAACCACGGTTGGGTGATTCCCGCCGGGCCAACGCGACCTGGGCACCCGACCCGCTGCCACGCTCGGACGCAGGAAGGCCGGCTGCTTCCTGCTCCCGGCACTGGGCGAGATCGAAAGCAACAGCCGCCCGGGCCTGCAGGGCCACAATCGCCGATTTCAGGTTCTCCAGCCCGCGGATTTGGTCGATCAGCCCGGCACTATCGGCGGCCAAGCGGACAGCGCTCAGGAGCGAGAGGACATCCGAAACCCGGGGCCCATCCGGAAAGCCCACCGGAGCGCGACGAAGCACGACTGCATCAATTGCCTCGCCCTCCCGCATTTGCTCCATGCCCCCACTCTTCCAGGCAGCAGAGAGCGCAATAAGACCGCAATCCTCCTATGTGGAAAACCAACCAGCCCTGAATCCAGCGGACAAGCGCTAGCGACCCGCCAGCACCGCCCGCGTCCGCACTGTGATTGCAGCACCAAGCACCAGGGCAGCAGCGACAGCCGCTGCGATCGCCGTCGGGAATGACTCGGGTGCGTCGACGCTGCGGCCGACCGTAATCCACACGAGGCCCCACGCGATGGCGGCTGCCAGGGCGAGGCGCCCGTGGCCCTTGATTGCCAAGGCAACGCCCACGACGGCAACCACCACCAGAACGGCGACGGACCAGATTTCGGGACGGAGCCCGAACCCCCCAAACCCAGAGGCTTTCAAGGCAGCAGCGATGTTGGCGCACACGGCCACGCTGGTCCAGCCCAAGTACAACCCCAGGGTTCCATCAACAACAACAGCCTCAACCCATGAGCCGGCCGGGCTCTGGCTGTAGCGCAGGAAAGCCAGCACAAGGGTCATCAGCAACGCCAGGATCACCAGGACGCTAAGCAAGAGCCAGCCAGCCTGCACGGACAAGATCCATGCCGCATTAAGGATCATGGATGTGGCAACTATCCAGCCCAGCGACCGCTGCCGGATACTGGAACGCTGGGACGGTAACCATTGCCATACTGTGAACGCGGCAAGTCCGGTGTAAACCACAGACCAGATGGAGAAAGCCGGGGTCGCGGGAGCCAAAAGGGTCGAATCGGCGGCCAAAGCGCCGCCAGCCGCCTGCGCGATAGGCGTCCCGCCGAAGACGCCAACGCCGATCATCGAGCCAACGATGCAGACCGCCAAGCTCACGGTGACCGTGATCTGCCGGATAAGGTCTGAGCTTTTGTTCGCCATATGCTGAGCCTCTTTCCTTGTGGGATGTGCGGTGTCATGCATTCACGAGGTACGTGACCTAGTATCAAAATGCTAGTGAAACGAGCTTTACGCTTATCGAAGGAATATGGGATGGACTCGGAAGGCCACGCAAAAGGCTATTGGTACGGGAAAGACCCAGGCCAGAAGGCCATAGCCATTGATGTCCTGAACGCCTTGCGGGATTACCGCGCCTCCGAGCAAGCGATGCGGCGCAGGACCCGCTCGTCCATGGGAATGGGCGAGAAGGATCTGCTGGCTCTGCGCTACCTCTTCGAAGCCGAGGCCGCGGGCAAAGTGATGAAGCCGAAGGATTTGGGCGACAAACTCGGTATAACGTCGGCGTCCATGACCACCCTGATCGACCGTTTGGTGGAGTCCGGCCACATACGCCGCGAACCCCACCCCACCGATCGTCGGGCGTTGATCCTGAAGGCCACTCCGGGTTCGGACCAGGAAGTGCGGCACACCTTGGGCGGAATGCACCGCCGGATGCTGGACGCAGCGTGCGCCTTGAGCCCTGACGAGTCGCAGGTGGTGGTGAACTTCCTGCAGCACATGCGCGAAGCACTGGACACGATCGATGAAGATCCTGCAAAACCTGAGGCCCCCGAACAGACACCGCCTTCATGACGTGAGGCTCCACTGCAGGATAAAAATGAGCGTCACCAGGAATCCTGAACCGTAGTTGAGCCAGATGAACCGTCGCCATGCCACATTGGTGCGTGCCGCCGTCGTATCCGTGACGTTCCAGTAAGGGGCGCAGTTGACGATGTACGGGATGGCTATGACAGCCGCGAGCGGCCCGGGCCAGGGCGTAGCGAGCATCGCGGCGCCGGCAACAAGCCAAAGTCCGACGGCGAGCCTCACCGTCCGGCGGCCACCGATGACGGTTGCTATGGAGCCAATGCCGGCTTGCCGGTCGGGTTCGATGTCCTGGACGGCGCCGAAGGCGTGTGCGGCCATTCCCCACAGGAAGAAAGCAGCAAGCAGGATGACCAGTCCGGACGTCACGTTGGCACCGGCTAAGGCCAAGCCGACGACGGCGGGGCTGACGAAGTGCGTGCTCGACGTCAGCGAGTCCAAGACGGGGCGTTCCTTGAAGCGAAGTCCGGCGACCGAGTAAGCCACCACTGCGAATGAACTTACGGCCAGGCTGAGCCATGCGGCAGGCCCACCTGCGAACGCCAGTACCAGTAGGAACGGAATGTTGGTGATCGCCGCGAGCCACAGCATGGGCCGGTGAAGATGAGGCTGGAGGAGCGCGCCTTCGATGCCGCCCTTGCGTGGATTCTTGAGATCCGATTCATAATCAAAGACGTCATTGATGCCGTACATGGCCAGGTTGTACGGGATCAGGAAGTAAAAGGTCCCCACGATCAACACCCAGTCGACTTCGCGGGTGGTCAAGAGCATGGCCGCGGCAAAGGGGTAGGCAGTGTTGATCCAACTGACCGGACGTGACGCCAGCAGGGCCTGGGGGACGAGGCCTTTGAGGTTGGATGAACTGGAGTCTTTACGCTTGCGCGTCAGCCACATCCACAGGCCAGGCAACGCCACGACACCCGCCAGCGGATAAGCGAAATCCTCGATGGGGGCCAAGCCAATTTTGACGCCGAGGATGTGCGAAGCGTCGTAGTGGAAGAGTTCCATGCCGATCATGACGGAATCGAAAACAGCTGTGAGGACGGCCAGGGCCGCGAACGCGAGTCCTACGGCTTTCCAATGCTTGCCAGCCTCTCCGCGCCAGGCGCCATGACGAGCGAAGAGCACGCCGGCAACGGCTGCCGCGGCGATGAAGGCGAGCGCGAGCCATAGATACGTCATACGTTCTCACGCTCCCGCTCTGCCAGCCTCAGGGAGATCCGATCAAGCAGCCGCCGCGCACCTGTGTACAGGACCATCGTGCACAGCACCAGGAAAATCAGGAACACGGGTTCTTCGATGGGCAGCTCCGGTGCGAGCAACAACCCGGTGGCGATGGTGCCTTCCCCGCGCAGGAAGATCCCCAACCGGATTCCGGCCAGGTCCCACGCGAGAAGGAACACGAGCCCGACGGCGGTCACGATTGCCGCTGCTTTGGCATCCCGCCAGAAGAACAGGCGGAAGCGGTGGTCGAGCAGGAGCATGCAGGTGATGCCCAGCAGCAACGAGACCAAGTAGAGAACGCCCATCAGCCAATCCTGCTAGCTACAGGCCTCACAGTGGTAGGGCCGGTGCTGTGATCGCCGCGGATTCGCTTCAACACCAGCTCGGCACTGATGAGGCACATGGGCACACCAACGCCCGGTGCAGTGGTGGCGCCCGCGTAGTAGAGGCCGCGAACACGTTTGGACGAGTTCTGGGCCCGGAACATCGCGCTTTGCCGGAGGGTGTGTGCGGGGCCAAGCATGCCGCCCCGCCAAGAGTTGTAGTCTCGTGCGAAGTCGGCCGGTCCGATGGTGTGCCGGACCACCACGCGTTCGCGGAGATCCGGAATGTTGGCCCACTGGGCGATCTGGTCGATTGCGGCGTCGGCAGTCCGCTCGATCAGCACATCGCCGCTGCCATCGGGTCCACCCGCTCCCAGGGATGGGTCGGCGGGGATGGGAACCAGGACGAAAAGGTTCTCGTGGTGCTGTGGTGCGACACTGGCGTCGGTAGCACTGGGTTTGCAAACGTAAATGGACGCGGGATCAGGAATGCTGGGTTCTTCACCGAAGATTGAGGTGAAGTTTGCCTCCCAATCCCGGGTGAAGAACAAGGAGTGGTGAGGGAGGTCCGGCAGCGAACCCTTCACCCCCAACATCACCAGCACAGCTCCGGGCCCACTGGTGCGGCTCTGCCAGTATTTTTTGTTGTAGCTCCGGTCCCTAACGCCCAAGAGCTGGGTTTCGGTGTGGTACAGGTCGGCGCCGGAGACCACTTGGTCGGCAACGCTGTAGTGCTCTGCCCCGGAGTTGTCGCGCCACTTAACGCCGGTGACTTCCCGGCTGTCCTTGCCGGTGAGGCCAGCGGGAAGGTTCAGGCCGTCAAAGCGCCCCAGTTTCTTGGTGTGCGTGGCTTCGCGGGTGGTGATCTTGAGGGCTTCCGCGCCCGTGTGGATCCTGACCCCGGCGTCGAGCGCCAGTGCTTCGAGGCGCTCCACGAGGGCCCAAAAGCCGCCCATTGGGTACTGCACGCCGTCACCTAAGTCCAGGGCGCTCATCAAGTGGTACATCGCTGGAGCCGAAGAAGGGCTGGTACCCAGGAAAACCGCCGGGTAGCCAAGAACCTGTCGGAGCACCGGATGCCGGAATCGCTGGGAAACGTATTTATCAAGGGGTGTCAGAAGCAGCTGCGCGAGCTTGGGAAGGCTGCGCACAACCTGCGGTTGAAGCAGCGCCTGGAGCTTGGTGAACGGGTTGTAGAGGAAGAACCTTTCAGCCATTTCCGTAGTGTGGCGCGCCGAAGCGAGGTAGGACCTGAGCTGCTTGGAGCTGCCGGGCTCAACTCGCTCGAAAGTCTCCAAAACCTGGTCGCTGCCAAACGGGACGGTCAGCGGCTCCGGCCGCACGCCGTCGTGGTTTGGTTCGCTGAAGATGCGGTACGCAGGGCTGAGCGTGCGAAGGTCCAACTGTTCGGCGGTGCTGGTGCCAAGCAGATTGAAGAAGTGGTCGAAGACGCCGGGCATCAGGTACCAGGAAGGGCCGGTATCCCAGCGGAACCCGTCCCGCTCGAGGCTCCCGGCACGGCCGCCCACCCGATCACGCTGTTCGAGGAGCTGGACCTCGTGTCCTTCGTGGGCGAGGAGTGCCGCAGTGGCAAGCCCGGCGATACCACCGCCGATCACTACTGTCCGGGTCATCGGTGCAACTCCATCCAAGTAGAGGCGACAGCGCGGGCGGCGAGCCCGGCTTTCACGGCATCCGGTACACGGACCCGGGAGCGATAGAGCTCGTCCACCGTGGTCTGTTCGATTCTGTCCGTGAGAGCTTGGAACAGTGCCAGCGCGCTCCGGACAGCGGCCCTGGCGTCGTGCGGAAGCATGGGGATGACGGCGTTGGCGTCGGCTAGCTGCGCCCGAATGGTGCTGACCCAGCCCATGCGGTCGCGGTCCTCGAGATGATCTGAGGTGCCAAGGTAGCTGCGGCCCAGCCGGGTGGTGTCGTCCGCAAGATCCCGGAGGAAATTGATGTTCTGGAAAGCAGCGCCCAACCTGCTTGCGCCGTGCTCCAAAGCCGCAGCGTCGCCGTCGTCGATGTTCTCATCCCGCATGAAGACGCGCAGGCACATCAGCCCCACCACTTCGGCGGAACCGTGGACGTAGCCGTCGTGGGCATCGGCGTCGAAACGGAGGGGCGTCGGCTGTGTTGGGACCGACGACGCATTTCGCTCAAGAAAGTAAGTGCGCTCGCCGAGGTCCATGCGCATGGAGTCAAAGAACGGGTCGATGAGCGAGTCGTCGATGCCGGCGGTTCGGGCCGTCTGGGCGAATGCGTGGATGATGAGGTCGCTGCTGTAGCCGAGTTTGACGGCCCTGTGCGTCTCGTCAATGAAGTGGGTGAGGGCGTCGCACTGTTCCTGGTAGCTCAGGCCGGCCTCCGCCGTTACGCCGTCCACGAGTTCGTCGGCAACCCGTACCAGGGCGTAGATGTTGCGGACGTGCTGGCGGTGTCTGGATCCCAGCAGCCTGCATGCCAAGCCGAACGACGTGGAGTATGCGGAGATGACCTGGTTGGCGGCTCGCTCGGCCGTCCGGGTGAAATGCGTAAACGAGGTGTCAGTTGTGACGCTCATGATTGCCGTCCTTCAAGCTGTCCCGCGAGGTCAAGCAGGACGTTGCGTACGCTTGCCGGGATGGTGGTGGTCAGCTGGCTGTTGAATGCCTGCATTTGTTCCTCGATAAGGCCTTGGACGAATGCCTCGGCCCCGCAATCGCTGAGATGCCGGCGGACATGCTCGCCGTCGCCGACGCTGAGCTCAGGCATTCCGAAGAAGGGCTCGATGTCCGGCCAAGCGTGCGTAGTCCGAGCATGGGCGATGATGGCCGTCTCCTTGCCCTCGCGGAGGTCAGAAAAGGGATCCTTGCCGTGGCGGCGAGGATCCCCGAAAGTTGACAGGAGGTCGTCTTGAAGTTGGAAGGCGAGCCCCAGGTGCCGGCCGGCCGTTGCGAGCGAATTCTCGACGGCGAAGTCGGCACCAGCCAGCGTGGCGGCGGCACGCAGCGGAAGCTCGAAGGTGTAAGTGGCTGTTTTGTAGCCGCACATCACCAGGATGGTCTGGAGGTCCGGGGCAATGACGCCGTCACCGAGGCCCACATCCAGTTGTTCGCCGGCCACTGTCTCGTTGATGGTGTGTTCCAGGAGATCGAGGAGCCGCAGGCGAAGCTCGTGAGGGAGGTTCGCCCGGGCAAAGGACTGGTGCGTAGCCGCGAGGAGCATGTCGCCCATGAGTATTCCGCAGGTTTGGGCCCAGTGGAGGGGGCTCCCGGCGTGAATTCCATGAGCGCCGTCAGCGCCGTCACGTCCGTCCGTACGGGCGCTTGTGGAGGCTTCCGCGAGGAGGGAGCCGATCAGGTTGGGGTGCCCGCGTCGGACGAGGTCGCCGTCGATCACGTCATCGTGCAGCAGGAAGGCGTAGTGCAGGAGCTCAACGGCGGCGGCGATACTGATAGCGTTCTCGCGCTGTCGTGAGTCTGCAGAGCCGTACTGTTGATGCTGCTGGCAGAGTGCGTCGTACGTTTCCATGAGCAGCAGTGGCCGGACGAACTTGCCACCGAGGACGTTCTGGCCGGCGAGCGCCCACAGCCTGGCGAAGTCCGGGCCATAGGCGGTCGCTGCGCTGGCCCGCTTGCCGATCAGTCCGCTCAGTTCGTTTTCGATCGCGGTGCAGAGATCAGTGCGGCCACGTATGGCGCTTGAGGTGATGGTCATGCTTCGGCTCCAGCTTGGAGTGGCAACACTTTTGCCTCGAGGAGTTCCGGGAATTGAAGCCCGAGCCAAGGGCTGAAGGCGGAAGGCGTGTGTTCCAGAGCGTCGGCCAGCAGTGCGGGTGAGATCCACGCCCAGTCTGCAACCTCTGCGGGATTCGGCCTCAATACCCCGGTAATGCGGGCTATATACACTGGGCAGATTTCGTTTTCCACTATTCCCGACGGGTCTACCGCCCTGTATCGGAAGTGGGGAAGGACCAGTTCGACTCTGTTGGCGTCCACCCCGAGTTCGAACTGGGCGCGTCTCAGGACCGCATCCTCGGACTCTTCACCGGGGCCCGGGTGTCCGCAGAAGCTGTTGGTCCACACTCCGGGCCACGTTTTCTTCTCGGGTGAACGCCGGGTCAGGAGAACTTCTCCGTCGTCGTTGAGCAGGTAGCAGGAAAAGGCGAGGTGGAGGGGTGTGTCCAGTGTGTGGACTCCGGCCTTGGGAGCCTCGCCAATGGGCGCCCCGGAGTCATCAAGGAGGACCACCATCTCTGTCGCGTTCATGTTGCGCCTTCCTCCACACCCTGTTTCTGCCGGAAACCTGAATATTGCTAGACAAGCTAGAAGAAAGGCTACCATGTAGGAAGTTAGGTGTAACATACCAAACATGTCCAGTCCTGAAGAGATACCCGAAGAAGCCGGGACCCCGGTTTCCGCTGGAATCTATGACTTGGACGCCAACGATCCTCACCAGGAACTGGTGGATCGCTCCGACCTCTCCGAAGCGGATATCCAGCAAATAAGTAACCTCATGGCCGCGCTGGGAAGATTGCGCGAGGCCGAACAACGTCTCTCCGACGCCTCGCTTCGGTACATGAAACTCAACCGGTCGGACATGAGCGCCCTGCACTATCTGATTGTCTGCGCCAACCATGGAGTGATTGCCACGCCCGGTGCGATAGCCTCCCGGCTCAATATTTCGACGGCGTCAACCACCAAGCTGCTCGACCGGTTGGAGCGCGCAGGCCACGTCACTCGAGGCGCCCACCCCTCCGACCGCCGTGCGCTCGCCATCGCGATCACACCTGAAACGCACGAGGCCGCAATGAGGACCGTGGGGCGGCAGCAGGCCAAACGGTTCCTAGCGGCGGCCAGGCTGAGCCCTCCCGAGCGGGAATCGGTGATTCGGTTCCTTGATGACATGGCGCAGGAGATCGAAGTTGCAGATGAAGCGTGGGCCGGTTCGGGAGCTTAGGCCTGCAGGCAGTGGGATGCGACTAATACAGGAAGATCGGCAGCCAGTCCCGGTTGTGCGCGTGGACCAAAGCCAGGAACAAGACGAGGTCGAAGAGCAGGTGCACCGACACCACGTACGTGAATGACTTGGTGAGCTTGAACGTGTAGCCCTGCAGCAAAGCGAACGGGAACGTCAAGAGCGGCCCCCATGACTGGTAGCCGATCTCCCACAGGAATGACGAGAACACCACCGCCTGCAGGAGGTTGGCCAGCCAGTCCGGAAAATGTTGCCTGAGCAGCGTGAATGTGGTGCAGATGAAAAACAGTTCATCCCAGATGCCCACGGCGTTGACGCCAAGGAAGAGCCGCCAGAAGATATCGGGATCGGAAGCGTCCGGCCAATTTTGGTAAACACCGGTTCTGATCAGGTACACCGGCAGGATGAAATATCCCAGCGCGACCACGCCTATCAGATACAGCTTCGCCGCCAAGGGCCACTTGCGGCCGGTGTTCACGGGAAATTTGATGATGTCTTCGCGGTATACGAATCGCGACACCAGCCATGGCACCAGCACAGCCAGTGCCAGGGCGCCGCCCATGAGGGCCATGTGCTCTGTGCTCAGGTCGGCGTTCAGCGGTACCAAGCTGAAGATGGTCATACCTGCCGCGATCAACGCGAGGTGTCGCATCAGTCGGTGGTCGATGAAAGCCGCGGTGGCCACGCTCGCCACCAGCAGGCCATAGCCGAGCAGCTCATTGCCTATCGCAAAGAGCGGCACGCCGGACAAGGAAAGCAACGCCGCCGGCAGCAGCTTCCAACTGAGTGCAGTGCGCGGTGATTCCGTTGAAATGGATGTCACCCCTCCAGCATGTCAGGGCTTGCCGTCAGATAACACGTTTTCCCTCGTCAGGAGTCATCGCGGTGTCTCAAGCACTCCGATTCCTCTGTAAGATTCGTGACAAGGCCCACATGTTTTTGGTGGAGCCAAGGCATGGCTGGCTTAGCCAGTGGGGGACACACAAAGGAATAATTAATGGCTCAAGACGCGGGCTCTTTCAAACCGGAAAGCGGCAGCTCACCGAAGGGTGACGCCGCTGCGGCCGATGACGCTGTTGCGGCGCCGGCAAGCGAAGACATGACCATGCGCGAACAAGTGCTGGACATCATCGAATCCATCCTTGCCGACAGTGATGCCCGGAGCGAAGGCGCGAGGAACAACCTTCGCGCGTTGATTGAGGCGCGTCCCGACGACCCTGAGCGTGCCCTGCTGGAGCACTTGCTCGAGACCCGCAAGACGCCCGGCTCAGCGGCCAAGGTCCCGGTCCGGCGTGAGCCTGCAAGCCTGCACTTGGAGTCCGCGGACACAGCCCGGACTGTATCGGTTCCCGTCAGCCACGAAGTCCGCGAAGGCATCCAGTCGATCCTGGCGGACAAGCTCTTGCTGACAGCTTTCCAGCCGGTCCATGCACTGCCTGGCGGCGAGGTGGTGGGCGTGGAGGCGCTGACCAGGTTCGTCGGCGAGGATGGAGCCGGAGCAGATGTGTGGTTCAGCGAGGCTGCTGCAGCCGGTCTGGGCACGGAACTCGAAATTGCCGCGCTGCACTGCGCCCTGACGGCCGCGCACGATGTCCCGAACAACATGTCCGTGGCGCTGAACCTCACCCCTGCAACGTCCAGCGATCCCCGGGTGCGGAACCTTCTGGCTGCAGCAGCACTCGCCCCGGACAGGATCATTGTTGAATTGACGGGCAGCCTGGAATCCGTGGAAGGGCAGACAGGGGACGACGGCCTGGGTCCGCTGCGAACGCTGGGCCTTCGGCTGGCCATCAGTGCATCCGGAGCGGCTTTGGTCTCCATGGAACGGATCGAACAGCTGCGCCCCGACATCATCAAGCTGGACCGCCACTTGATTGAGGGAATCGAAAACAGTGACGGTCAGAAAATCCGAGCCAGGGCAATCGTGGAACTTGCGCGGGAGATCGGGGCGGACATCATTGCAGAAGGCATCGAAACCGCCGCCGAACTTGATGAAGTCACCGCGCTCAAGGTCACAGCAGCGCAAGGTTACCTCTTGGGCCGCCCCTCAGTTCACCCGTTGGATTGGTCCGCATGGAGCATACGGGCACAGACGGAAGCCCAGCCCACGGGCTAAGCAACTGCCGGGCATTTGGGTGACTCGCGTAAAGTAGCATGCGGGGGTTTTTCGGTCCCATGAAAATTGGGGATTGCTGAGGCAAGGACCCACCTAGCCAGGAAGTTCTTCGTTGATGGACAGTTTTTTCAGTATGCTCGCGGAAATTCGCGGTAAAACAATCCCAGCGAGGTTGGCGGCACGCATGAACTCCCCGCGGGGCCTTCTGTGGGGCTTCGTGGTGATTCACCTGGTGTTTCTGGTCTTCGCGGCAGTGCTCTCGTCGCGTGGCGAAGCCTTCAGCGACACCTTTATTTACCGCGACTGGGCGCTGGCAGGGTTCGACGACGCAAACTTGACCGGGGGACCAAGCCCTTGGGTTTACCCCATCCTGGCGTTGATTCCCATGGGTTTGGCAGCAGTTGCCGGTCCGGGCCCTTTCTTCTTCCTGTGGGTCCTGCTCACCACACTGCTGAACGGTTGGGCAGTGCTCAAACTCACTGACCGCGGCCGCCGGCAGGAAGCAATCCCGGCCGCCTGGTGGTGGCTGGTATTCGTCTTCCTCATGGGTTGGTTGGGCTTCGCCCGCGTCGACGGACTAACTGCCCCCATAGTTCTTGTGGCCCTTGTTTACGGAGTCACGCGGCCCTTCGTCGCGTCGGTCCTCCTTAGTGTCGCCACTTGGGTGAAGGTGTGGCCCGCTGCTGTGATGTTGGCGCTGTTCGCAGTGGTCAGGAAACGCCTGCACGTTGTGGCAGCAGGAATTGCGACGACGGCGGTTGTGGTTGCGCTGGCCGCGGCAGTTGGTGCCGTTCCCAAGTTGCTGAACTTCCTGACACAACAGGGAGATCGCGGCATGCAGCTGGAAGCGACCTTCACCACCCCATGGTTGTGGTTGTCTGTCCTCGGCGTCGGGGACTCCCGGATGTACATGAACACTGACATCAACTCCATGCAGGTGGACGGGCCCGGCACTGCGTTCATGTCAGTGCTGATGCAGCCGCTCCTGCTGCTGGCAGCGGCCGCCGTCGCCGGTTTGACCTTCTGGGCCCTGCACCAAGGCAAGCTCAACGGCGGAGTGGACCGGACAGAACTCCTGCTTTCCGGGTCGCTCACACTGGTGACCGCCTTCATAGTTTTCAACAAAGTGGGTTCACCGCAGTTCATGGTGTGGCTCGCACCGGCTGTAGCCGTGGGGCTGGCGCACAACTGGAAAGAGTGGCGCGTTCCGGCCACCATGCTGATAGTGATCGCAGTTGCCACCTACTTCATCTACCCGCTCTTCTACGATGCGTTGAGCCACAACAATCCTTGGATGGCCCTGGTCCTCACTATCCGCAACGTCCTGCTGGTGGTTCTCTTCTTCTGGTCGGCGCGTCGCTTGTATTCACTAGGACGTAAGCCCTCCGTGGTCGGCGCACCAGCTGGCAAGGAGCTCTAAGATTTCCGCGACGTTCTTCGACCAACTGGTCCGTATCCGCAGCCGTGTCCTGCCTCCGGCAGTTATAGCGTGGTTCGCCCGTCCCTCCAGCGTATGGTGGGGATTCGCCGTGGTGCATTTCTACTTCCTGTGCTGGATGGCATCCTTCTTCCTCAGCGGCAACACTTTCAGCGACACTGAGCAGTACCGTCAGTGGGCCATGGATGGCTACAACCCGGAGAACCTCGACGGGAAGATCAGCCCCTGGGTTTATCCCGTGCTGGCCCAGATTCCCATTTTCCTGGCGGGGATAGCCGGTCCGGACCTCTACTTGCTGATGTGGACCTTGCTGATCACGGCCCTCAACGCCCTGGGTCTCTGGTACCTGACGCGTGGCCCACGGCGGGTCACCGGGATCGCGCCAGCATGGTGGTGGCTGTTCTTCACGGTATTCATGGGGTACCTCAGCTTTGCCCGTGTTGAAGGCATCACCACCTCCATCGTTTTGATTGCCTTGATCTGCGCCGCCCAAAGACCCGTTGTTGCGTCCGTATTGTTGAGCATCGCAACGTGGATCAAAGTGTGGCCCGCAGCGGTGCTGGTACCCATCATCATCGCTTCCCGTAACCGGCTCCAGATGATCGCTGCCGGGGTGGGCGTCACCGCCGTCGTAGGTCTTGGAACCTACCTCGCTGGGGGCTTCAGCCACATCCTGGATTTCCTGATCAACCAGGGCGAGCGCGGCATGCAACTGGAAGCCACCTTCTCCACGCCCTGGGTGTGGCTGAGTGTCTTCAACATTGCCGGATCCAAAATGGCCGACAACACAGCCATTAACTCCACGGAGGTCTACGGACCCGGTGCCGAGGTCGCGGCGTTCCTGATGCAGCCGCTGCTGATCGTTGCAGCGATCGCGGCCGCCATCCTCCTGGTCCGTGCGCTGAATCGCGGAGCGGAGCGCGAGGAGCTGTTCCTCGAAGGCGCGTTGATGATGACTACGGCGTTCATCGTGTTCAACAAGGTAGGCTCGCCGCAGTTCATCATCTGGCTGGCTCCTGTGATCATTGCCGGCCTGACGCACGACTGGAACCGGTGGAAGGTGCCGGCCGCCCTGCTGATGGGGATCGCCATGACCACGTTCGTGATCTATCCGCTGTTTTACACCCCGCTCATCCACGCACACCCGATCATGGCTGCTGTGCTCACCACCCGGAATGTCCTGCTGGTGGTACTGCTGTGGTGGTCCGTGCAGCGGACGGTTGAACTGGGGCGGCGCGTGAACCGGGACGGCGCTCCGGCGGTTCCGAAAGCGCTTTAGAGTCCAGTCCAGCGCTTCAGCGAATATTCGGAGGGCGGTGGAGCAGGCGACGGTCAGTCTGCCCCACCCAGCGTGAAAGCTTGCCCTGGACCAGGAGCCTGCGGGTGTGGATGTCCAGAAACACCAGGTAGAAGGCGAACAGAAGCGCGATGGCGAAGGCCAACGAGGACAAGTCCACGGAGACCTCCACGAAAGACCACACTGACAACTGGTCTTGCGCACCGAACACCACAAAGAATGTGACGCCGACGTAGAGGCACCGCATCTGCCAGTCGTCCCTGATCCCCGTCACGGCCAGGAAGGGCACGAACCAGAGAATGTACCAGGGCTGAATGATGGGGGAGAGGAGCACGATCGCTGCGAAGGCAAGGGCCATGCGCCGTACAACGCGGGAATGGTCTCCGCGGAACATCAGCACGAGGACCAGGACCACTGCGCCCCACTTCATGGCCGCTCGCAGGACGTCCGCCATCGCATTGCCGGGCAGGCCCAGGGCGTTGCCGAGGAACTCAATTTGTTGGCCCAGGAATCCAGACGGTGAGTAGCCCGTGAACCCGGGAGTGGGGTCCGTGATGGCCCATGCCCAACCCAGGCCCAAGCCATAAGGGATGCCGCTGATCACCAGGATGGCGAAACTGATGCTCGCGGTCGCGGCCCAAATACCAAACTTGCGCGGCCAAGACGCCCCGGCACCGGCCCACATCAGTCCAATGAAGGGCAGCAACAAGACGGTGGCCGGTTTGATTCCAATGGAAAGTGTGACCAGCAGGATGCCCAGTAACGGCCGCTTAGTGGCCGCAAAATAGGTTCCCGCGACGGCGAAGCCCACCATGATGGCGTCGTTGTGGGCGCTGGCGACGAAACTGATGAGGAAGAGTGGGTTGGCCACGGCAATCCAGAGCGCCCGGGCACCATTGATCCCGTGAAGCTCGGCGAGCTTGGGAACATAGACAACGCACAGCAGCACCCCGCCAGCGGCCAAGAGCCGGAAGAGCAAGACTGACACGTCCGGCTGGGCGCCCGTAATGGCAACCACTGCGTGGGCCATCCACAAGAAGTAAGGCCCATAAGGAGTACGCGCTTCCGCCCAAGCCGGGTCCGCGCCCAAGGCGAACCAGTTGTTCAAAGCCGAGATGCCGACGTCGTAAGGGTCTTGCCCTTCCATCATCAGGCGGCCCTGGCCTATATACGCATAGACGTCACGCGAATACACGGGCACAGCGAACAGCAAAGGAAGGGACCACGCGCCGATCGCCGCAACTATCGGTTTGAGCGAATTCCCTTCCCAGCTGCCCATTCGTTGGCCCAACCTCAGCCAGGACCGAACCAGCAACATGGCCCCCACGGTCAGGAGGACAGCGGAGATAGTCACGCCCCAGCCTTCAGTGCGGAGTGCGATGACTATGGGGTGGCGGATCATGGGGGATCCGTTGGCAATCCATCCGATCCCAATGGAACCTGCGAACATGAACAGGGATCCGAGGAAGCCCTGCAGGATGGCGGGATACGCTACTGGCTTCGTCTCGGGAACTGCTGCCTTCGGGGCCTTTGTAGTGATGGGGTTCGTGATTGCTGGAGTCCCGGGATGCGGGCCGGGGGTACTGCCTGCCGTCATGACTGGTCGGTTCCCCCACTCACGGTATGGCGCTCCTAAAAAATAAAACGCGGATTGATGCCGAAGGGCTTGTACTTGCGGCAAGTGAAATTTTAGCGTCGATCGAGCCAACACCACCACAGGCGCGGCAAAGGGTGACGGACTCCATAGCGACGCCACGGGGTGGTCGCCGCGTTCATGCCTGATCCGGGATGTGCCGCGGGTCGTGGGCGATATATGCTCCGGGAAGCATGCCAGCTCCGAAGACAGGGCCGGGCTCCGGTCGTTTCGGTTGGTGTCCGTCGCCCCCGTTTCGCTGCGTCAGGCGACGAACCACCCATGGAAAGAGATGTTCGCGAGCCCAGACGATGTCTCCCACCCGCGCCTCACGCCAGCTGCGCTCGGGTAGGGGTTTGGGCGTCAAAGGCTCCAGGGAGTGCGGAATGTTGAGGGTATCGAGCACCATGATGGCAATGGTGTGTTGACCGAGTGGGGAGAAATGTAGCCTGTCCGGATCCCACATCCGGTGATCCGTAAGTTGGCGCAGTGCCCAGAGATCGGCGATCACGGCATCATGGCGGGCGGCGACCACCCGGATGTTCTCGTTATAGATAGCTACCTTGCCGCGGGTCCGGCCCAGCACAGGCGTCGCGCCCCAGTCCGGGCCGGTAAAGAGCACGATTGTGGCACCGGTCGGGGCCAGCCTTTCGACGCCTGCGTCCAACTCGAGGGCAAGCTTGTCCGGATCGCTCCTATGGAAGAGCAGGTCATTGCCGCCGGCGTTGAGGGTAACGAGGTCAGGTTGAAGCTCGATTGCCGGTCCCAGCTGCTCTTCAAGAATCTGGTGGAGCAGCCGTCCGCTGATGGCCAGGTTCGCGTAGGCGAAATCCTCATGATCGGTGCTCAATTCTTCCGCAACCCGGTCCGCCCAGCCGCGGAGGCCGCCGGGACTCCTCGCTTCAGGATCCCCCAAACCTTCCGTGAACGAGTCGCCCAAAGCCACATAGCGGCTCCAGGGGTGCAGGCCAGCCCCGAAGCTACCGGAACCACCCTGCGCCAAACCGCTGGCACCGGGAGCGTTCATGCCTCCATAGTGCGCCGAATTGTGGATTTTTTGTACAGCGGCTGCCCTATGGAGGGTACTTCCTTATGCGAAAGCGGCCCGCAGATTGAATATATCAATTTGAAGAACCACAATGCTAAGATACTTCGCATCAAGAAAATGAGCACTTATGCACCTCGATGGTTCCCCGATGGCATACCCCGCTTCGACTTCGAAGCCCTCACAACTAAGGATGTCCGATGGACACGATGAGCGAACCCAAGATGCAGGATGAAATCAAACCGAACTGGTGGGTACTTTGCCTGGCATTTGCCGCTGTAGTGCTCGATGGATACGACACAGTGGCACTAGGAGTGTCCATTCCGTCGATGTCCAAGGAATGGGGAGTTGAGCCCGCCCATTTCACCCCGGCCCTCGCATTTACCAGTGCCGGGGTGGCTCTCGGTTACATGGCGGTAGGACGCTTAGTAGCAAAAATGGGCACTCGGAATGTCATCTTTTTCGCCGTCGTGCTCTTCACGATTGGTTCACTGCTGACAGCGTGGACGGGTTCAATAGTGGAGCTGACGATCTTTCGTTTCGTGACAGGGTTGGGTTTGGGGGCCGTGTTGCCTGCGGCTGTCTCACATGCGACCGCCGTCAATCCTTCGCGTTTTCGCCAATCGATTGCGGTGGTCGTGATGACAGGGATTTCATTTGGGGCCCTCATTGCTGGACTCGCCGGCGGTGTTGTTACTAATACGCTCGGGTGGGGATGGGTTTTCATTTTCGGCGCCATCGCCTCAGGAGTACTGCTGCCGTTCCTGTGGATCGGCCTATCGGGCAAACACGCGTCGATCACTCCCATCGATCCGTCAGAGGCCAAGCACCACGCCTCGGTAGCCCGTCTTTTTGATGGCCCTGTACGGAGCAGAACGCTTCTGCTGTGGTCTTTCTCATTCCTTATTTTCGCCGTTTACTACGTGTTCTCCTCGTGGCTGCCCACCCTGCTTACGAGCTACGGTTTCGGCCTTGGTCTGGCGCCCTTGGGATCAGCGGCGTTGGGCATAGGAAGCATCGTTGGCGCCGGTGTGCTGATTCTGGGATCACGCCGACGCCGGATGACGTCAGTCTTGGCCGCGACTTCAGCAGCAGCAGTCGCGTTCCTCGTCATTTCCGCATTCCTCGGTCCAGACAAGGCTATGTTGCTGATTGTCTTCGGTGGCGTTGGTCTTGGGCTCCAAGCTGGCATGATCGGCCAGGCGGCTGTTGCCGTAACCCTGTACCCTCAAGCAACTGTGACCGCCGGGGTGGGGTGGGCAGCTTCACTGGGGCGACTCGGATCGATAGTGGGCCCGGTATTCGGTGGCATTCTCATCGGCCTTAGCGTGGACACCGGCACCATAGTTCTCGCAGTGTGTATACCGGTGATCGTGGCTCTGGTTTTGGTGCTGATCCTAGGGCGGATTACAGCCGGAAAGGCTACAGCTCCCGAACCATCCCAGCTCGACAAACAACCCCTTACGTCCCCGCCTGCGGGCTAGTACAAGGGTGGCCAGACCGCTCTCGTTGTCACTCCAATCGCCTACCATGGCAACACTGGCGAAGGAGAAAATACATGGGCGCGATGGATGAGCTGATCAATTCCAGTGTTGTAACCGAACTGCGATCCATCCTCATGGGCGCCGAGCCCGGAGTTGAACTGCCGACATTGGAGCGCTCACGTAGCTCTCTCGCCGGGCAACGCCTCCGGCAGCGGGTTGATATTGTCAGGGACGCGCTCCTTGAGGACATGCCGGCCGGCTACTCGGCCGTTCACAGGATCATGCTTGATGCTCTCGATGACCCTCGTTTTACGGGATGGATGGTCTGGCCGGCCACCGAAGTCGTGACCGGCAGGGCACTGCAATCGGGGTCGCTCGCCGACTTCGACGCCGCTCTCACGGTCTTGTCCCGCCTGACCGAGAGGCTCACGGGAGAGTTTGCTGTCCGTGACCTTATAGCTGCGCGGCCGGAACGAGCTATCGCGACCATGCAAACCTGGACCAATCACGACGACGAAAACGTCCGCCGTCTTGCCACCGAAGGCTCTCGTGCCTACCTGCCGTGGGCCAAAAGGGTTCCTTGGCTGGTGGCTAATCCAACAGCAACGCAGGGGATCCTGGAGGCCACCTACCGGGATCCCACCGAATATGTTCGACGATCCGCAGCGAACCATCTTAACGACCTGAGCCGGATCGATCCGCAGCTGGTGATAGCCACTGCGCTCCGTTGGTCAAAGAAACCTGATGACACCACTCCCAAGGTGATCCGCCATGGACTCAGGACACTGGTCAAACAGGGCAATCCGGAAGCACTCGCCCTCCTGGGTTACTCGGGTGGCAAACTCGTGGTCAGGGAGCCTCGAATCCTCCACACTTCAGTGGCATGGGACGGAACCGTGGAATTTTCCGCCGAGGTGGTGAATGAAGGCCCCCAGCCCGCTAAAGCAGCTATTGATTATTCCATCGGTTTCCAGCGGGCCAACGGCACGGTAACGGCTAAGACTTTCAAGCTCACGTCCCGACAGCTTGCGCCAGGTGAGGCCGTCACTGTCACAAAGACACATTCTTTCCGCCCAATCACAACCCGGTCTTATTACCCAGGGCAGCACTACGTAGTAGTCCAGGCAAACGGTCTCGCGTCGGTGCCGGCGAACTTCGTCCTGAACAAGAGGGAGCCCAGCTAAAGGCAAGCCCCGCCGGGTCCCCGGATGTACATCAGATCCCCATCAACCTCCGCATCTGCTCCCCGGCGTCGCTGCCCGGGGCAGGCGTGTAGACCACAATATGGAGGTCCGGCCGGTCCGAGGGCGAAACCTGATGGTGTTCCATGTGCAGGACGCCGACTGCGGGGTGTTGGAACTGCCGCTCGCGGGATTCGAAGCCGAGGATGTCGTATCGGTCCCAGCTTTCCTGGAATTCAGGGCTGGCTTCCTTGAGCCGTCCTACTTGGTACTCCACATCCGGGTCTCCCAGGCGCTGCCCGGTTTCGGCCCGGAACTCGGCCAAAAAGCGCTTGCTGGTGACGTCCCAGTCGGGGAGCAGGTCGCGGATGTAGGGATCAGTGAAGACCAGCCACAAAAGGTTCCTATCGGCGGCGTCGAACGTTCCAATGTTTGGGTACAGCGCCTCGTAGGCGCGATTCCACCCGGCGATGCCCCAGTCCGGGGACAATGCGTAGGAGGGGTTGGGGTCCAACGCGTCCAGGAGTCGCTG
The DNA here is from genome assembly GCF_031180005.1 of Paenarthrobacter sp. NCBI lineage: Bacteria > Bacillati > Actinomycetota > Actinomycetes > Micrococcales > Micrococcaceae > Paenarthrobacter > Paenarthrobacter sp. Next base: position 28,249 of record NZ_JAPSHI010000005.1, on the reverse strand, counting down.
AACATGGGCGGGAGCATCGGCCGCTACGGGTCCCTTGGGCGGTGCGGACGAATAGCCACCCAGAGACAGCACGTAGCTCAGCCCGGTGTCCGAAAGATGCAGGGTGCGGGCTACGGCTTCCAACACCTGGCGGGACGGACTGATGTCCCGGCCCTGCTCAAGCCAGGTGTACCAAGTAACGCTGACCCCGGAGAGGAATGCTATCTCTTCCCTTCGGAGGCCGCGCTCGCGGGAACGTCCCACCGGGGGCAGGCCGTAGTCCGACCGCAGCGCTTGGGTGCGGCGGGTCCTGAGGAAGAGTCCCAGTTCCTTGCGTCTCTCATCTTTCACGGACTCAACACTATTACTCTGGTACTTTCACTACTAGTAGCAGCACCGTCTTCCGCCAGCTGTAGAACAACAGCAGGATGGTACACATGCCTGCACTTCGCTCCAGAACAGTCACCCACGGCCGCAACATGGCCGGAGCCCGCGCACTGCTGCGCGCCTCCGGCGTCGCCAACACCGACATCGGCAAGCCGATCATCGCTGTGGCCAACTCCTTCACTGAATTTGTTCCCGGCCACACCCATTTGGCTCCCGTGGGCCGGATCGTCTCCGACGCCATCCTCGCCGCCGGCGCTGTTCCGCGCGAATTCAACACCATCGCCGTGGACGACGGTATCGCCATGGGTCACTCCGGCATGCTCTACTCATTGCCGTCCCGCGACCTGATTGCCGATTCCGTTGAGTACATGGTCAACGCACACTGCGCTGACGCCCTGGTCTGCATCTCCAACTGCGACAAGATCACGCCCGGCATGCTCATGGCCGCGCTGCGCCTGAACATCCCCGTGGTGTTTGTCTCCGGAGGCCCGATGGAGGCCGGACGCGTGACCCTGACGGACGGCTCTGTGCGCTCCCTGGACTTGGTGAACGCTATTGCCGACGCGGTGGACGAATCCATCTCCGATGAAGACATCAACCTCATCGAAGAGAACGCCTGCCCCACCTGCGGCTCCTGCTCGGGCATGTTCACCGCCAACTCCATGAACTGCCTCGCCGAAGCAATCGGCCTGGCCCTGCCGGGCAACGGCTCCGTGCTCGCGACCCACACCGCCCGCAAGGCGCTGTACGAGAAAGCCGGCGCCACCGTCGTCGAGCTCGTGAAGCGCTACTACGACGGCGACGACGACTCCGTCCTGCCGCGCTCCATCGCCACCGCCGAGGCCTTTGACAACGCCATGGCCCTGGACATCTCCATGGGCGGCTCCACCAACACCATCCTGCACCTGTTGGCCGCAGCCCAGGAGGCGGGCGTGGAGTACGGCTTGGCCGAGATGGACGCCAAGTCCCGCCAGGTGCCCTGCCTGGCCAAGGTGGCTCCGAACGTCGCCGGAGACAAGACGTACTACATGGAGGACGTGCATCGCGCCGGTGGCATCCCCGCCCTGCTGGGTGAGCTGAACCGCGGCGGCCTCCTGCACAAGAACGTCCACTCGGTGCACTCCAATGACCTGGACGGTTGGCTGGACGACTGGGACATCCGTGGCGGCAAGGCAACCGACGAGGCAAAAGAACTGTGGCACGCAGCCCCAGGTGGAGTCCGTTCCTCCACCGCTTTCTCGCAGTCGAACCAGTGGACCTCCCTGGATACCGACGCTGCGGGCGGCTGCATCCGTTCCGTGGAGCATGCCTTCTCCAAGGACGGCGGCCTGGCTGTGCTGCGCGGCAACGTCGCAGTGGACGGCGCCGTGGTGAAGACCGCAGGCGTGGACGAGTCCATCTGGACCTTCGAAGGCCCCGCAGTTGTGTGCGAGTCGCAGGATGAGGCCGTGGAAAAGATCCTGAACAAGACCATCAAGGAAGGCGACGTGGTGGTCATCCGCTACGAAGGCCCCAGGGGCGGCCCGGGCATGCAGGAAATGCTGTACCCGACCTCGTTCCTCAAGGGTCGCGGCCTGGGCAAGAAGTGCGCCCTCATCACGGACGGCCGCTTCTCCGGCGGTACCTCAGGCCTGTCGATCGGGCACATTTCGCCTGAGGCAGCCTCCGGCGGAGCTATCGCCCTGGTGGAGAACGGCGACATTATCAGCATCGACATCACCCAGCGCTCGCTCCAGTTGCAGGTCTCGGACGAGATCCTCGCCGAACGCCGCGAAAAGCTTGAAGTGAACGGCGGGTACAAGCCGAAGGACCGCGAACGCCACGTTTCGCCCGCGTTGCGCGCCTATGCCGCCATGGCACTGTCCGCGGACAAGGGCGCCGTCCGCGACGTCTCGTTGGTGGAAAACCTCTAGGGCGCATTGCGGCGGAGTTGGGACTCACCCTCCGCGTACATGTCCAGCAGGCTTCGTGCATGCTCACCTTCCGAGCCTTCTTCCGCCAGAGCCGAGCGCATGCCTTCTAGCTTCTCTGCTCCGGCAGGGAAGGGTGGGAGCAGCGGGATGTTCGGATCCGTCAGGACTTCGATGACGGCGGGGCGGTCCACGGAGAGTGCGTAGTCCCACGCATCGCCGAGCTTGGCGGGGTCTTCCACCCGAATTCCCGCCAAGCCCAGGAGCTCCGCATAGGCCGCGTAAGGGAAATCGGGGATTTCCTGGCTGGCGGGGAACCTCGGCTCTGCCTCTGTTTCGCGCTGCTCCCAGGAGACCTCGGCGAGGTCTCGGTTGTTGAAAACGCACACCACAAACCGAGGATCCGCCCAGTCTCGCCACCGGTGCGCCACCGTGATCAGCTCGGCGACACCGAGCATTTGCATGCCACCGTCTCCGGCAAGTGCCACCAACGGCTGGTCCGGGCGGGCCAGTTTCGCCGCTAATCCGTACGGGATGGCGCACCCCATGCTGGCGAGCGTGCCGCTCAGGTGGGCGGGCACTCCGGGCGGAAGGATCAGTTGGCGCGCGTACCAGTAAACGCAACTGCCGACGTCGATACTCAATTGAGCGTTGTCCGGGAGCCTGCCGTTGAGCTCGCGGACCACGAGTTCCGGATTCACAGGTTCGGCGGGAATGTTGGCACGTTCTTCTGAAAGCTGCCGCCACGCGCGGACCTGCTCTTCGACGTCGGCACGCCACGCTGAGCGCGATGGCTGGTGTTTACCGTCAAGGCGTTTAATCAGCTCGCTTAGGGTTTCGGCCGCGTCGCCCACGAGGCCCACCTCAACGGGGTAGCGGTTGGCGATTTTCCGGCCGTCGATGTCGATTTGCACAGCTTTGGCGGTGCCCGGCTTTGGATAGAACTCGGTCCAAGGGTCGTTGGATCCGATGATGAGCAGGGTGTCACAGTTCTCGAGGAGAAATGCGCTGGAAGTGGTGCCAAGGTGGCCCATGGTGCCCACGGCATAGGGGAGTGTCTCGTCAACGTAAGGCTTGCCGAGCAAGCTGGTGGTGATGCCGGCGTCGAGTTTTTCGGCGATTGCCACAACCTCTTCTGGGGCTCCCTTGGCACCCTGCCCAACGAATAACGCGATCCGTTCACCCTTGGAGAGGATGTCCGCGGCGGCGTCGAGTTCTTCGTCCCGGGGCATGACGCGTGCCGGATGCCAGATCGGAGCAGTGACCACGATTCCGTGTTCGTGCTCAAGCTCGGGGGCTTCAGCTGCCTGGATGTCGTGGGGGACGATCACGACGCAGGGCGATCTCGTCTCGAGGGCAGTGCGGAATGCGCGGTCGATCAGCATGGGGACTTGCTCGGGTGAACTGGCCAGCTGGTCGAACTGGGCGGCGACGTCTTTGAAGAGCGTCAGCAGATCAATTTCCTGCATGTAGGCCGAGCCCAGAACTGTGGTGCTCTGCTGCCCGATGATCGCCACCACCGGGACGCTGTCCATCTTGGCGTCGTAGAGACCGTTCAAAAGATGGACGGCGCCGGGGCCTTGAGTGGACGTCACGACTCCGACGCCGCCCGTGTACTTGCTATGTCCTACGGCCATGAAGGCCGCTGCTTCTTCGTGCCTCGCCTGGACAAATCCGATCTGGTCCTGGGAGCGACGGAGGGCGCCCATAAAGCCGTTGATGCCATCGCCGCTATATCCGAAAACCCTGTCCACGCCCCAGGCTTGGAGTCGTTCCACTATGAGGTCTGAAACCGTCCGCTGCGTCATGCTTGGCTCCTGTCAGTAGTCGAATCACTGCCTGCGACCATAGTAAGCATGCTTAGCTATGCGGCACGCGGGCGCTTTCTGTTCTGCTTCAGCGCAATATCTCCACTAACGCCACCCACGAAAAAACCACTGCGCCGATCAGGGCGATGATCGTTCCAACCGCCACAATCACCAAGCCCGCCGGCAGTGACAATACGGTGAGCACGCCACCCACTGCATAAATGACCAGAGGGAAAACGAACGACGCAATGTGCTGTCCGTCCCAGCGGTGCGGGTGGCCGGGGGTGTCATCGTCCAGGATGGCGCGGGCGGCCAGGAAAGCGATCACCCCGCCTGCGAGCGTTCCGAGCAAAACCTCGACGCCGAAAGCCCAGAGGTCTTGGCCGGGAATGAGTGCCGCGCATGCCAGGACCACGCCGAGGATGAGTGCGGAGATGGCAGCGCCGGCCCGTGCAGCAAGGCCCCGCGACTCGGCGATCTGTTTGATATTCACGGATAATGCGACGATAAGCAGCCCGCCAAGGGCTGCGCCGGCACCGGCGATCGCCACATTGAACTCGGCCCACGATTCCAATCCGGATTCCATGGGCTCAGGGTAGCCAAGCCGTGGTGGTGCGTGGAAGGTTTACCGGGGCCGTTGGTGCTGTTTGCTCAAAGTGCGGCGTCGACGCCCAGATCCTCGAGGGCCCATGACAGGATCCGAAGATCGAAGGGATGCCGTTCCTGGACTTCAAAGATGTAGGCATCGAGTTCAAATATGGGCGCATTTCCGCCATGAGCCCAGTACCTGATCCAGAGGTCTTCGAGATCGATGGTCCGGTGCCGTATGAGGTTTCGCGCTGTTCGACGTGGATCTTCCATGGTGGGTATCCCGTTGCAAGCGGCGGGTCGCTCTCGAAGTGAACTAATCAGGTTACTTACGGTTGAACTGTACCCTCTGCTCGGCTTCCTGGGCAATGGGTGACGGGAAGCCGAAGTGTTCCTACGATTAGGCTCATGGAACCCACCGGAAATGCCGAACACATCAGAACCCTGCACGAGCTGGTGGTCGGTAGCTCCGACATCCACGGAATTCTTAACGGCGTTACCAGCTTTGCTTGCGACGCGATGAGCAAGGTAGCCGGTGAAAACATCGACTGCGCCCTGACGTTGCGCCGTCGCAAACGAACCGCCACTGTTGCAGGCAGCAGTGAGAGGGCCGTGTATCTGGACAAAATTGAACAGGAACTCAGACAGGGCCCCTGCCTTGAAGCTTTGGACCTTGGCCGAATGGTGCTGTTGGCAGATGTTGCCACTGACACCAACTGGCCGTTATACAGCAAGGCCTTGGCGGCCGAAGGAGTCCACAGCGCCTTGGGCGTGCCCATGGACCTGGGAGAGACATCTGAAGCAGTCATCAACTTTTTCGCCCCCACAGCGGGAACCTTCACGGATGCGGTCGTTGCTGAAGCTGCAGCTTTCGCCGATGTGGCCGGCAGTACGTTGCGCTTGGCCATCAGGATCGAAACCGTAGAGCAGCTCAATGCGGACCTGAAAACGGCGATGTCATCCAGAACGGTCATTGACCTTGCCTGCGGCGTCATCATGGCCCAGAATCGTTGCAGCCAGGACGAGGCATTCAATGTGTTGACCAAAGCTTCAAGCCATCGAAACCAAAAACTCCATGCGGTCGCGTCAGAGATCATTGCCAACCTTAGTGGCAGCAGTGACAACCAGCTGCGCTTTGACGACTGAGCTTTTCGGGCTCCTTCTGTTGCAACGCAATAATTCTCAAAACCTCGCGTCACGTTTCTGCAGGTCAAAGCACATATCCAGTGCCCATGTCGTTTGAAACGCGTACTGCGCCGTTGCCCTTTTCGGCCGCGTTGCGATTCATCGACGGAGTTAGCAGTGATGGGTGTGGCGGGTTCTGGGGCCCGCCCGGGGCGCCATCACTGCGTAAACCGGGCTAGTGCGGTCGGTCGTCTGAGTCGCGACCGACCGCACGACCCGGGGGGATGGGCGCCATCAGACGTTTGCGGGCAGTTCGTCCGAACTCTGGTGGATTCCGGAGGAGTGAACCTAGACTGACCGCATAGCGCAGACCCAGACTCGCACCGTCCGCGTTATTTCCCTTGCATTCGTTGGGGCCGCCCTGTTGGCAGGCTGCATGGGAAGCGGCACCAGTCCTTTCGTCGGTGTCTGGGGCGACACCAGCGACCCCAAGCAACCGTCCCTGGAGCTGAAATCGGATGGTAACGCGACCGGAACTGATGGCTGTAACAGGCTCACGGGTTCTTGGAAAGAGGACGGCAAGACCATCGCTTTCGGGGGGCTTGCTTCCACCCGCATGGCCTGCGAAGGCGTCGACACGTGGCTGGCCAACGCATCCACGGCAAGAATTCAGGAAGACGGGAAGTTAGCGGTATTCGGTCAAAGCGGGGATGAGATCGGTACGCTCGCTGCCGGCAGGTAGCTACTTCGTGATTGCCCGCATGGTGTTGTTTCGCTTTTCGTGGGTGAGCTCAGCCAAACCCAACGCCTCAAGCAACGGCGGCATGTACATGCCAAACCGGCCACGGTAGCCCTTACGCAGTCCGTACCAACCGCCTACGGGGTTGTCCTCGCTGCGACCCCAAGCCTCTACGGTCCCAGGAGAAGCGTCCTTGCCTTCGTCGGCGGCACCGAGGGATACCCAATCGCCCTGCTCCACGAGCCATGCGTGCAGGTCCTCAATGGCACGCAGCTGGTACAGCAGCTTGGTGGAACCTACCTGGCAAACAAGGGCAGGGGGATCGGCGGCCTCGTCCTTGTACATTGTGTAGTCGGACGAGCCTGGGGGAGTGGTGAGCTGCCAGGGATCGTCTTTGGTGCCAGCGGCCATGGGTAAGTCCTTCCTGAGATAGTGCACACGCTACACAGAGTCAGGCTGCGTGTCTGCAGATTCCGTATTCACAGTGCCGGAGGCCAGGGGGTTCTCGATCTCATCGGTCATCATGCGTGCCGCGAACAGCGCCACGAATGCCATGACGGGGCACGCCAAGCCGCCAACGAAAAATATGACCCAGATGGGGACAACCTCGGCGATCGGGCCGGCGAGAGCCATGGACACCGGCATCAGGGCCAGCGAAACGAAGAAGTCCAAACTGGAGATCCGCCCCAACATATGCCGTGGCACCCGTCGTTGCAGCAACGTTCCCCAGATGACAGTTCCGATCCCCTCTGTGACCCCGAAGATGAGCATAGCGACGCCGAGCATCCAGAAGCTGTCCATGAAACCAATGGCGGCAACCGGGAGGCTCCCCAAACCCCATGTCACTACCATCACGGTCAGATAGCGGCGGGGAAGGCGCAAAGACGCCGTTGCCAGTGCAGCTATTGCACTACCGACGCCCATGATGGCCAGGAGGAAGCCGAACATTCTCGAGTCGCCGCCCAATTGGTCCTGGACAACGAAGGGAAGCAATACCTCAATGGGTCCGATGAGGAACAGCACTGACAGGCAAGCCCAGATCAGGGTCCAGAGAAGCCATGGTGTGCGGATGGTGTAGCTGAATCCTTCCCGGAGGTCCTTAAAGAGGGAGGCCTTTGCCGGCGGCTCACCCGTCCCGGGAATGGTTGAACCGAGCGTCTGGCGGCTAAGGAAGTTCACGATCCCGAACGCCAGCAGATGACAAACGGCCACACCGGCGACAGCATGCGCCGGGGACAGCGCTGCTACAAGGATCCCTGCGAGGGCAGGGCCTGCTGCCTGCTGCAAAACCGGTCGCACTGTGCCTTCCAAGCCATTCGCTGCCAGGAGATCGTCCGCAGGCAGGATTCGCGGCAGGATAGCCGAGTATGCAGGGAAGAAGAAGGCTTGCCCCACACCAAGAGTGAACGCGCCGATGGCGAGGTGCCACAGTTGAAGGACATTGAACATGGCAAGCCCTGTGATGGTGGCGATGACTGCCAGGTTAGCGCCCTCCACAGCGATGATCAGGAGCCTCTGCGGGAGCCTGTCTGCCGCGATGCCGCCCGCCAGTACGAAACCCACGAGTCCGATGCTGGCTGCGGTGGCAACCAAGGACAATTCCAACGGGCCGCCACCAAGGTGGATCACCTCGTAGACCATCGCCACTGCCCACATGCCGGATCCGAAGATGGAGATGGACAGCGCAGAGATCAAGACCCGGAATTCCCGGTGCGCAAAGGGACGCAGCGCTCTCAACGCGGCCATCCCACTAGCCTAGACCTGCGCAATGACGCTGTGGAAGGCGCGTTGGAACTGTGGCTGGCATCCCGTTGGCGGGGATTCCGGTGAACGGAACGAAGTCCGGGAGGAAGTCCGGAACGAAGTCCGGGAGGAAGCTAAGTCATGAAGCGCCCGACGGCGGGGCGTCGTCGTCGATGTCCGGACCTTCCGCAGCGTCCTGGCTGTGGATGCCGGTATCGTGCGAGACCCAGCCTTCCGTTGCGCCCTCCGCCGGAGCGTCGGTGTGGTGCCGGATGGCATGCTCAGTCTTGTCTGTCGCCTTCATTACGGATACTCCCTGTCCTGGCTTGGACTGCTTCCGTGAATGCATCCCAGTCTACGCCGCAGGACTCCCGTTTTGGGGTCAGCTCTGCGCGGAAAACTGTCCACATAAGGCATTAAGCGGGTCTGGCAAGGCGGGGGCGTGGCATAGGCTGAAGCCAGCAGTTCCCCGTGAAACGACTAACTGCCAAGGAGAGGTGAAGATGCCCAAGCGCCCCAACCCGGCGGTGAAGATCGCCCAGGAAACAGCCCACAACGCAGTGTTTGACGCCGAAGGCAACGCCAAGCCCGGCGTGCACAACGTGCTGCTCAAGGCTGTCGAAGTCCAGCGACCCCTGGTCCTGGCCAACCTTCGCAGGCTCCAACGCAGGCACCCCAACGATTCACCGGCGCAGCTTGCCGCCAAACTCGAGCGCCACTACCTACTGGCCATTTCCGGTGGGGGTGCAGCAGTGGGCGCTACCGCCGTCGTGCCTGGAATTGGAACCGCGGCATCGCTGGGACTTTCCGCGCTCGCAACCGTGGGCTTCCTCGAGACCACCGCACTTTATGCTTCGTCCCTGGCTGAGCTCCACGGCATCCGGCTGACTGACCCTGTGCGTGCACAAACCATGGTCATGGCCATCATGCTGGGAGAGGAAGGCACCTCCATGTTGGGCGCGCTGAGCGGGCAATCGCTGGGACGCGGTAAGGGCGTGACCAACGCATGGGGCCGGACGCTTACAAAAAAGATTCCCGGGAGTGGATTCGGGGTCATTCGCGACTCCATCCAGCGTGCTTTCCTGAAAAACCTCCTCAAACGCCAAGGTACCGCGTTTCTTGGCCGTGCCCTGCCGTTCGGAGTGGGCGCCGTGGTAGGTGGTGCGGGCAACCTGATGATGGGCCGTGCCGTGGTGTTTACCGCAAAGGAAGCTTTCGGCCCGCTGCCGGACACTATCCCGGGCGAACTGCTCGCGAACGCACCGAAGAACGTCTTGAACAACACGACGCTGGAAGGCGGTAACGGTGGATCTGAACGCTGACTTGGGGGAGTCTTTCGGCTCCTGGTCCATGGGAGACGACGCCTCGATGTTCCGCATAGTGAGCAGCGCCAACGTGGCCTGCGGCTTCCACGCCGGTGATCCCCTCACAATGCTGGACAGCTGCCGTGCCGCGTTCGAACTGGATGTCCGCGTCGGCGCCCATGTTGGTTACAGGGACCTGGCGGGCTTCGGCCGGCGCTCCCTGGACATGTCCTTTGACGAGTTGTTCGGCGACGTTCTCTACCAGCTTGGAGCCCTCGACGGCATGGCCCATGCGGTGGGAGCTTCGGTGGACTACGTGAAGCCCCACGGTGCGCTCTACAACAGGATCGTCCGGGACGCTGAGCAGGCAGAAGCCGTGGTGGCTGCCGTCCACGCTTACGATCCCGGGCTCCCGGTCTTGGGTTTGCCCGGCTCGGCGTGGCTGACGCTTGCTGAGGAATCCGGGCACCCTGTGTTCCGGGAAGCTTTCGTGGACCGCGCCTACCTGGCCGACGGAACACTGGTACCACGCGCCCAGGAAGGCGCCGTGCTGCATGACCCGGAGGCCGTTGTGGCCCAGGCCGTGCGTCTTGCAACGCGCAAGGAAGTGCTGGCCATCGACGGAACCGTGGTGCCAGTGCAAGCAGATTCATTGTGCATCCACGGCGATACGCCCGGTGCGGTGAACATGGCTGCTGCCGTTCGGGAGGGCCTTGAACAGGCCGGTGTTCAGATTGAAGCGTTCGCATAACTTAGTCGGCGGGGAGGCCCGATGGGTGCGGTAGTAGTGGAGCCGGGATCAACGACGCTGGTTCTCGGCCCTGATCAAGTACTGGACCGTGCGTCCATGCACATGGCCAACGCCCTGCTGGGTAACCCGGACTCCGCGGCCGGACTCGAGGTGCTGTTGGGTGGGCTGAAACTGCGGTTCGTCACGGGGTCGGCCGTGGCGGTCACCGGTGCCGAAGGCATGGTGACCCTCAACGGCAACGAACTGCCCTTCAATAAGGCTGTACGGGTGGCGCCCGGCGCTGTGCTTGAGTTCGGCCCGGCCCTCTTTGGTCTCCGATACTACGTGGGTGTCCAAGGTGGAGTTTCGGCACGAACAGAACCATTGCGCGCTGGTATGGCGCTGACATTTGGGCGAGCGCACGGGCACGGTTTCCCTGAGATGACGAGCCCTGCCCGGCGTGCTCCGGACCCGGAACGTCCCATGGTTGCCAGGGTTTCGCGCGGTCCGCAGGCCCTGAATTACGACGCCGGCACGTGGCTTCGGCTGACCAGCGAACCGTGGATTCTCTCGCCCGAGTCGGACCGGATAGGTGCGCGTTTGGAGGGCAGGCCGCTTAATGTTGCAGCGGCCCCTGAGGGTGCCGGTGGTGAAGCACCCCGGCCCCAGCCGCTGGTTTCAGGCTCCGTCCTGTTGCCGACGTCGGGCCTTCCGGTTATCGCGTTGGCCGGTCATCCGGATACGGCCGTTTCGCCGGTGATCGCAGTGGTCCGGGACGAGGACCTGGACCTCATCGGTCAAGCAAGGCCTGGCCAGATGGTGCACCTGCTGGGCTGAACGGGAGAAGAGTTCTACGCTGTACCTGTTCACACCTCGAAGAGAGGCTGCCATGGCACAGGATCCAAAACCCCAGTTAGAGCAACTGAACATCCTCATCGGCGAATGGGAAACGTCCGTCCCGGGATTGGATGTCCCCGGCCGGACCACTTTTGAATGGCTGGAAAGCGGGGGCTTCCTGATCCAGCGCTCCATGGTGGAGCGGCCCGAGTATCCCAATGCGGTCAGCATCATAGGTGCCACCGGCTCGGATGGTGCCTTCCAGCAGCACTACTTCGACTCCCGCGGCGTCGCACGGATCTACGACATGACGCTTAAGGACAACGTGTGGACCCTTTTTCGCGATGGGCCCGACTGGCCACAGCGCTTTGTTGGCCGCTTCAGTACGGACGGCAACGTCATCCATGCACGCTTGGAACGGGGAAGCTACCCTGGTGGTCCCTTGGAACACGACTTTGACATGGTGTACACCCGTATCCGGGCCTGAACTACTGCGTTCCTCTTTCGGCCAGCCGCTGGAGTTGCCATGAATGCACGTCCGCCAGCCAGTCCAAGGGAGCCGACGGGCCGACTCGAGGGTCCTCGGGGTCACGGCCGTCCTGAAGTGCCTGAACGTACGCGCGATCCATGGCAATGCGGTTGCGCAACTGCTCACCGTCACCCACGGAACCATGGCCGGGGACCACAGCAACAACTTCGCCAGCCACGGTCTCCAACTGCTCCAAGGCTTCAAGATAGTCATTGAGCGGATCCGCTGCCTCCAGGTCGAGGAACGGCATGAGGATGTCAGAAAGCATGTCGCCCGCGACGAGGACGCCGGATTCTCCAACCAAGAGCGCTGCGTGGCCTGGAGCGTGGGCTTGGTGCTCCAGAATGCGGACGGTGGGTCCATCCCATGGAATATCCGTGATGCCAGCAGGTAAGCCGGTGATGAGTCCGAGCAGGTCCATGGGGATGTCCCCGGCGTACTCCGGGGGCAAACCCTCAGCTACTTGCTCCCTCCAATCCGCCTGGGACAGGACATCCCGGACGGATGCCGCGCAACGGGCTGTGCCATGACGCGGCGGATCGCCAAAGTCCGGGTGCCACAGCACGTGGTCCCAATCAGGATGCGTGGAGAAACCTGCCACGACGGGTTGGCCCAATTCGCGAAGGTCGCGTGCCGTGTCAGCCATTTCCTTGACCGTGATGCCGGGATCGATCAGCAACACACCGTCCCGGCCCTGCACCACAGTGCAGTTGCTCTGGATGAATTCGCTCTCGTGAACCAGAACACCTTCAGCAATTTGCTTCAGCATGGACACGCCCCCTAAAGCTTCTGCGCCAGCATGACCAGGATGCCGCTGGGGCCGCGAAGATACGTCAGCTTGTAAACGTCCTGGTAGTTCGCCACACCACGCAGCGGATGGCAACCGTGCTTTGCAGCGATCTCAAGGGCATGGTCGATGTCGTCAACTGAGAAGGCGACGCGATGCATTCCGATCTCGTTGGGAAGAGTTGGGTTCGTCTCGATAGCGTCAGGGTGGAGGTATTCGAAGAGCTCAAGTTGACCATTGCCATCAGGAGTTTGGAGCACCGCAATTTTGGCGTGGTTGCCGTCCAGCCCAACGGCAGTATCGGCCCACTCGCCGCTGACCGTGTCCCTGCCTAGCACCGCGAGGCCGAGATCCGTGAAGAAGGCGATTGCTTCCTCAAGATCGCGAACCGCTATACCGACGTTCTCAAGTTTGATAGGCATGCGTTGAAGCTACCAAGGCGGATCGGTTAGCTCTAGTGCTGCCCGTTAACCAAACAGCAGATGCGCCACCGTGAAGATCGCCAACCCGGCCAATGCACCCACCACTGTTCCGTTGATGCGGATGTACTGGAGGTCTTTGCCCACCTGAAGCTCGATCTTCTGGGACGTTTCCTCGGCATCCCAGCGGGCTACGGTGTCCGAGATGACCCCGGCGATGTCCGAACGGTACGTATTCACCAAGTAGCCCGCAGCGTCACCGATCCAAGTGTTGACCTTGCCGGCCAGTTCGTCGTCGTTGAGCAGGCGTGTGCCGAAGTCCCGGACGGCGCTCTTGAACCGCTGGCTCAATTCGCTGTCGGGATCGTCGACGGCGTTGAGCAGCGCAGTTTTGACCGTTCCCCACGTGCGTGACGCCAGTTCGCGGACCTCAGGATCACCGAGGATCTGGGCCTTGATGGATTCCGCACGCTCGATCATGGCGGGGTCGTGCTGCAAGTCCTGAGCCAGGTCCGTCAGGTAAGCGTCGATCGACTGCCGCACCTGGTGGTTTTGGTCCGCCTGTACTGCGCGAACAAACTTGGACAGTTCTACGTAGACGCGGTCACCCACGAGGCCGTCAACGAACGTCGGTACCCACAGGGGAGAGCGATCCGAGACGAGCCTGTTTACCGTTGCGTGGTTTGCATCCACCCAGTCGGCTGCCCGGTCAACCAGTAGGTCAACCAAGGTGTGGTGGTGGCCGTCGGCGAAGATCCGTTCGGCCATCCTGCCCACGGGTGGCCCCCAGGGTGGTGTGAGGAGGTGCTTGCGGACCATGCCCTCGATCACGGCCTGAACGTCGTCGTCGTTCAATACTGTGAAGGCGCCGCGAATCACTGCGCCGCCTTCCTTGGCCACGCGCTCGGCACCGCCGGGTGCTGATAACCAGCGCCCGGCCTTGCGTGCAATATCGATGCTTGCCAGTTTCTCCTGCACAACCTCCTGGGACAGGAAGTTGCTCTCTACGAAGTCGCTGAGTGATTCCCCAATCTGGTCCTTGCGACGCGGAATGATGGCCGTGTGCGGGATCTTCAGGCCCATGGGGTACTTGAACAGCGCAGTGACAGCGAACCAGTCTGCCAGCGCCCCCACCATGCCGCCTTCGGCTGCGGCCCGGACGTATTCGAGCCACGGGTATTGCTTTTGGAACGCGAACGCCACGGTGAAGATCACCGCCATTGCGATCAGCAGTGCCAAGGCCAACCGTTTCATCCGGAGCAACGCGGCTGCTTTTTCCATATCTCCCGCGGAGGGAGCGACGCCGGCGGATGCCCCTCGTGCGGGTGCGGCGCCGGCAGTGGGAGCGGGGTTGGTGACGTCTTCGGTTGGGATTTGTTCAGAGTTCACCTGCATTAGCCCAGCGTAGCCCCCGAGCGTTCAGCGGGGTGGGCTAACGTGTCTGCATGACTAGCGACGACTTCGCCCCGAGCCGACCCAAGGTCTACGCCCACCGCGGCGCCAGTGCCGCCTTCGCCGAGCACACCCGCGCTGCCTATCTAAAGGCCCTTGCCGATGGCGCCGACGGTGTTGAATGCGATGTCCACCTGACCCGGGACCAGCATGTGGTGCTGCTGCACGATGCGAACCTGGACCGGACATCCACGGGCACTGGCCCGGTTGGTGAGCACACCCTGGAACAGCTCCGGGCCTTGGACTTCTCATCGTGGAAGGGCGCCCGCATACCGGATGACTACGGGGGAGTAGCTGACCAGTTCCTTACCTTGCCGGAGTTGCTGGATATTCTCCGCGCAGCCGGGCGCGACGTTGGGCTGGCCATCGAGCTCAAGCACCCCAGCCCGTACGGACTGAAATTGGAGGACCGTGTCCTTGCCCTGCTGGAAGAGGAGGGCTGGACGCCTGGGGAATCCCGACTGGAAAACATCCAGATCTCCTTTATGAGCTTTGACACTGACTCCGTTCAGCGTTTGCTGCAGACCGTTCCCAAGGAGTACATCTGCCAATTGGTGGACGACTTCACCGTGAAAGAGATCCGGCAGGAGCTCGGCCTCGGTTTCCTGACGGGCGGCGCGGTGGCGAACGTGATGCGGGCGACTCAGCTGGAGGCCGAACGCGTCCTCGATGCAGGCGAAGTAACTATCGCCGGCCCCGGTATCGACTACGTGAGGGAGCACGCGCGCAACGTTCAGCGTTGGTTGGAGTCTGGCCGCATCTTCCGGGTGTGGACCGTTGACTCGGAGAAGGACGTCGCACTGTGCCAAGGACTGGGCATCCACGAAATCACCACCAACAAGCCAGCCCAGGTGCTCGCGCAGTTGATGGTATCCAACTAAGTAACAGATCAGGTCGTTCTCAGCGCTCATAACGGCCTGATCTGCGACTTACTTGGGACTCGCTTTGGGGGCAACCTCGCTTGTGATTGAGTGGTCTCATGTCTTTTCGCTGGTCAGCACACGCAACCCAAACCGCTTCCGCAGTAGCTTTGAGCGCACTGCTCCTGGCCAGCGCCGCCAAGCACTTCCGCACTCCCAAGTTCTATTACCCGGTTGTTCCGGACTACCTGTGCCGCAAGGATGAGCCCGGGAGCCGTCCGAACGGTCCCTTGGCAGTTATGTCCCGAGAGGAATGGGTTGCATCATCGGGCCTGCTCGAGGTGGCTGCCGCCGTCGGACTTTTGATCCCTGCCACCCGTAGGGTTGCCGCGGACGCTACTACGGCAATGTTTACTGCATTCCTTGCGGGGCATATAGATGCTATCCGACGTGCCTACGGTCCCAAGGGCACAGTGGCGGAACGCCGCATTTACACGGTTCGCCTGCCTCTTCAGGCTCCGCTCATCCTGTGGTCCTGGAGCCTCAGGAAATGAGCACCAGTTCTGCCCCGATGAAACTCAGAGAGTCTCCGGCGTTCAAGATCGCCCTGTCCCTCAGCATTGCAACGGGACTTTACGGCGTGTCATTCGGTGCGTTGGCCGTGGCGTCCGGGTTCGATTTCTGGCAGACGATGGTGTTGAGCTTGCTGCTGTTCAGCGGAGGTTCGCAGTTTGCCTTCATCGGCGTAGTCGCTGGCGGCGGTTCGGGAGTGGCAGCCATGACGGCCAGTGCATTACTGGGTTTGCGTAATGGCATCTATGGCATGCAGATCAACGCCATGCTTCGCCCTGGAGGTTGGAAGCGGTACGTATCGGCGCACGTAACCATCGATGAATCAACCGCGACGGCGTCCGGTCAGTCCGATCCCGACGAGCAGCGCCGCGGGTTCTGGACAGCCGGCATTGGCATATTCATTCTGTGGAATATCTTCACGGCCATTGGTGCTCTAGCTGGCGACGCAATGGGCGATCCCAAGCAATGGGGCTTGGACGGCGCTGCGGTAGCAGCTTTCCTGGCCCTGCTGTGGCCGAGATTGAAAGGCCGCGAACCTTGGGCAATCGCCGCAGCCTGTGCGCTGGCCACCATCCTGGCCGTGCCGTTCGTTGCCTCTGGTGTTCCCATCCTCGTGGCGGCAGTCGTGGCGGGCGTCATCGGCTGGTTCAGCCATGCGCGCCTGGACGAAGGACTGGAACCGGACGTGGATCCGTATGCAGAGAAGCACCAGCGTGAACACGGAGGCAAGAAATGAACCTCTGGGTTTGGATCCTCATCGCCTGTGCGCTGGCGTATTTGACCAAGCTGGTGGGCTACTTCGTCCCCGCCAAACTGCTGGAAAACCCGCGCATCATGCATATCGCAGGAACCATGACCATTGGACTGCTGGCATCCTTGACGGTTGTGAATGCCGTGGCTTCCGGGCAAGGCCTGGTTCTCGATGCCCGCATCGGCGCCTTGGTGGCCGCCGCCGTCGCGCTTTGGCTTCGCGCGCCGTTCCTCGTGGTAGTGATTTCGGGTGCAGGAGCCGCAGCATTGCTGCGGCTCCTGGGCTGGGGCTAGACAGCCTCGGTGAACGTCACGCCCGGGATGCCCGACTGATCGGGGAGCGGCCGCGAGGGGCGCTCGGACCGGATGGCATCCTCAATCAACGCCACGGGACGCTTCCAGGCCTCGGATCCAGGTTCCATGGTGTCCACCGCGCCGATCAGCATGGCCAGCAGCCTGACCATGTCCTCGATGGTGATATCGCGCCGCAGAGTGCCTTGGCTTTGCCCGCGCTTGAGCAGGAACTCCATGGATCCGATGAGGCCGCCGGTGATGCCCATGAGGAGGCCGCGCCGGCCCGCGACCGCGTCGAGGAGGTTCGCGTCATCGCTGGCAACCTTCATCACTGCGTCGATGACGTTGATGAGGCCCTCCGCGGCGTCCATGCCGTCAGCCGCGGCGGCGGCAACCGGGTCCACATGGAGGCGTAGCTGCCGCGACAGTGCCGCAAGCACCAACTGTTCTTTGTCCGAGAAGTTGCGGAACAGCGTTGCGGGGCCAACTCCAGCGGTGGCGGCGATGGTCTGAAGGGGTACTTCGGGGCCGTGTTCCCGGAAGCACTGCCGGGCGGCGGTGATGATTTTGTCCACATTACGTGCGGCGTCTGCCCTGAGGGGCTTGCGTTCAGAGGGCTGTTCCATGCTTGTCAGGGTAGCAATGGAGCCCTCCCGGTCCCTTGTTACGCGGGAGTAGGTTGTTATGTGACAAACCGGCACGTGAAACACTGGATTTCATGTTGCTTGCATTCTCAGTCGCCCCTTCGGGCCAGCCCGCTTCCGCCACCAACGGGGGACCTACCCCCGATGCCTCTGTTCACGACGCCGTCGCTGCCGCCGTGAAGGTCGTCCGCG
Organism: Paenarthrobacter sp.; assembly: GCF_031180005.1. Taxonomy (NCBI): domain Bacteria; kingdom Bacillati; phylum Actinomycetota; class Actinomycetes; order Micrococcales; family Micrococcaceae; genus Paenarthrobacter; species Paenarthrobacter sp. The sequence goes on along the minus strand of NZ_JAPSHI010000005.1, from coordinate 10,599 downwards.
AGTCCGGACTGCCGAACCAGACGGATTCAATGTTCACCACCATCGAAGGCGAATGGGATGAGGTTTTCGACGTCGTCAAACGCGCCACTGAGGCTGTCGGCCGGTACGGCAGCCGCGTCTCGCTGGTGATCAAGGCTGACATCCGTCCCGGATACAGGGGTGAGCTGACCGGCAAGGTGGAGCGCTTGGAAGAAGCCATTTCCGCCACGGACTAGATCTTTCCCCGGAGGTGCAGCGAGTGCCAGACTGGGGCAATGATTGAACACGTGACCGAGCCTGGTTGGGTCGACGTCGAGCATTACCTGACTGACGTCGTCGTGCGTCCTGATCCGGTCCATAAGCGCGCCGTGACTTCCGCCGCTGAAGCGGGGATGCCTGCCATAGAAGTAGCCCCCAACGCCGGCAAGTTGCTACGGATGCTGGTTCAAATGTCGGGGGCCAGGCGAGTCCTCGAAATTGGAACGCTTGCGGGAGTCAGCAGCATATGGATGGCCCAGGGACTGCCCGACGACGGCAGGATAGTTACGTGCGAATTCCTCCAAAAGCATGCCGACGTGGCGCGCGCCAATTTGGATGCTGCCGGAGTGGGGCACAAGGTGGACATTCGTGTTGGTGCTGCGCTGGACACCCTGCCGACCTTGGCTGGCCAGGAATCATTCGACTTCGTATTCATCGACGCCGACAAGGAAAATGACGCGAACTACCTCGACTGGGCTATTCGACTCGGCCACCCGGGAACGGTGATCGTGGTGGATAACGTCATTTGGGATGGGGCCATCCTGGAGCCCGGGCGGGATGAGGTCAACGCACCAGGCATTGTGGCCATGCTGGAAAATATGGGGCAGGATTCACGGCTCGATGCCACCGCCATCCAAACTGTGGGCAGTAAGGGTTGGGACGGTTTTGCGATAGCGAGGGTGCGATAAGTGGATTTCACGATTCGTCCGGCAACGGTGGATGATGCCGAGGCCATGGCCCTCATGCATGTTCAGTCGTGGAAGGAGAGTTACGGGCATCTGCTGCCTCCGGCGTTCTTCGAGAAACAGGAAGCGGCGCTGCCCGACCGCATCGAGCGGTACCGGTCCTTCATCGCCGCGGGCCACACCCGGATGTTGGCCCACGATCCCGACGGTTATCTGGTGGGCCTCGGCGCAGCTGGTCGCGGACAGGACGAGGACGGTCCCTGCGACGTTGAGTTGTTCATGCTCTACACCCTGGAACGCATCCATGGCAGGGGAGTGGGCCAGGCCTTGGTGGAGGCCCTGATCGGCGATGGGCCAGCGTACTTGTGGGTTCTTGACGACAATCCCCGGGCCCGGGCTTTTTATCGTCGCAACGGTTTTGTGCCGGACGGCAAACGACAGCTCTGCGACCCATCCTGGTACTCGCTGCCGGAACACAGAATGGTGCGCCCTGCCGTCGGGCCTTAGCGGAATCCCAACGCTCGCGAGCTGTTCCCACAGCTGACTCATGTCGATATGGTGATCACGAACCGTGTCGATGAAGATCGTCCGGTTTGGAATCAGGTTCCGATATCCGGAGCCTGAGTACGCCATTTGATTCTCGGGAGGAAGCATGACCATTCCAGAGCAGGATCCAAGCGAGCAGGAAGGCCCGGCAGACGGTGGCGCCGCGGGCGTCCCGGGAGCCCACGACGGCGGCGCTGATGGTGGCGCTGATGGTGGTGCCGACGGCGGTGCTGAAGGCCCTGCCGACGGTGGCGCGGCAGGCGTCCCGGGAGCCCACGACGGCGGCGCTGATGGTGGCGCTGATGGTGGCGCCGACGGCGGTGCTGAAGGCCCTGCCGACGGTGGCGCGGCAGGCGTCCCGGGAGCCCACGACGGCGGCGCTGATGGTGGTGCCGACGGCGGTGCTGATGGTGGCGCCGACGGCGGTGCTGATGGTGGCGCCGGGCAACAAGGTAGCTAAGTTTGAGCACTACCAGTACTGATTTCCAGGACCCCGGCACGGTGAAGGAAGCCGGGGTCTTGGAAAGACGCCTGATCGACATCGGCCAAGAGAGATTCGCCAGCGAGGTCTGGGGGCGCACTGCGCTACTCACGCGTGGTGCCAGCGATTTCTCCGATCTATTCTCGGCCAACGCGGTTGACGAGCTGATTTCGCGCCGGGGTCTGCGGACACCCTTCCTGCGCATGGCCAAGGGTGGCGCCACTCTTCCCGAATCCTCCTACACCTCTCCGGCAGGCGTTGGTGCCACCATCTCTGACCAGCTGGACGACACTCAGCTTTGGCGCAGGTTCGGTGACGGAGCCACCCTCGTGCTGCAGGCGCTGCATCGCACGTGGGAGCCCGTGCGTAACTTCAGCACAAAGTTAACCACCGAGCTCGGACATCCTGTGCAGGCCAACGCTTACATCACCCCGCCCCAAAACCGCGGTTTCGACGATCACTACGATGTCCACGACGTCTTCGTCCTGCAGATCGAGGGGACCAAGCGCTGGATCATCCATGAGCCGGTCCACGTGGACCCACTGCGTAGCCAGCCTTGGACGGATCGCCGCTCCGCCGTCGCCGAGGCCGCTCAGGGTGAGCCTTATATTGACACCGTCCTGGAGCCCGGCGATGTCCTCTACCTGCCACGTGGTTGGTTGCATGCAGCCCAGGCTCAGGGGAAGGTCTCGATTCATCTCACTTTGGGAATACACAGCTGGACCCACCATGCGCTGGCCGAGCACCTCGCGCAGGCCGCACTTGCGGCACTATGCGACGATCCCGGGATGCGACGGTCCTTGCCAATGGGCGTGGATGGTCCCGAAGGGGAGATCGCCGCGGTCCGTGAACGTCTCGCCGCCGCCATCATGGAGGCTGATACCACTTCCCTTTTCCAGCGCGCACGGCGGGGACAGGGACGCCCGGCACCGCTTGGCCCGGTGGCCCAGCTCGCCGCCGTCGAGGACCTTGGCCCGGGGTCGCTGGTGCGGCTTCGGGATGCACTTGAAGCCCGGTTTGAGGGTTCACGCTTGACTACCCGCGTCGGTTGGCTCGACTTCCCGGAGCTGGATCTGCCGTCCGTGCGGCGCCTACTCGACGGCGAGGCTCACCTCGCCGGTGATCTCGGCGTTGAACTTGTGGAAAGGCTGTTGCGCGCAGGAGTTCTCGTCCCCGTTGAACAGTGATGTCGGCGTGAACTGCGACACTGACGTGAACTGCGACCCTGAACCGTGACGTCCCCAATTGCCGCAACGGAGCGCTTCTTCTGCGCCGAAAGTGCCCGGGTGCGGGGTGACTCGATGGCAGGTACGGCGTCACCGGGCTTGGTTTGGGTTCTCATAGAGTATCCGGGCGCCTGGCCGCCCAACGGCTTCGAGGGCCTTGATCTTGACGCCGGGACGAAGGCCCTGGTCATCTCTGCCGCGCAGACGGCGAATGCACGGATCCTCCTTGTGCGGCGTCCTGGCCCCCGGCGGCTCGGTGCCCGCCGACGCCATGGTCCGGCCAATTGGGCCGTTCTCCGCCACCAAAGCTCCGGCGCCTATCAACAGCTATGGGGAATATGGGAGCGAGATGAGGACCTTGCGAAGATCGCCTCAGCACTGGAATCTCCCGGAGAGTCGGGTTTTCCACCCGTTATCCTGGTCTGCGCTCATGGTCAGCATGACGCCTGCTGCGCAGTGCGGGGACGGCCCGTGGGGCGTGCGCTCAGTGAGCGATGGCCGGAGTTGGTGTGGGAGTGCTCCCACATCGGCGGTGACAGGTTCGCGGCCAACGCCGTCATCGCTCCCGACGGCGTCTATTACGGAGGACTCGACGCCGGGTCCTCCGTCACCACTGTTGAGGATCACCTCGCGGACAGCATCCGGGCAGAATATTTGCGCGGATATACAGATCTCCTCCCACCACAGCAGGCCGCCGTCGTGGCCGTGCTTGAACGGTTCGGCCCTGCCGGTCGGCATGATTATGTGGTCACGGAGACCCTGCGTGAGGGCGAGTACTGGCGGATTCACATCACCGGCAAGCCGCCCCACCCGGCGCATATCGATGTGGAATTGCGGGCCCGCCGCACGCCACTGCGTCAACTAACCTGCCGGGCGCCTACGGAGGGCTCGGTGATAGTGTACGAACCCACTTCCGTCCGCAGAACCTGACATCTGCGGACCGCAGCACGAGCTGCCGAGCCTTAGCGCGGCTCTGGATCTTCAGGTTGATCCATTTCCAGCGGCGAAACATCCAGCGGTGAACCTTCCAGCGGTGAATCGAGGAGACCCGGTGGCTTGGGGACGCGAGCGAGTAGCAGGCAGACCACCGTCAGCCATGCGACTGCGACCGTCAAAACCTCCGCCCAAACCGATGCTCCGAGTTCCATGTAGAGATCATATTGCCCTTGAGGGCAAAACGGTAAGTAGCCTTACTTTTGATGTGACCGTTCGGAGTAATGTGGCGCTCCACTAGGCTTAAGGCATGACTCAGGCAGGGCGGAAGTAGTGGCAAAACGCGGCAAGGCCAACAGGTCCCAGAGGTCGACGGCGGGGGTCGTCGAGGTGCCAACCGGCACCCGCCCTGATGGTCCGGTCGCGGGGGTTTACTACATCGATACCGGCGACTGCGAGCTGCTGCAGGACCAAGACAACTCCAATGGCTGGCTTCTCAGAATCAACGGCGTTATGAGCTCGCACATTGACCTGGCTGACCCGCTGTTCCTGGATTTTGAGTACATGCGGTGGATCGCTGCCTTGGTGGAATCGCGCTGGCCGCGGGAGCAGAAGCCGAAGCTGCGTGGCCTTCATCTTGGTGGGGGAGCTTGCTCAATGGCCCGCTACTTCCACGCGGCCTACCCTGAAGCGCGGCAGGTAGTTGTTGAACTCGACGGCAAGCTGGCGGACTACGTGCGCGGCTGGTTCGATCTACCCAAGGCGCCCTTGCTGCGGATCCGCGTCGGCGAAGCCCGGCAAGTCACTGAATCCCTTACTCCGGACAGCCGCGACCTCATCATCCGCGACGTCTTCGCCGGAGCCTTCACGCCCCGTGCGCTGACCACGCGGCAGTTCACAGCGCACGCAGATTCGGTTCTCGCCCCTGACGGACTGTATGTGGTGAACTCGGGCGATGCTCCGGACCTCAAAAACGCCCGGGCTGACGCCGCCACCATCGCAGATACCTTCGAGCACACCATGATCATTGCCGATCCCGCCATGTTGAAGGGGCGCCGCTACGGCAACATGATCATGGCAGGCAGTCATGCGCCCTTCGGCGATGACCCCACGTTGGCCCGCAAACTACTGGGTGGAGGCGTTCCTGCGCATATTTGGGATGACGCCAAAGTGCGGGCATTCGCCAAGGGAATCCCGGTACGGCATGACCCGCCGGCCGAGCCCTTGGTTGAAGCTTCAGTTCCGGCTCAGTGAACTGTTCCAGGCTTCCCACAGGCGTGCGTAGCGGCCGCCGTCGGACAGCAGTTCCTGGTGCGCACCCGACTCGACAATCCGCCCGTGCTCCATGACCACCACGGTGTCCGCCGCTGCTGCCTGGGACAACCGGTGCGCGATTACCACGGAGGTTCGGCCGGCCAAGGCAGCTTCCGCAGCTTGGTCGAGCATGGCGGCGGACCCGGTTCCTGCTTCTGCAGTGGCTTCGTCGAGCACTGCAATGGGCGGGTCCTTGAGCATCAGCCGAGCCAAGGCCAGCTGTTGCGCCTGCTCAGGTGTGAGCTGATGCCCGCCGGCGCCTACGGAAGTCTCCAAGCCGTCGTCGAGCGTTTCAACCCAAGCAGCCCCTACAGCCTGCAGGGCGCGTATGAGTTCCCCGGCAGAAGCGCCGGGCTTGGCGAGCCTGAGGTCCTCGGCGAGGGTGCCCGAGAAAACGTGCACTTCCTGGCTGACCATGGCAATGCGCTGATGCAGGTCCGTCGGGGAAGCGGCGGCCGAGTCCAGCCCGCCCACCCAGGGTGTCCCGCTGCCGGGGTGCTCCAAACCCATGATGATTTTGGCCAACGTGGTCTTGCCCGCGCCGGAAGTACCAACAATCGCCACCCTCTCGCCCGAGCCGACCGTGAGGGAGACTCCCTTGAGGGCTGGCCGCTGGCCCGGGTAAGCAAAGGTGACATTGTCCAGGACGATGCCGGCATCAGAGGCAGCAGGCGAGGCCGAGGCAATATTTGGCCCCGCGGACATCGTCAGGCCGAACATGCGCCCCAACCCGGCTGCGGCTTTCTGGAGCTCATCGAACTGCCCCAGAACCAGCCCGATGGGATCGAACAGCCGGTAGAAGTACAGTGCCGCTGCCGTGGCCGCGCCGATGGTGACGACGCCTTCGGCATGGAGCCAGAAACCCACCACCAGAACCGCGGACAGTCCGATCAGTTCCGCAAGGTTGAGGCGGTTGTAGAACCGGGTCAGATAACCCACCCCGCGCAGCGAATGGCTGATGTTCTCGTGCGAGCCTGCTGCCACAAGATCCGCATGGCGTGACCCGAGGCCCAAGGCCACAACAGAGCGCGAGCCATGGACGGTCTCGATGATCTGCTCGGTTCGATTAGCCTCGGTGATCCTGACCGTCCGATAAATGGGCGCTGTTCGCTTGAGGAACCAGCGAAGGGTAAAGATCTGCAACGGGGCAGCAACCAGCACGGCCACCGCGAAGCGCCAGTCGATGACGCCCAAGCCCAGCAAGGTCACCCCGATGGTGAAAGCTGCGCTGGTGAACGCTGGCAGCACCCCGGAGATTGCCTCACTGACTGCTTCAACATCCCCGGACACCCGGGCCACGACGTCGCCGATGCCCGCCTTTTCCAGCTGTGCCAGAGGCTTCCGGACGGCTGCCGCGAACACCTCCTCGCGCAGCCCGGCGAGCGCTTCCTCGCAGATCCGGGCCAAGAGGTTCTGCCCCAGGATGCCCAGCAGGGCACCTAGGCCGCCGGCCACCAACAACCCGATTGCCAGCCACAGCAGGGACATGACGTCCCCTCCCGATGCTGCGATGTTGACCATGATGCCCAGAAGTGCCGGGGCAGCCAAGCCGCAGCAGGATGCCGCCAGCAAAACCAAGATGGTCAGGGTGAGCCTGCCGGGGCGTTGCGCCAGCAGGCGCCACATTGCTTTCCTGGTTTCGCGAGGGGTGGCAATGGGCAGGATTTCCGAGGTCACGATCCCACCACCTCTCGGTAGCCGGCCGACGTGGCGAGAAGTTCCCGGTGCGTGCCGGTTTCCGGTGGCCCTTCGGGTCCGCCCATAACCACCCGATCGCAGATGGCCAGCAGCGTGGGGCTCGTGGTGACGAGCACTAGAGCCTTGTCCGGGAAGTTCCGCAGACCGTCCGCGATGACGGCTTCGGTGGCAGTGTCGACGGCGGTGGTCGGGTCATGCAGGACCAACACGGGTTGCTGCTGGTGCAGCGAGCGGCCAAGAACCAGCCGCTGGCGCTGGCCACCTGAGAGGCTTTGGCCGTGCCCGGTCAGGACGGTCTCGGTGCCTTCCGGAAGTTGCGACACGAAATCCTCGACGGCGGCAGCCGCCATGGCCCGTTCCGTCAGTTCGGCGTCGGATACTGCCATATTTTCGCGGACGCTACCGCTGAAGAGGACCCCATCGTGGTTGTCAGCGAAGACCCTTGAACGGACGTGAAGGGGGTCCAGGTCTGCGACGTCGTGGCCATCGATGGACACGAGGCCGCGAGGTGCGGGGATGCGGAAGCCCAACGTGTCCACCAACTGCCGTGCTTGTGTGCTGTCTGGAAGGACGACACCCACGATTTCTCCGGCGGAGGCTGTGAAGGGCGGGAAATCAATGCCCAAAGCACCCGGCCGGAGCTCCAGCAGCGGTGCCGGTTCGCCCGGTGAAGTGGCTGTCGAAACTGAGTCCATTGCCGTCGTCGAGCGTTCCTCAGCTCCCGGTGCCGGCACTGCCTCGGGTTCTTCCAGCAACACTGCGATGCGTGCGGCGGAGGCGCGTTTGCGGGCGAGTTCCACGCTGACGAATCCGAGCCCGGTCATGGGTCCCTGAACGAATTGTGCCACTCCAACAACGGCCACCAGCTGCCCCACCGTGATGCTGCCTTGGAGTGCGAACCACGCTGCGAAGAAGGCGATTCCGGCCAGGAACGCTGCGGACAGGGCTGTGCTCGCGCCAGTGTAAGCGGACTTGGCGCGAATGGCCTTCAGGGCGGACGTCAGTGATACCCGGCTTTCGGCGCGATAGCGCGCGATGGCAGCGTCCTCTGCACCGAGCCCTTTCAGGGGGCGGGAGCCGGTGACGAAATCCGTGGCCAAAGCGCCGGCGCGAGCTGCCGTGGACTGCTCCACGTCGCTCCGGTTTTCGAGCGGTTTGGTGAGCCGGTGCATCACCAGCAGCATGAGCGGGGTTGCGAGGAGAACGGCAAGGCCCAAAGGAACCGAGATGAGGAGGAGGGTGACGGCTGAGGTAATCACACCAGCCGCTGCAGCAAGGCCGCCGCTGATCAGCCAGGACAGCCCGGCAACCCTGTCGGCGTCGGAAGAAGCGATGGCCACGATTTCGCCTGGGGCTCGTCGGGCCGCCATGCCGCGGGGGTGAAGTGTTCGCTCCACTACTAGTTGGCGGAGATCATGCGAGCCGTAGTTGAAGGAGCGCTCGGTGGCCAAGGTGCCGAAGCGCCACGAGAGAGCCAGTACAACGAACACCACAGCCAAGGCGCCGAGCCACCCCAGGAGGGCGCCGGCGTCGTTCGGTTCAATGGCGTTGTCCACCGCGGCACCAATGGTTGCCGGCACCAAAGCCTCGCTGACCTGATGCAGGGAGAGTCCGGCGCAGCCCGCCAACAGCAGCTTCCAGCGACCGTTGGCGAACAACGTGAAGCTGAAGAGCCGGGAGACCTTCCAGGGTGCTTGTCTATTTCGCCCGGGCGGGCTGGGCGGAAGGGCAGGACTGGAGGGCATGCTTACCATAGTAAGGCTCACCTAACTTCAAGAAGGCCATATGACCCGCCACCTCGGCGAACACAGGATGTCTCCCCGGGTGGGCGGCAAGCCTGTAGCCCGCCCCGGGTCGCTACAGACCCGTCTGGCTCACTCCATACTCCGCCTGCTCGGGTGTGAAACCTTCAAAGAGCAATTGGTCGACCAGCCCGGAATGTGAAAATGAGCTGAAGTCCAAGTAGTTCTTGGCTTTTTTGGCTGCTTGCTCATTCCAGTCGACCTTCACCCTTTCCGCGGCCCACGTGGCATCCTCGGTCGAGTACTTCTCGAACTCGAGTTGTTTGATGAGGCCCGTGAGTGAGAAGGCGCTGAAATCGAGGTAATCATTGGCCTTCCGGAGTGCGTTCTGTTGGCTGATGGTCCCGGCTGCAGCCTTCGCCGCTGCGTCGGCCGCAACCTTCGCGGCTGCGTCGGCGTCCGCCTTTGCTTTCGCGGCTGCGTCGGCGTCGGCTTTGGCTTTCACCGCTGCCTCAGCATCCGCTGCAGCCTTCGAAGCATCGGCGTCGGCTTTAGCTTTAGCGGACGCAGACGCGGCAGCTGGGTCCTGTGTCTGTGAAGAAGCTACGGGGGCTGCCGCTGATTCCTTCGCTGTGGAAACGGCGGGCGCTGATGTAGTCGCCGATCCAACGCGGGTGGCATTGAAAATAATGCTCAAGAGGACGAAAGCGCCCGTGACGATCAAAGCCACTTTCTTGTGCTGCTGGTACCCCTCGAGCGGCCGACCTTGCTTGTCGCGGGTTTGGTTCGCTAGCACCAGGATGAGATCAATGAGGGCCCATATGCCCAAACCTCCGATGGTAAACAGTTTGAGCAGGCCGGTTCCGACCTTGCCCAGATAGAACCGGTCTACGCCAAAGACACCGAGGAGAAGGGACAGCAACCATGTCACAAGGAATGACTTGTTGCTTTGCGGTGGTTGTCCGTGGGCCTGGGATGGAGGGTATGCGGTGGGGTAGGGGCTTTGGCTCATGAGAGTCCCTTCATAGGACACCTGACCGACGTGTGCTGCGAAGCGCGCGGAGTGGGTGTGGTGATAGGACGCCTGATGAGGAGGCGGCATTGATCGCAAGCGCAAGAAACCTGCACCGATTGTTTGCTGGAAACGTGATCACTTCCCCCCCAAAAGCGTCACGAGCGTCATTGCCCGTAGACGGATGCTACACGTTGTCTGACGGAATGGAACCCCCCAGATGTCACCGGGCGAACTGCCACCTCGGCGCGCTACTCAGCGCCGAGCAGCTCCTCCCGCCGCTGCTCCGTCTCCTCCCGCAAAGCCTGCACGACGGCGGCTACCGCAGGGCGGCGCATGGAGTCCGGGCGGAGGACCATCCAATAGGGGAGAAGCTCCGCGAAGTCGGACGGCAGGAGGCGCACCAGGTCAGCGTGCCGGTCGGCCATGAAGCAGGGCAGGAAGCCCACGCCGGCACCGGCTCTGGTAGCTTCCACATGCACAAAAACGTTGGTGGAACTCAGGCCATCACGCATGGTAGGGACCAGCCTGCGGGGAGCATCCAGGTCATCCACCTGCAGCATGGAGTCCACAAAATAGACCAGTTGGTGCTGTGTGAGTTCCTCAATGCTGGAAGGCGTGCCGTTGTCCGCCAGATAAGCGCGCGAGGCATACATCCCCAGCCGGTACTCGCCCAGCCGGACCGCTTCGGCGCGATGAACCTGCGGCGTCCCCACCACCACTT
>NZ_JAPSHI010000004.1:0-181559 GCF_031180005.1 Paenarthrobacter sp. | reverse complement strand
CATGAAGCAGTAAGAAAACGTCGGTGGGGGCCAGCGGCCCCCACAACCCCGGCTACTGGCCCCCACCGGCAATATCACTGACCCCGAAAGGCAATATCGAATGGCTTCCAAACCTTCAAATACTCAGCATATTTCGGGATGCGTTGAACAGCTGCGCTAGGCCGCCATCCTGGTGCGGCCAGTACCCGGCATAGATGTCGAAGGTTTGGCGCCCAAGAAGCAGTGCGTCCATCCCCGCCATCCCGGATTCGACCTGTTCGCCGACCGCGTCGTCGAACAGAGGCGCCTGCCAGCCGCCATACGCAAAACAGTCGGCCGGATCCTCTTCGGTCGTCCGACGCTTGCGCAACGCGGTCGAGCGTGTCGAACAGGTCGGTGCGAATGAGTCCAATGCGAGGCTCCTTCTCCTCTGCCCGTCGTCACCCCGGCGACGGCATCAACCCGCGCCTTCCGTAGGACGCCTTGCGAAACAACGGCCCACGAAGAACGTCGACGACGACGGCCCCACCTGCCGGGGCGACCCCACCAAACGTCCGGTCGGAGCAGTCTCTAGCTTGCCCAAGCTCCAACTGCGGCGCAGGCTTGCGGAAGCCAGCCGGGATGGGTGATAAACCTTTGATAGAGGACACGCGTTTATGAACCTGTTACGCAGGCTCGAGTCCTCCGTGTATGCCGTTCAGCCGCCCAATCACTTATCAGCAGCCGCCCCTGCCAAAAGCCTAGTTCCGCAAGAACTCGGACACGCGCTTCAGGAGACTTGCGTCCGCTAAGATTTCGCACTCCCAGACATCGAGATAGCGCCAGCCTGAAGCCACAAGTTGGAGCCTCTGGTCGCGATCTCGCTCCTGGTTTCGAAGTCGCTTCGCTTGCCAAAATTCCGTATTGGATTTAGGCAGACGCTTTCCGACATGACAATCGTGTCCATGCCAGAAACAGCCATTTACGAAAATGACTTTCTTTCGGGCTTGAAACACCAGATCGGGTTTGCCAGGCAATTGACGGCCGTGAAGTCGGTAGCGAAATCCTTCGCCATGCAGCAGCCTTCGCAGCACGAGCTCCGGCTTGGTGTTCTTGCTTCGAATCTTCGCCATGTGGGCACTTCGCTGCTCGGGACTCATGAAGTCCACCATGGATCAATAGTAAGACCACGCCGGGCAAATGGCGTTTTGAAAAATCCGTTCAGTGTTTGTTTGACGCCTGCACCCGGGACTCTGACGGAAAAAGTTGGAGGCCTGATGATCAGATCCACGGCGTTCCACATCTACAAACAACCGATGCTGCTACAGAATCTTTGTGAGCAGTTTGGCTACGGCATGGGATTGCCACGGCGAGACCGCGTTACCCACCTGCGTATACTGCGGAACCTCCAGCTTCCGCCGATGCGCACCGGTCGTCTCCCTCCCGAGAAACTCAAATGAATCCGGGAAGCCCTGAAACCGAGCTAACTCTCGAACAGTGAAAATTCTTGATTGCATGGGATGAACGTAATCGTCGGGAAGAGTAACCACGGTCCGGCTAGGCTCGCCGGCCTGAAGGACCTTCTGGCTGTGCTTCCGGGTTACAAGTTCAAGCGCGAGGTCCACTAGTTCGTCCAAGGAACTGATAGTCCGTGTGCTATAGGGTCTATTAGAGCTCTGCAGCTCAAGAGGCGGTTTGACGCCAGCAAGAGCATGCTTGGCTATGGTTCGTTGGTCTTCAGCGTCCAATCCGCTCATCTGTATAAGGAGTCGTTGATCAATTCGGTGGCTTACCATCATCCGGTAGAAAGAGAACCTAGTGACGACCATGTCTGTATGACGACGCGGAGTCTGGTTCGGAAGTCCGGCTGAGTACGCTTTGGATTTAGGACGTACAGCCGCATCTGCCTGTTGTAGGGCTTCCAAATATTCTGCGTTTCGCCCGCGGTGCGTGCCCTCCCATCCAGGCAGATCCGCGATGGCGTCACGGACCGTGAAGGCATGACCCGAGACTGTCGTAGGCTCGGGCGCAAGAGCCGGAACGTCATTCACCAGATCCGCGAAGTCGGACTTCCAGATGCCGGGTTTTGCTTCTACGCTGAGCTTTCGAGCGAGGTCCTTCCGAAGAGCAATGAGCATCAGCCGAGGACGGAACTGAGGCGCGCCATAGTGCAGAGCGTTGACTCGAACTGCCTGAACTTCGTAACCTGGGCCAATGCGAGTTAGGGCGGTCTGCAATTGCGAGAAGGACGACTCCTCACCTTTCACAAAGCTCTGGCTCATACCTACGACGTTCTCGATAACGACAGTCTTTGGAGCCGTTCGCTCAACGAAGTCCAAATATTCCCATGCCAACCGATTCCGCAAATCGTCCTTACGCCGTCGACCCGCAAGAGAGAATCCCTGACACGGAGGGCCACCGACGACGGCGTCCAGATCATCCTCCCGGAACCTCCTGATGAGATCATCATCCTCGAGGACGTTAGCAAGCTCACTCACAATGACCTTACCTTCGAATTGACGCCGAAGGCTTCGCTGCAAGTACTGCTGCCATACACGCATGTCTGATACATCGTCGACGTAGTTGTGGAAAAAAGTGCGGGCAGCCATGTCCGACTTCTCAACGGCCGCGACGAGCTCACCCCCCGCGCGCTCCATGCCTAACGAGAGACCACCACAACCCGAAAACAGGTCAACGAACTTCATCACTGATACATTGTGCCAGAGCTAGGCTGAGATCCTTGGTTGCGCCCCGAACCTGCATGCTGATCAAAGTCCATATCGCTCGTAGTAGGGCTTTACTCGCACAAATCGACCCTCGTCGTAGCCTAGCGACTTGTACAGGACCTCGTGCTGGCGTAGTTCGGGGATACGTCGAGGCACGTCCTGTGCAAGATCCGGCAGGCCTAGACTCGCGAGCTCCCGTGCATTGACTGTGGGGACTTTATGGATAAACCAAGTCCTCAAGGGTTGTCCAAAATTCTCGCGGCCCTCTTTGAAGTGGGACAGGTACTGGGACGCCAGCATTACTCCGTACCCAAACTGGCGCCCCTGCAACATCAGGTCCATGAGAACCTGGAAGTCATAGCGCATGATGTTGACGGCCTCATCGACCAGCAGAAATGACTTGAGAAAACGAAGCTGTGGGTCCGTACCCTGGAATGGCGGCCGATCCGACCTCAGCATGTTGTCGTAGTAGAGATTCAAGAACAGAGCAACTAAGGCGTTCTTGGCGCTCTGATCTGGCCCGAGTCGGTCAAGAGCGACCACCACGACTTTGCCAGCCAGAAGCTCTCCAAACGGCATTAACTTAGACCTGTCAGAACTAAATATCTGGCTGAGGACAAAACTATCAAGGATAGAAGAGACCGAGTCAGGATTTCCCGACTTCTCTAGGTACTCGGCCCTAACCTCGGCGAGGGTCGGTGGCCTGTTGAAATTCTTCTCGTAAAGATTTCGCACTGCTTCATTAAGGAGACTTGATTGGACCGGCCCGACGCCTCGGTATATTTTTCTGAGGACGTCGACGAAGGCTGCCGCTTGTTGATAAGGAAGCCGCGAGTGCTCCCCCGTAACGGGCATAAATACATTTAGGGGAATCTCGTGTGGTTCCAGAACAACGGCACCGATCCGAGCCACGAACTCCTCTTTCTGAAAATCTCCTTTATAGTCAAAAATCAGCATAGAGGTAGGAACAAATGGCTGCTTTTCCGCCGCCTGTTCACGGATCTGGGCGATCAAGGCCTTCACAAGCTCAGTCTTGCCTGTTCCAAGATCTCCGACGATGCCGACATTCATTTGATTGAGCTTTGTGTTACTAGGCCAGAAATCAACCGGAGAGTGTCCGATTGACCCCATGAGATTACCGACATTGATTCGAACACCCTCCCCTGAGATACCGGACACTTCACTAGCTGCTGCGCTTGCCGCAGGAACTGAGGGAAGCTGAGTCTGAATGCTGGTCTGCGGCGCAGCTTCAGGAGCCTCATCAGACTGGCTTTCGGCTCCGAACGAACTATTAGCGCTTTCGTCCAGGTCCTGACTCAGCATTTCCGGAGATGCTTTGGGAGCTAAAATTCCATCTTCACTTGGTTCCTCCACGGCCCAATCCACGAGCTGTCTCCACGCGTGAATGACAGACGCATCGGAACCCTCCAGAGCCTTAAAAACCTTGGCTGTATCTGCTATGAGTCCACGGACAGGAGCATCGTCCGTCCCTACCTCTCCCGCATAGAAGTGTTCGCCCCCAGAGGTTGTCGAACTGTGTTGCAGGTATGTAAGTAAGGGCTTACCCAGACGGATTTTCATCCGTCCGTCAACCAAGGCAGATAGGCGACGAGCGAAGTCTGCCGGAGAACCAAGCGTGGTACTGAGCCTCGCGGCGGTCTCGACTAGGGTGGCCAAACTGTTCATCCAGATAACCCTGTCAGCCCCCTCTACCGCGGCTGCCCTGAACTCAATGTTCTCCAGTAGCCGCGCACTGGCCGCGAGCTGATCCAGCGGCTCATCAAGTGCAGATGACCCCGGAGCCGGCAGTCTTGATCCGATCGAGTCGCCTTTAAGCCCATAACACTTAATCTCGACGGGACAAAGTATGAGCTCTTCATCCCTCATCTCAATGAATAGCAGGTCCGCGCGACGTTGGTGCTGTCCATGGTTGGCTTGTCCCGATAGTGTCCGCAGGAAGTAATCAGCAGCATCAATCGGAACAACAAACCTATTGGAGCCATCCGAAACCGCCTCGTCAAAAAGCCCGAACGTCAAGTAGAAGCCCATGGCGCCCGCAACATGAGTTCCGCCCATCGATAGTAGGGAGGACAGGCCAACTCCCCTACTGCCTAAACTCGACATAACCCGACGCTTGAGTTGCGCGGTGTCTTCCCTACCCGTGGCTTTGGCCAAGAGTCTCTCCAGCTCGTGGCCGAAGCTATCCGGCACTTTGGCAATGGAGACAAAGGGACGGCGTTCCATGAAAGGGACATCGGGCGACCGCTCGAAGACTGGCGGTCGCCACTCCCAAAGCATGCGCGAGCCCTCGCTGTGGGTGTCCATTAGCTCAGCCATGATCGCCGGGCTAAGGAAAGACTCGCCCATGACCGTCCAATCGGCGGTAGTATCGGCCACGTCCCGACGCATCATTGCAGCTTCGATCAGTGGAGCTGAGTCGCCCGTCTCGCAGGCTTGAAGTGCCCTGCTAAACGAGTTCCATCCCATGGTGCTTGGAACTGCAGGTTGGCTGAGGCTGCTTCGCCTATCACTTAGCCTATTGAGGCTACTTTCAAAACGTCGAAGGGGCACTTCCCCCAAGACCCCATGGGTCGCTCCCCCGCCGTCAACGCGGACAATAGTTCCAGAGTCCTGGAGGAGACGGATGTTGCACCATACCTTCGCCTCGCTTTGGGGAGCGTATCTGGACCATGTCAACAGCATGTCGCGGTTCTCCCGCACGAGCTTCGTCACTGCGTCCCTAGGAACGGGTCCCTCACGCCGAACGGAATCGAGTACCCTGACGCCACCGATAAGTCGTCCAGTCTTGGCATTCCCCCATTCCTCCGCTACAGCAAGAACCGAATCATCTATTTCAGTCAACCGATTCTGGCGATCTAGTGCATGGAGGTCCACGGTTAGGGTCGAAATGTGTGGATGCATACGGCGGAATGATCTGAGGGCAGCATCCACCGCTGTGGCATTGAGGCCGCTAACGGCCGCCCCGGGTGTGACAGCGTTTCCTATCCTGTCGGGCGGAGATAATCTCTTCGGTCTCGATTTAGCTGCAGGAAGCATCATGGACCAACCGAGAAAGATCTGATCCTCACCTGAGTCAGCAGGGACCGCCAACATCCTGCCGGCAACTGATTCGCCTGGTCCCACTAGAGGCAGGTTCCATCCTTCAACAGAGCCAGCATGCTCCACTGAGTTTTCGGCCTCAAAGAGCGAATGCTCTGCTCCGGCCAGCCAGGCCAGTCTTATCGGATGTAGCGGGCTCAACAACACTGCTTGGCATCCGCTGTCGCCCTTGACGTCCCACGCACTCACCGACATCGGATAGGCAGCCCAAAACAGATTCTCGTCCCTACCGCTGGCACGAGCAGCAACAACTAGATCGCTGTATGCGTCCAAGTACTCGCTCAAGGCTGGATCGTCCCAAAGACTGCGCCACGAAGTCCGTGAGGGCCATTCGAATTCGACGCCTTCACCACGGACGTCTTGACGGACAAGAAGTTCGTCTACCCGCAAAGCACGAAAAGCCTCTCGAAATCTCTCAGCTTCTGCCCCGCGAACGAAGGCTTCGTCGACTTTGAAATAGCTGACGCTGTCGAGCGCCCCTCGCGCAGCATCGGGCATCATGAACGCCCCATGATCTTGCGGTCGGGAGTCCTCCACTCGCATTGATTCATTACTGGGCATCATTACGTGCCCCAGAGCGTCGACAATCGACGTGTCTCCCGCAACGAGACGGCTTGCGTAGAAGGCCTCCGCTTGTCCGCGAACCGACCCTTCCGTCGCCGGTTTAGGGCGATCTGGGACTACCTGCTGCTTGACAGCGGCAGCCAGTAGAGCTGACTGGTGTCCACCCCCTGCAGCTATTGGCCGAACACGAAAAGTAAAACTGTTTGCCACGAACTCATTGTCGCCAGTCGGGGCGAAGCGCAGGGCGAACAAATCTTTCAGAATCGGGTGAGCTCTTAGAGCCACTCCATCCAGAAGCGGCTGCTCTTTAGCATTCGGAGACCACAGTAAAGCCTGATAGCCGCCGGGCACTTCGGGCAATTCCTCAGCGAACTCCAGCTCGCTGGCATCAATCGCGGGCACGGGTGTCCACTCTATTTGCCCGAGGTACGTTATCTTTCCTAGCCCCCCTCTCTTCTTGAAAGGAGCTGCTGCTAAGAAAGTTTGCATCCCTGAAAAGACGTACGCTTTGGCCGATAGATCATTCCTGACACGCGTAGCTAGAGGATCCCCGCTTGGCAACATCACCTTTAGGGTTACCAACCGGAACGGCGCAGCGCTCCGACCATTCCCTCGAGGCTTAATAAATCGTCCAATCGCAAGAAGTTCACCGTCATCTGAAACTTCGACGGTCCCAACCCAGTTAGCTACATTGGCAGGCTGACTTTGTATCGTAAGCCCCGAGGTCCGAGCCTCGTCGGGGTGTAGGCGGTCCAGAATGGGAATACGAATCGTTAGAATTTCAGACTGAAGTTGACGCCCACCGGCTGTCCCGTCTGACACCAGCGGGATGAGAAAAGGACTCTCCGGAAGATCAGGATCCAGCGCCAGCGATCCCCCTTCTTTGAGGCCTATGTCAAACGTCAGTGATTCGTCATCGCGAGCAGGGCTCTTGAACTGCTCTTCCGTTAAAGCCGAGAACCGTTCTATATTTTCAGGCGAGGCACCAACTGTCTTGACGAGCCCCAACCAAGCGTTCCCGTCACTGCTCACTGCGTCGTCAAAGTCATCAAGGGCAAATTCGGTAAGCGGATGCTTGCCTCCTGCCTCCTTCACCTCCTGACGCGTCGGCAGCTGTGCGATGCTCATGCGGAATGAATCTTCGTCACTCCAGGACTCAGTCAGGGCATCCATGAGGCTTACCGCACCTGCATCCGACGCTAGGAATGACCTTCCGGCTCCAAGCTTCGGGGCCGGGAGGGCGAAGCATGCATATGCATACTTATCCAAGGCTTCCGGCAACTCTAAATTGGTCGCAGACGCGCCCAATTGGCCAAGAATCTTAGGAAGGTTGGAGAGCCCATAATCAACATGCGCAAACCAAGCAGAGTTCCAGCTCCGCCCTGTATCACCGGCGCGCGAATGAATGGTGGAAAGCGTTGCCAAAATTCCAAAAAGGATGTCAGAACATCTTGATTTTTCGCGCGAGCTCAAGCCATCCAAGTCGAATTGCTCACATAGCGACTGGACTATTTCACGTGCAATTTTGCCTAGGGACACAGCCCCCTCAGCCTGCTCAGGAAAACTTTGCCCAAATAATTCACGAAAAACTTGCACAAACGATGATAGATCGGGTTGCCTTCCGTGGACTACCGCCAAATGATCACCTTGACGGTATTGAATCGTCCGGGAAGGACTTACACGTGGGCAGTCAAATTCCTGAAGTGACTCTGGACCATTAGTGACCAAAAGAGCAAAAGGTGGGTTGGTACTTTTGTTCCGATTAGCCGACCGAACAATCTCCTCTGCAGTTTCGCTACTAATTCCCTCTGGCAGGTGGATGTGGCCGAGCCCGCTAGTTCGTGCGAGGATTCGACCCAGGACTTTGCCCAATGAAATAGACGCCATGATTCTCCTAGAAAGCACTCTCAACTATTACGGCGTGATCAGCGTCGGCGCTGCCACGTGCCATGCCTGCACGTTCGAGTAAGGACACTAGGTCCCCAAGCTCGGGGCGCATCCCAAGAATGGTTAGGTCACGCAGGACGTCTCCCACATTGCATTGTGTCCCTGGAGAACCGCATGCGAGGCTAGCAACTACCGCTATCCACTCAGTACCGGGGTCAATGACAAGATATCTCCGCCCGCGCGTTTTGAGGATGCCGTAGTAATCCGTGAATGGACCGCTTGATTCCCGCACCTGAAGGCCATATTTTACCGTTTCCCAAACAAGCTTGCCGGCGTCCTTTTTTTCAGTGATCTCTGCAGCCAGAGACAACCTGAAATCACTTCGGGCGGCTGACCGCAGAAACTCGATCGCGTCTGGATTTCCGTTTAAATCTTTGATGCGTTCCTTGAGGCTCCTTCTGATGCGTTCGCCTCTTGCGATACGTCCCTTTATAGTGGCGCCAACGTCCCTGACGGAGATCGAGGAGCGGCTCGATTGCCACGGCAGCGGGGACCTAACCGTTCCTCGAAGCTCCTCAAGCGTATCGGGGACAGAGTCCTGGACGATCGCCATGCCCAGCGCCTCATACCACGCGTATTCCCAGAGGAACCCGAGCCCCATTGCCAAGCGCAACACTGTGGTCGCCCAGTCGACCCACACGCGAGCAGGAAGTGCCCCAACCCACTCATCGGACGTAAGGGCCTGCCAAGACTTAGCAAACCATTCGTACGGCGTTTCTGGATACAGTCCGCACCAGTCGACACTGTCCTCTGCAATCGGAAAAGAAGTTCGTCTGCGCAATGCGTCTTGGAAAACCGTCGACATCATAGAAGAATCTATGGCGCTAAGTAACGGGTCCAGCTCGAGTCTCTTGTCAGAAGCCCGCAACCAGAGTTCAGTCGCGGACATTGACGGACCGACAAGAGGGTGACCGACAGTGAATAGGCTTTCAATTATGGCGCCGAAGTCCGGCGGTCCTTGCTTCACAAGCACACCCCGCGGGTTTTGCATCAGTGCCAGTGCCGGCGTCATTGGGCTGGAAGGCTGATTACCGGTTTTCTCAATTCTAATTCCAGTCACGCTAGATGAGACTGCATCTCCCAGCAATCTATCGGATGCCGCGGTGCTTATGCCCCGTTGCCTCAGCTGGTTGCCCAGCGTTTCAGCTGTGTCCTCTTCTGGTTTTGTCGGGCGAAGCGAGAGATACAATGTTTCCTTCGCTTGCGCTTTGTACATCAAGCCAAGCGGCTTTTCCTGCTCCTCATTACTTATGGATTCATAGGCCCGCCATGCTAGAGCCGAGAGCAGTGCCTCCGGCACGGAAAAGTACTCCGGTCTGTTAAATGGGAGAAGGAGCTGATGCGCGGCAGCGATTCTGGTCATCGTGATTGCTCCTGCTGGGTCAACTGGACCTCTCGATCGCCATCCGCTAGGCAGAATTCGGCGCCGCGAAGATGGGCCGAAAGTAGCCTCGATGCGCGGACACGTTCTAGCCTCGGAGCTGTCACATCGATCAAATCCGTCACGCCAATGAAATCATCGACACAAGCCAGAGCCTCCCTGATCAACGGAAAATCCAACGAAACGCTGCTCATCTTGGTTCCATCTGTTCGAATCGTAAGTAGAACTTGTTCGCCTTGTCCTGCACGGTCCGTTGTCAGTTCAGGCTCCTTGACGCGGACGGCGAGCTTAGGGATGCTGACCCTCCCGGTGATCGGTTCGGTTCGGCTGTCAAACAGCGGAAGGATGGAGGACGCAGACTCATTCGGATTCCGCTTAGGCCGAAGCAAAGTCCTCAACGGTGACTTCAGGCCGTCAGGCAAATGCGGAACTTGAACCCAAGTTCTTATGAGCATCTCAATCTCGCGCCTAAATGCACTGATACCGTGAGAAACGGCATAGAGACGTGTGAGGTAGGCGCCATACCAGCCAGTTGCTTCCAGCCGTTTGTCGTCCTTTAGCTGAGGTTGTTGCATTAGCCTGGAGAAGGCCTCGTCCAAGCGTTTGTCAAAATCCGTAACGATGTCGTGCATGGGTACATTACTTGGCAATGAGTCCAAGAGGCTCTGCAGGGGAGTCCCATCGGATGCATGCACACTGAACGCATCGGAGACTGGCGTCGCCCAGCCTTCATCGGGATTGTCAGGATTAGAACCAGGGACAGCATCACTTACTGGGTCAGCGGGGACTAGCAGTTTCAAGACTGGATCCCGCATTGAACCCTCCGACGCGGATGCCCACTCGCCTGCACCGAATATGCTCTGATTAAAGCGCAGGCCGGAGAGCCGTCGCATCCGTTGGAAATCATCCTCCGCACTTTGTCCCGTCGGCTGGTTCGCAACAAGGAATTCACGAAGTTCGTTCCTTGCCATGCGTATCGGGGCATCGCCAACCAGAGCTCTCGTCAGAAACCCCCAGAGCTCGCGATAGGTCATGCGCGTTGCTGACATCAATTCGGCACTCCGAGCCATAGTCAACAAACCTGACCTGATCTGCGGGAAGCGCAGTGAATGCAGGTTGGCTGTGACCGGGTCTACAAGTGTGGTTGAGTACTTATCGTGGACATTCGTGTCCGGGACTTGGAGAACCGCCAGTACGTTGGCAAGCAAGTCTGCTGCGGGAGACAGTGCGTCCTCTATTTCTCTACGACGGCCCAGAGGAACAATCCGATAATCTTGCGCGGAGACTTGGGAGTCCGCAGCTATGCTTATCGCTGGACGCTCTTCAAACAACGAACACTCGTCAACGAATACCGCCATTACGTTGGCAACGTGGTTCCCTAAGTGACTGAGTTGGGCCGATTTGACAAAGTCACGGCCCGCCTTTCGTGAGAGACGCCAGACTGACTCATCAGGCCCTTTGGCTACTGAGTCATAGAGCCAGCGAACCAGCACGTCGCCTGCCGTCCAGTTCTGGGAATCTCGAAGCCTGGATTCTGCCATTTCCTCAACGAGAACACCCCTATTGACACAGGCCATCAAATTGAGCGGGTGTGACGTTGCCAATGTTCCTGCATTGTCTATGGCTCCATTGATATCAGAAATCAGAGGTGCAACGTTTGACGTCTCCAGATTGATGGTGGCATCGTTGATGACAATGACGTCACTCTTAGTCCCTTTATATTCATAGACCCGGTGAGCCAGACCATCGTCACGGTGGCGCTCCGCATGTAGGCCCTCAACGACATGTGCTGTGGCATGGGATTTTCCCGCTCCCGGCCCGCCTACTAAGAACAGGAAGCGGGGCGGTTCACCGGCTGCGATGCCGGCTTTCAGCCAGTTGCATGCTTCCTCGACTCCGGCAGGACGGAGAGCAGACGGCCAAACGGAATCAATCGGATGATCGGGTCGGGCCGCGACATCGGTTCCTCCAGTGGCGCGATCCCACAAGCCTGCGAGACTGTGCCATATATCTTCATTCTGCCTATCAGGAGCGGTCGGTGCAGACAACGGTCCTCTTTCGTTGGAGACTGCGGCCGGTTCGGCCGCATCGCTGGGAGTATCGGTTGAAGATAGCATCAAGGCTTTCGGCAGAGTATCCCCGGAACCGATGAACGGCTCTCTTGGACTGAGCTGTCTCATGACTGCTACTCGCAGCGCTTCTTGGACGTGGCTCCGTGGCTTATACCCAACGACAAACGGATGATCGACCTCTGCCAGAACATGACTGATATTGCAGAATTTGAACTCAATTGATCCTTTGCTGCGACCTGTCAGAGCTTGCACGTGTCGATTGTGAGCGATCTTTGAGTAGGCTATACCGCGCGTCTCGCTATCCAGCATTGCAAAATATGCTTTCAAGAGCGCGTTTGTCTCGGCTTCATTCCAAGGTTTTGGTTCCCCCACATTGCCAAGATACCTGGCCTAAGCCTTTTGGTCGGGTAAGGCTCGATCGGCGAACGCTATTGTGAAGCGTCGGGAGCCGACTTCTTGATGGCAGTGAACATCGTATGCAGCGTGGCAGACGGCCCGAAGCTCGCAACCTTTGTTCGGTCCCTCTGTGTGCCTCTGGTCCGCCACCCGGACCACTATGATGAGCCCATGCCTGTTGGAGATTGTGAGAATGCGTTTGTTGAGACTGCACTGAAGCACGGTGTCCAGCTTGTCCGTTACAAGATGCCGTGGCTAAATCAACGTGGCCACTTTGGCCTCCCAGATTCCGCTTCGGCTGTTGCAGTTCCTTTGGAGAAAATCTTTGCTTCGCTCGGAGGCAAAGGTGCAGAGCAGTCCGTCAAACGAACTACTGCACTTCCTGGCGACTTTATACATGAAGGCACTGGGACCATCATCGAAGTCGACGAGATACAGCATTTCACCAGCTTTCGGCTGCAGACCTTCAGTTTTTACCCTGGCGCATTGCCGCTGGGCTTTGACGTGAACCAATATTCGTCACTCTGCGAACGGTACTCACCGCTAGCAGATAAGTACAGGCATTCAAAGTCTGCCGTAGCCTTCGGCGTTGGTGGAAGGCAACGACAACGCGCGTACTACGACGCACTGCGTGATCTCGCCACGCCTGCCATGGGGCACCCTCCCCTGATTCGCATCCCCGCACCGGATGGCAATGGCAAAGCCGCCTTCGAGCGTAACCTCGAGCGGCTCCTCAATGCCCTTACATAAGAATCAAACTTGCCCAGTTCAGACCCAGAGCTTTGGATGCCACCGCCCATGACTATTCCCCATGTTTTCGTCACGATGGCCGACATCCTGAACCTGGAATGCGATGCGTGGCTCCTTCCTACGGACTCATTTCTAACCATTAGACGTCATTGGCTCGGTGCCCACGAAGACCTACAACACCTTGCGGCGGCGTCATGTGGAGACGATTTCCACACAGGCCGCCTCTTCGCCCAAGCCGTCAAGGACTGGGACCAAACGTCGCCACTACCGGTGCTCACCGCGGTTCCCAACAACATGGCATGGGGACCACAGGTCGTGGCCGAACGATTGGAAGCATTCGTCAAAGCGGCAAAAGACAGTCTTCGAGAGCCGTCTTCGCAGAGACCGTTCCCTCTGCTGGCGATGCCGTTTTTTGGTACTGCCGGTGGTGGTGCAGGACGACATCTTGGCGCGGTGGTGAGGGATATCCTCAATTGCGCTTCAGACCTGAGTGAGCGCTACTCAGTTGACATCGTTCTGGTTCTCCAAGATCGGGCTGCTTTCTCTCTCGCCCAAAAACTTCGCCGTGAAGCGCAAGCCGCAGGAAGCGGATGGACGCCATTGGATCCACAGCTTCAGGCCAAGGCTCTAACTCTCGGTGGCAAAGCGAAGGCTGGCCATCTTGTGCCCTTTTTGGGGGCCGGCGTAAGTGTTAGCGCGGGGGCTCCTACGTGGGGCCAACTTCTGGAGCGCCTTCGCGATGGCATCGACCTGAAGGACGCCTCAAACGTAGACTTTGACCGGCTTGGGCCCTTGGACCAAGCTAGCGTCCTCGAGCAGATGTATGTGGATCAGCATGGTTCCCGGGCGGCATTCGAAAAGGCGGTGGCCACCGTCGTCGATCTACCTCGTTATGGACTGGCGCCGGCTCTCTTGGCAACCTTGCCATCCGCTGGCGCTATCACACTCAACTACGATCGTCTCTTCGAGATGGCATGCGCGGACGCCCAACGACCGCGAACTGTTCTACCGGAAAATGTTCCAAGCGTTGGCGGCGAGTGGCTGTTGAAGCTTCATGGATCAGTCAGCAAGCCGGACACAATCGTGCTCACCCGGGACGACTACCTCGGCTTCAACAGCAGTCGCGCGGCCTTGTCCGCCTTGGTCAAAGCACACCTGCTGACACATCACTTGCTGTTCGTCGGCTTTGGCCTTGCCGATGACCATTTCCACGAAATCGTTCACGACGTGCGAAGGGCCTTGCCGAGCCACGACCCGCAAAGGCAGCAGATGGGCACGGTTCTTAGCCTCTTCGACGAGCCGCACCAACGACTGGTCTGGTCCGGCAAGCTCGACATCCTCCCCATGACCGGATCGTTCCCCACTTGGACGACGAGCAGCGAACGAGATGCAGCCATTCAAGAGGCTGGCCGCGATATGGAGATCTTTCTGGACATGACAGCTGCTTACGCCGCCGATGAACACTCGTATTTGCTTGCGCCCGCCTACACACAAGGCCTCAGCCCGGACGAGATTGAACTGCGTCGATATCTGTTGGCACTTGCAAGACTGCAACAGACACCGGCAACCGCGGAGGTATGGGGTGTCATCAGTAAGACGCTCACCAATTTGGGATTCGACCCCGATGCGTTTTACACAGACAGGGCAGGCAATGAAAATTGATCCAAAGATCTTGGAACAGGTAGCTGAGCATTTGGGCAACTACGTGTACATGCTCTTGGACCCAAGAACATCAGTACCCTTCTACGTGGGCAAAGGTTCCCGGACTCGTGTGGCCGACCATGGGCTCGAAGCCGAAGCACTGTCCTCGCCCGAGGACGAATCGACAGCTGAGCATTCTCGCAAGATCCGAACCATCCAAGAAATTCGTGCGGCAGGACTCGAGCCAGACATCTGGATACTGCGACATGGCATGAGCTCCGAGTACACGCAAGTGGAGGCAGCGGCCATAGATCTCTTATCAACATTCTTGGTCCGGCCGGTATCTGGGTTGCACCCGCTGGCCAACCTCGACCAGTTGACCAATGAGCGACGCGAATCCTCGAAGGGCCACGGAATAGAAACGTTGGCAAATATAGTGGCGGAGTTCGGTGCCCCTAAACTCCCTCCTCAAACTCCCCCGCTCCTACTTATCACGCTAAAGCCGTGGGTAGACCTGGAGGAACCTCTACCAGGTGGTGGAATGCGCGCTGGCTATGGTTTCCGAACTGAATGGCTAAGCGCGTCCAACAAGTCGCTAATCGCGACTGAACTCGGTGACTCGGTGAGAGCATGGTGGCGGATCGATCCGAAAGCCGTGGAAAGACTCAAGGTCAAACACGTGGTGGCCGTCCACCGCGGAGTAACTCGAGGCCTATTTCATATCCGACAGGGCAGTTGGGAGTTGGACGCCAAAACGGGCCGCCGTGGGTTCAGCGTGGACCCCGTTCTGAGCGGACCGTTGCACGATGAGATCGTGGGAAGGTACGGCTATCGGACGCCTCCAAAAAAGCGCGGCGACATCAGCGCCTTTACCTACTGGCCCAAGCCGCAGGAAAGCTGAACCGCACGACCAATGGGCCATTCCGCGGCCCGTAAAACTCGCCAACAACGCACACGAAGGATTCAACGATGGCCTTGCCGGAAATTCTCTTACCTGCGCTCGTGGACGAGGCTGCTGCTCTCGTGAATGAGTATTACACGAAGCTCTACCGCAACGGTGTCCCTCAGACCGGAAGTCGCTTCGACAACTGGGCCGGAGGAGGCGACCGGGTAGAGGTGGCAAACGCCATCACGGCAGATGATCTCCTCGCCGTCTCCTTCCTATCGGTGCCAGTGCCAGCCCCAGCGATAATCGGGCTCGTTGAAACTCGTAGCGCGGAGGCTAGGAGGTTGCTGGAGGAGATTCCGACCGATTTGGATCTGGCAGCCGTTACGGCCGACGAGTACGAAACCATCCTTGGTGCTCTGAGTCCTGCCAGCAAACTCTGGCGTTTGCTCCGCGGCACAGACACGTACCGGTGGGGCATCGGGCCCACCACGGCAAGCAAGATAATGGCCCGAAAGCGCCCTCGCCTCGTCCCCATCTACGATTCTGTAGTAGGTCCGCTCATGGGCCTGAACAACAACGACACTCAATGGCGGACTTGGCACGCTGCTCTGACCGATGGAGCCGGACTTCCTGAGCGGCTTACCGCAATAAGGGAAAAATCCGGAATTAGCCTCCAAATTTCTGACTTACGCACCATGGACGTTGCCCTCTGGATGCACGGGAAAAAGCTTGGCATGACTGTTAGGGAGGATGCAGATTCGTGAGAAAGCAGGGCGCAAGTACGTAGTCTGTTCTGAACGGACTACGTAGTACGAGCCCATCTGGCTTGCCGCGGTCAGACATTTGCTCTATTGCTCACCGGGCACTTCCACTTTCTGTGGCAGTTTGCCGGCCCACAACCGCCCCCGGCCGTTGCACCAAAAACACAGCCGCCAGAACTAACAGAGCCCCCACAATCTGCCAGCCCGACAACGCCTCCCCCAGGAACGCAAACCCCAGCACCGTAGCTACCAAAGGGCTCAGGAATCCCAGGAACGACACCACCATCGTGGGCAATCGTTGAATCCCCCGGAACCAGACCGCGTAGGCAGCCAGCGCACCGATCACGCTGAGGTACGCAAACCCTGCCAGGTTAGGCACCGAGACCGACCCCGGCAGCCCTTCAACCACCAGCGTCACCGGCAGGAGCATAACCCCGCCCATCCCCAACTGCAGGCCGGTAAACCCAAGCAGCCCCACGCCGTCGGGTCTTCCCCAGCGTTTGGTGAGAACGATGCCGGCCGCCATGCTCAGCGCCGCCGCCATCCCGGCGAGCACACCCACAAAAGTCAGCGACGCGTCTGATCGCAGGACGAGCAAACCGACACCTGCGGCTCCCACTCCGCAAGCAATGATGTGCGTCATACGTATCCGCTCCCCCAGCAGCGGCACTCCAAGAAGCAACACGAACAGCGGCTGAATCGACCCGACCAGCGCCGCCACCCCGCCGGGCAGTTGGTAGGCGGTGAAGAACAGGAGGAAGAAGAACAGCCCGATGTTGAGTGCGCCCAGGGCGGCCGCCTTGAACCACCAGCTCCCCCGCGGCCATGTGCGGGTGACGAGCATCAGCACGATGCCAGCCGGAAGGGCACGGACGGTTGCGGCCAGGAGCGGCCTGTCGGCGGGGAGAAACTCGGTGGTCACCAAGTAAGAGGATCCCCAGACCATGGGCGCCAGTGCAGTGATGAATAGATCCCGAGGAGACGCCTTATCCATTATTCACTTCCATACATTTTGATGTCGAACTATTTGATATAAGACAATGTAGGTGTTGTACTGTTTGAGGTCAAGCATGGGAGGACAATGGACCGCGACGCAGTAGACACGATTCTTGAGCAATGGAACAAGGAGCGCCCCGACCTGGACGTCAGTTCGATGGGCGTTCTGGGCCGGCTGAACAGGGCCAGCCGCCTGGCCTCACTGGACGTGCAGAAGTTCATGAGCCAGTTCGGCCTGGAGCCGTGGGAGTACGACGTGCTGGCAACGCTCCGGCGCTCGGCAGCTGAAGCGCCGCTGACTCCCGGGCGACTCGCGAGCCTGACGATGATCGGTTCCGCAGCCATGACCAACCGCGTGGACCGACTCGTAAACCGGGGGCTGGTTCATCGTGAAACCAACCCGGACAACCGCAGGCAACTGCTGATCAGCCTCACCCCTGAGGGACTCGCCTTGGTGGATGAGGTGGTAGACCACCACGTGGAGAACCAACACAAGATGCTCGAAGGGCTGTCCAAAACCGAGCGAGTGCAACTCGCTAACCTCTTGCGCAAGTTCCTACTAACAAACAACGACGGCGAACCCTCCTAAGCACAGAGCAGCCCCCGGGCATGACTATGCTGAACGCGTGACCTCAGAGCTAACGTCAGCGATCATGGAGCTTCTTGCGGCGCGCGCTCTATGGCTTTTGAAGCAAGATGCAGCAGAGGTCGGGGTTACCGCTGCAACGAATGCCCTCCTAGAGGGTCATGACAGCGAAACGCTCCGTGAACTCGCTGGAGCATCCGTGAAGATCAACGTGTTCCACCTCGGAGCTCTCATTGAAGAAGCTCTTCGGGAGCAAGGTCTGGCGACTGCAAGCATGACGCTAGACGACGCTCAGCTACTCGCAGCCCACTTTCATGCCCGCCGAGTCATTGAAGGAACACTTCAAATACGCGAACTTGCGGCTTGGGCGCACACCGTGGTTCGGCATGAAGGACACCCGCTCGCCCAAGGCCTGGTTGAACTGGACGACGCTTATGACGCCGACGTATGGGGATGGAGAGAAGGGCCGGCACCCATGCAAGCGCTCGTCGATTTTCTCGATGCATCCACGGACGAAGTTCGCAAACTTCTTGAAACTGCAAGGGACCAGTAATTCTGTTGTTACGCAGAAGCCGTAGTCGACGAGGCACTGCAAAACGCTCGGGCCGGTGCTTAGTATCGTCCGTTCGGCTGTCGTAAACGGCTTCGCTAACGAAGCCGGCGCTCTTCACCTGGAATTCTCAGACGGAAGCACCATCGATGTTCTGCCAGACGAGCGGCACGAGGCTTGGACGCTTGCCGGGCCAGACGGCCTATTGCTCGTTTCCTTGCCGGGACATGGACTAGCACTCTGGAGTGCGGACGTAACATCTGCCACTCACGATGGGGATCAGCCAAGCTCTACCCCTGCGTGACTCCATTAGATATCCATGATGTTCAGCCCTTCGTTCACCAGAGCACTCCCCTACCGCAGCGTTACAAGTTCTGGGTACTGAGACGAGCGGTGGCAGGACGCTACTCCGCCGCTACCAAGGGGTACTACTTTGATCGGACCATCTGGTCGAGGGGGACGACCTGGAAGCTTGGCAATGGATCTTGGTGTTGTAGGCGGGAGCGTCCGCTATTTTCGCTATGGGATCGATCATCTGGGCAGTCTTTGATGTGCTCAGCGAGGTTCGTCTCGACCAAACCACCCGAGCACTCTGGATGGTCCTGTTTTTTGTACTCCCGTTCCTCGGACTCCTCGCGTGGCTCTACGCGAAACCGCGTCTGGCCAACTTCGGGAATAGCGCTAGGTTGCGGAAGACACTTTGACCCCAACACGAGTCCCGGCGTCGCGCTTGCCTCACCGATACAACGAGCGCGCCTAACCGCCAGCAATCTCCCGCAGCGTCTGCAAGTGCGCCGCCCATACGTCCCGCCCGGCAGCCGTCAGGCTAGCCGACGTCCGGGGCATCTTGCCGGCGAAGCTCTTTTTGATCTTTACGAACTCGGCCTTTTCCAAAATTGAGAGCTGCTTACTCAACACGGAGTCGCTCACCTGTATGGCGTCTCGCAGGTCCTTGAAGTCCAGCGACTCCGCCTTCGAGAGGGCCGCCATGATGGAGAAGCGGACCGGCGAGTGGATGAGCTCGTTGAGCTTGTGCCTCGGGTGTTCTGCGGGCGTGCTCATGCGCGCAGCTCACGGAAGGCAGCGGCAAGTCCGATGGCCGCCAGGGCAATAGCTGCCGGGATATAAAACCAGAGGTTACCGTGCGGGAAGAAGTACGCACCGCCAACAAGCGCTACAACGTACAGAGCGAAGTAGGCGATGAGGGACGTTAGGAAGCGTTTGGTGAAGCCGGCTTTCGTTGACCTTTGGAACATGGGCCAGATGCACGCAGTGATCGCACCCCAGGCGCCCACTGAACAGGCTAGAAGGGCCGCGCCGTATCCCACGTGGGTCAGAATGTGCATCCCGATCATCAGCAGGAACCCATGATTGCCAAGCTCGTGAAAGTGACAGCAACCGGAAGCATTTCATCCCAGTTATCACCCGCCCCAACGAAGCCGGTAAATTTGAGTGAAGAACTTCTGACCCTCGGTGAGTACCACGCCCCGCCTCACGAAAGCAGGATCACATGACTGTCTCTCCCCTCATTTGGGGCATCACCATCGTCGTCATTCTGGCGTTGCTCGCCTTCGACTACTTCTTCCACATCCGGAAGGCCCACGTCCCCACCCTGAGGGAAGCGGCCATCTGGTCCTCCATCTACGTGGGCTTGGCTGTGGTCTTCGGCATCCTGGTGCTGATCTTCGGCGGCGGCCAAATGGGGTCCGAATACTTCGCCGGCTACATTACGGAGAAAGCCCTCTCAGTAGACAACCTGTTCGTATTCCTGATCATCATGGCGAGCTTCCGGGTACCGCGTGAGGATCAGCAGAAGGTCCTGCTTTTCGGCATCGTGTTCTCCCTGATCGCCCGAACCGGCTTCATATTCCTGGGCGCAGCGCTGATCAACTCGTTCGCCTGGGTGTTCTACATCTTCGGCCTGATCCTGCTGCTGACGGCAGGAAACCTGCTCAAGCCCGACGGCCACGGCGACGATCAAGCCAATAACTTCATGATCCGCCTCGCCAAGAAGCTCTTCCACACCACCGACAAGTACGACGGCGACAAGCTCTTCACCGTGGTCAACGGCAAACGAGCCCTCACCCCCATGCTCCTGGTGATGGTGGCCATCGGCGGCACGGACATCCTCTTCGCCCTCGACTCCATCCCGGCGATCTTCGGCCTCACACAGAACGTCTTCATCGTCTTCACGGCTACCGCGTTCTCGCTGATGGGCCTGCGCCAGCTCTACTTCCTCATCGACGGCCTGCTCGATCGCCTCATCTACCTCTCCTACGGCCTGGCGGCAATCCTCGCCTTCATCGGCGTCAAGCTGATCCTGCACGCCCTGCACGAGAACAACCTGCCGTTCATCAACGACGGCGAGCACGTCAGCGTCATCGAAATCAGCACCGGCCTCTCGCTGAGTGTCATCATCGGTACGCTGATCATCACGGTGGTGCTCTCGCTCCTCAGCCCTGCAGGCAAGGCCCAGACGGCCATCAACAACGCCCGCCGCCACGCCGTCGAATATCTGGACCTCGACTACACAGCTGACGCCAACGAGCGCGAGCGCATCTACCGCGCGTTGACCGCTGAGGAAGCCCAGATCATGCAGATGCCGCTGAAGTACCGGAACAAGGCCAAGGACGTGGAGACGATCCGCGAGCAGGTGGCCGAAGCACACCGCCAGCACGAGGATTTCCTCAACCGCTAAGACCCACTAAAGAGCAGAACCCCTTACAAGCTAGGCGCCCAGGAGCACGTTGATCTGATCCCGGATCTCGTCGCCAACCTGGGCGTCCGTGTGTCCGATGTTGGCTGATGACGTCATGCTGATGAACATGATTGACGACACGATCCGGGCCAGTTTCTCCTGATCACGGGCAAGCAACTGCTCATCCCGGGAAAAAATCTCGGCAATGGCGGCTTCAGTACGGATGGTGAGCGACAACGCCTCTGCATGGTGGGGCTCTGAAGGATCGCCGAAGACGATTTCCCTCAGGTAAGTGCGGCCGTTCTCGATCTGAACGCGGTTGCACTCAATGATGGGGCGAATGATGGCCATCACGGCGTCGAGCACCGATTTTTCCGTCGAGGCGGCATCGATGCCCGCGTCGAGGGCTTGAGCGTATTTCACGTTGTGAACCAGGAGAAGTAGCTCCGCCTTGGTCTTGGCGTACAAGAACAAGGTTCCCGATCCGACGTCGGCCTTCTCAGCCACCTGCTGGGTGGTGACCTCGTCTACTCCGTACTGGGTGAAAAGTTCTCGCGCGGCCGCGGTGATGCGGTCAAGCTTTTCCTGCTTATTCCGCTCACGTCGGCCAAGCGTCTGGGGCGCAGGCTGCATTCAGCTACCGTATCAGCGGCCCAGGAATTCGAGGGCTACAGGGACGAACTTGTCATGGAACTGGAAGATGCCACCGTGCCCTGAGTCAGGATAGATAACCAGCTCGCTACCCGGAATCCTCCGGTGCATGTCGCTCGAAAGAACCGAGGGCACCATGCGGTCGTTGTCACCGTTAGCGATCAGCGTCGGCTGGGTGATGACACCCAGATCGGCCGACGGCGACAGTCCCCACCTGCGGATGGCCTTCAGTTGCGTCTGGAACGCCTGGAGCTTGATGGGCGTCTCGCGATTAGTGGTGCGCTCTTTCAGCCGCTGAATGAACGCCCTCGCCGCAGATTTGCCGGCGGCATTGCGGTTGAAGAACAGGAACTCCTTAGGATCCTGCCGGGTCAAGGTACCCCGGAGCACGTCGTAGTACGTGGTGCCGATGATTTTCTGGATGCCTTCTCCACCGGCAGGCCCCGTACCGGCGAGCACAAGTTTGCGGACCAGAGTGGGGTGCTTGACCACCAGCGACTGGGCGATCATGCCGCCGAGTGAAAAGCCGAAGAGATCCACCTTCTGATACCCGAGGGCCTTGATGAAGCTCACAGCATCATCGGCCATGCTTTCGATACTGTCGGGAACACTTCCCGTGGACGCGCCCACACCATGGTTGCTGAACGTGATCACGTGATGTTTCTCCGCGATGGGATCGATGATGCGCGGATCCCAGTTGTCCATGGTCCCCGCAAGGTGAATGAGGAAAACCACCGGGACACCGCCCTTGGGCCCCAATTCGCGGTACGCGTAGCTGACGCCGTTAGCCGTCACTGTTTTCGCGGGCACTTGGAAGTAACTGCTCTGGTGTTGCTGTTCACTGCTCATGGTTTTGGTTCCTATCGCTTCGAATGGTTTTGGCTAGAGATGACTGACCACGGTCTTGCCTCGGACACCGCCCTTTTCAAGTGCTGCCAGGACCTCGGAGGTCTGATCGAACGGAACTACTCGTCCCACTACCGGCTTGATGTCTCCGGCGTCGATGAGTCCCGCAATCTCCCTCAGCTGCTTGCCGCTGGCCTGCATGAAGAGGAACTCATAGGTGACACCGAGGCGCTTGGCTTTGCGTCGCACACCCGAACTGAACAGTGTCATGACACCCCGCAACAGCGCATTCGCACCCAACTGGCGAGCGAAGGCGGCGTCCGGCGGCCCGGCGATTCCGATTACTTTTCCGCCGGGCTTCAGGACTGTCAGCGAGCGCTCGAGGTTCTCGCCGCCGAGGCTGTCCAGGACGAGGTCGTAGTCGTGAAGGCTCTCCGCGAAGTCCTCGGTCCGGTAGTCGATCACCACATCCGCGCCGAGATCCCGGGCAAAGTCCTTGTTTCCGGCGCTGACCGTGGTAGCGACCGTGGCGCCGAGGTACTTGGCGAGCTGGATAGCGATGGAGCCAACTCCCCCGGCGCCCGCGTGGATGAGCACCTTCTGGCCCGGGCGTACCGAGCCCCGCTCAACCAACGCCTGCCAGGCGGTCAACGCGACCAGAGGAAGTGAGCCGGCCTCGTCCATGCTGATGGTTGCCGGTTTGATGGCCAGGTCTTCCTCGGCTACGGCGATGCGCTCAGCGAACGTCCCGATGCCGTCATTTCCGGGGCGGGCGAATACTTCGTCGCCGGGCTTGAAGGACCGAACCTTCGCCCCGACCTGCAGGACCACGCCTGCGACATCGTGACCAAGAACCTGCGGCAGCTTGTAAGGGAGGATCTGCTTGAACTCTCCCAGTCTGATCTTCTCGTCCAGCTGGTTCAGGCCGGCAGCTTTCACGTCCACCAGCACGTCGCGGTCTCCGAGCTCAGGCTCAGGCACATCGATCTGCTGTAGCGGTTTCTTGTACTGCGTGAGGACGAAGGCCTTCACTGAATCTCTCCCATGGTCGATTAATGACTATACTCAATTATGAGTTTACTCAGTAATTTTATCAAGGGGTCAGTTTCGACAGCATCTTGATGAGGAATAGTAAGCATGCTTAGCTTAAGAACATCCCGGCTCCCACCTCCAGCGGGAGCCGGGTCCGCCTCTTCGAAATGGAGCTCCACCATGGCAACCTGCGATACATGTGGCAACGATTACGACAAGACGTTCACCATCACTCAAGGCGAGCGAACCGGCACCTACGACAGCTTTGAATGCGCCATCCACGCAATGGCCCCCAACTGCGGACACTGCGGCTGTCGCATTCTGGGTCACGGCGTGGAAAACGAACGCGGCATGTTCTGCTGCGAGCACTGCGCGCAGCACACCGGCGCATAGGGACCGGCGCATGAGCTACACGTGCGAGTAAGCTACACCGGCGAGTAAGCTCGGGGCATTATGCCGCGGGCTTCCGCCACATTACGGCAAGCACCAGCACCACAGCACTGAGGCCAAGCATCACCAGCACCATGATCCCCCAGTTCGCCTGATTCACACCCGGGCTATAGAGCACGCCGATCAACACAGTGGCGGTGATGGCTCCGAGGTAGCGGCACGTCTGGAAGATCCCGGCGGCCACTCCCCTCTCTTCGGGGCGGGCAGAAACGTAGAGGCCCTGGTTGGAGGCGGTGCTCACCACGCCATACGGTACGCCCATCAATGCGGTCAGCACGAACACCAGCGGCGCCCACAGGGTCATGGTGAGGAACCCGAGCGTGCCGGCCGAAATGGTCAGGATCAACACCCCGGTGATCATTACGGAACGCACGCCGAACCGCTCAATGAACCGCACGGTCAGTGGCGTCACCACAACCGACAACGCCGCAAGGGGCAGCATCAGCAGGCCCACCACACCGGCGTCGTAATTCCCTGCCTCCTGCAGCAACTGCGGAAGCCCGAAGAACGCAAAGTAGTAGACCCCGCTGAAGACGACGAACAGCAGGTACACCAATAGCAACGGACGGTTCCGGCCCAGCAAGCGCAGGTCCAGGAACGGCGGTTTGAAACGCAGCTCGCGCCAAGCGAACAGCGCGCCGATCACCGTGGCGGCGCCCAGCAGGTACCAGCGGTAGCCGGGCATGACGTTGAGCAGCGCCATCATGGCAAGCATCAGTGAGGTGACGAACGCGAGGATGCCGGGGATGTCGGAATCGCGGATCAGTTGCCCGAGCTTGCCGGTCTCGCGCCCGGAATCCACCGGCGCCGCCTTGTACACCGCGATCATCGCCAACAAAGCGATGGGCACATTGATCGCGAACAGCGCCTGCCACCCCACCAGGCTAACCAGGAGACCACCCACCACG
Organism: Paenarthrobacter sp.; assembly: GCF_031180005.1. Taxonomy (NCBI): domain Bacteria; kingdom Bacillati; phylum Actinomycetota; class Actinomycetes; order Micrococcales; family Micrococcaceae; genus Paenarthrobacter; species Paenarthrobacter sp. The sequence continues at coordinate 156,637 of NZ_JAPSHI010000004.1, read as the reverse complement.
GGGCCCACAGCCGCGGCCGATGTGTTCGCCATCTGAATCTGGCCCAACGGCCGCGTGGACGGCAGGTTGGTCAGCCGGCTCAACTCGGTGACCATCACGACGGCGGACGGGTACGCCGTCGCGGTCCCCACAGCCATGAGCGCGCGGGCCACACAGACCAAGGCGAAGTTGGGCAGGAACGGTGCGATGGCGCACGTGACCGCCACCAACGCCATGCCGAACATGAACAGGCGGCGCGGACCGAAACGGTCGGCGAGCCGGCCCATGAGCGGCTGGCCCGCGGCGGACGCGAGGTAGAACGAAGTGATCACCCAAGTGACGGTGGCGACGTCGAGCTCGAAATGTTCCCGCAGAACCACCAGCGCCACAGCGATCATGGACGAGTTCAACGGGTTCAGCGCCGTCCCGAGACTCAGGGCGGCGATCGCAAGGCCGGGGCGGGGTTTTTTGGCGGTCACCCGTATAAGTCTGCTCCATGGTTGCTTCGGGTCACGAGACAGGTTCGGTGGGCGGACTTACTCCTCGAAGTGCGTGGTGATCTTCCCCGACGAAACCGCCGAGATGATCGACTTCGCCAAATGCCGCAGCTTGATGTTGCGGTTGCTGGACGCGGTGCGGAGGATGGTGAAGGCCTCGTCCTGGCTGCAATGGTTCTGCGCCATGATTGCCCCTACGGCAAGGTCGATCACCGTGCGCGACTGCATGGCCGCTGCGAGATCGTTCCGGGCGTCACTGAGCTGTGCAATCTTCAGGGCGAGCCGCAACGACTTCGAGGCGTGGGACGCGAAAACTTCAGCCCGCTCAGTGTCGTTACCGCTGAAGGCATCCGGCTGCTCCGAGTAAAGGTTCAACGCAGCACGGGTATCGCCTTCCACCAAGAGTGGGACGCTGAGGATGGACCGCAGGCCTGACTGTGAGGCAGCCTGTACATACTCCGGCCAGCGGTGCTCCCGAAGAAGATCCGGCACCATTACAGCGGTGAGCTTGTCCATGGCCGTGAGGCAAGGGCCATCAAAGTCGTTTTGGAGCTCATCCATCGCTCTGGCGCGGTCGTCGCTGCTGGCTGCGGTAGCCGACTTTTTGCGACGCAATACAGTGATGCCACAAAAGACGGGTGCTTCCGGGTGCGAGAGGCTTTCGGCGGAGAAAGCCGCGAGATCGCCGAGAAAAGCCTCGACATCTTCGCTGCCCAGGACTAGATCCAAAAAGTATCCATTCTGGAGAGCTTCCTGCTCAGGGCGGGGGTTGACCATGCACGTTCCTACTGACTGAAATGCGTCCCCAGCAGACAGCAAAGGAGCGAATATTGCCGCCCTCTGCAAAACGGTCTGGCAATACCTTATCGTCCAACGATCACCGGTACAAAGTGCGGCCCGAGTGCGCTTGACCTGCGGATACATGAGTGGCGAAGTGGCGTTTGTCAACCTAGGGAAGGGTTTCGTATGCTCGCGGAAGTAAGTAGGCTTACTAATGCAATCCGAGATCCGGATTCGGACCATTCGTGCAAAGGAGTCGTTCTGATGGGCGTAGAAGACAGCATCCGCAAGGCCACCGAAAACGCGATGGAAGATCTGGCAGGCACCTCCGACCCCGTCGACGACGGGCATGTCCCCGAGCCAGGCGACAAAGACGACGACGTCCAAGTCCACTCCTCCATCAGCGAAGGCTCCAACGCCATGGATGAGGACCTCTCTCCGGATAACACTCAGCGGAGCCACACCGCGACAGGTGACGCGCCGCACCGCAACGCCGGCGCGCATGAAACCGGGGCGCGGGACGCCGACGTGCGTGACGCCGACGGCGGAACTCACCAGGACGGCGAAACGGACGCTGACGTTTCTGCCGGCTCAGGCGACGTGTCAGGCTCGGCCGGTCTGCCCAGCGGCGACCCTGATGACCTACGCGCCGACCCTTCAGAAGGTGGCGGCGACCCGTCGACAAGCATGGGCCGCGGCTAATAGGAGGCTCGGGTCAAGAGGAGGCGGGCCGTCACCACCCACTTTGGATTCCTCGGGGCTCTAATTCAGCCGATTATGGTTGTTTTAGGGCCCTGCCGATTTCAAAGAAGGTGGTGGAGGCACAGCCCTCCTGCTACTAGGCTTCGAGGATGCTCCCCCGCCCGACAGCCCGCCTCCGGTTTCGCGAGATGACGCACGCTGACCTCGGCGAGATGAGCTCGATGCTCGGCGATCCCGCAGTGATGATGTACTACCCGGCGCCCAAAACTAGGGACGAAGCAGCGGCTTGGATCGAGTGGAACCAGGCGAATTACGCTCGCTACGGTTTTGGGTTGTGGATTGTGGAAACGCACGACGGCGGGTTCGTCGGCGACTGCGGGCTGACGTGGCAACAAGTCAACGGGCGGTCCGAACTCGAAGTCGGCTACCACGTTCGCAAGGATCTTCAGGGACGGGGTTATGCAACGGAGGCGGCCTTGGCGTGCCTGGAACTCGCGCGGGATGTTCTCAAAGTTGGTCGCTTGGTGGCGATTATCCACCCGGACAACGTAGCCTCTCGTCGCGTGGCCGAGCGGCTGGGAATGCGGCAGCTCGAGGACGATCTAGGCAGGGCGTTGGTGCTGACGGTGATGGGTGTCGAGTTTGGTTAGGGTTCAAAGAGGGGCCGGAAGCAACACCAGAGCCTCAAGCGAACCGGACGTCCGTGTCGGGGTCTTTGCGGGTGTCCAGCATGCTGATGATCTTGCTCTCGAGCGCGGCGACCGTTGCCTCCGGCAGGACGATCAGGCCATCGAGTTCTTTGCGGGCACGTTTGTACGCCGTTTGACGTTCGGCTGGGGTGGCTGCGGTGTCTTCTGCAATGCGGAGCAGCTTCCTTGCCGTAGCCAATCGCTGCCGTTCCGGGCCACTGAAGTTGCCGTCCTTGATGCGCCGGGCTTCCCGTTCGGCAACGTCGAAAGCGAGTTCGAAGCTATGGACAGCTGCCCGGTACTCAGCCAACCGCGCCGGCGTCGAAATGTCTTCGGGTGCAGCGGGGCGTAAGCCGTCGGCTTCCTTTTTGGCTCGTAGGAACGCGACCGTAAGGGGTTCGCGGACGTCCGTCATGAGCGGGAAATCGATGAGGTTGCCTACGTCGAGCTCGTACTCCAGCCACCGATGGTTCACCGAATCATGTGCGGCCATCAACGAGACCACCTCGGCTTGATTGGCTTCCTCATGGACCGCCAGTTGGTTCCGTAATTTCAGCAACTCAACTTTGCGCCGGTGTCGCTCCTCGCTGGCCTTGGACCACGACCTTGCCCAGCCACCAGCCATCCCGCCGATAGGGAAAATGAGCCACCAATAGCTGCCAAGGAAGTCGAAGAGGGGTTCCACTGCTCCAGTCTCCCACCAGCTTTGACCGAGCCTCAACAGGACCCGGCAAGTCGGCCTACTTGGTGATGTTGAGGGGCTTCGTGGGAAGGACGCAGGATGCCCTCTCGAGTGGGAACTCGCCCTGGCTTACCCTGTTGTTCTTGCCTGTGTCGTCACACCAATCGACGCCTTGGGGCATGGCATTCACAGCCATGACGCCTGGGGCGGAGTTCAAAGGGACTTCCGCCGTGAAGGTGAACCCGCCGGCGTCGGCCATGGGTGCTGTCGTGTTGAGTACTTCCACCCCAGCCGCATCAATGAGCACAATACTGATCCGAGCGTCGTCACCGTATCGGGGATCGCACTTGGCCTCCGCTGCAGAAACAGTGACTGAATCACCCGGTTTCACCGAGGAAGGACTGACGGTATGTTCCGGCGGCAAGCAAGGCGGTGCCCCGCCCACCGAGGCACCGCAACCAGCGGAAGCCAAAGTCGCCAACATCGCGGCTGATAGCAGCAGGGCGGCGCGTGGAAGCCGGCGCCGGGTCAGGCGTGCAGAGGAACTCATGCACCCATTGTTGCCGTGCCGGACGATCGGGGTTCCTGATTCCCACGAATGACCACCGGATCGTTGTGGAAGCACCTCAGCGGGCCTGCGCCGCAATGGCAGGCGGGAACCGCCGTCGTACCTTCCCGCTACGATTCCCGTATGGACCAGCGACTGCATTTCCTCACGTTCGCCACAAAGGACCTCGACGCCGCGCGCGCCTTCTACAAGGACGGGCTCGGCTGGGATCCGGCCATGGATGTTCCCGGCGAGATCCTTTTCTTTCAGGTTGCGCCGGGAATGATGCTCGGCCTGTTTGACGCCGAGAAATTTGATCAGGACCTCGGTGGCACTGCTCCTACATCAGGAGTCAGCGGTGTGACGCTTTCACACAACGTCGACAGCCCGGCGGAGGTGTCCAGCACCATCGACGCCTTGGTGGCCGCCGGGGCGACTGTAGTGAAACCGGCCCACTCCGGCGCTTTCGGTGGCATCTTCCATGGTCATGTGAAAGACCCGAACGGTATTGTCTGGGAAATCGCACACAACCCCGGTTGGGGCATCAACGACGACGGCACGGTGGTTTTCGGATGAGTGCCACGCCGCCGACCATGGCTGAAGATGCCATCCAGCTCGATGACCGGACGCAGTTCGATGCCTTCCTGGACGAGCATCGCAGAACCCTCAACGAGTGCTTGGATGGACTCACGGAGGAACAAGCACGCCGCTCCCTGGTGCCTTCCCGCACAACACTTCTGGGATTGGTGAAGCACGTGACCTTTGTGGAAAAGGTGTGGTTCGACGAAGCCATCACCTCCCGGCCACGGAGCGAGATTGGCATCCCTGCCACGCCTGACGAGTCGTTCATTCTGGACGACCAAGACACTGTTGCCACCATTCAGGCGGCGCATCGAGAGGCATGCGAAGCTTCCCGACGTGCGGCCGCTCCCCTTGGACTCGATGACCTGGTTCTAGGCAACCGACGCGGTCCTCTACCCCTCAGATGGGTCTACCTGCACATGCTCCGCGAGCTCGCACAACACTGCGGTCATGCCGATATCCTGCGTGAGCAGATCACCCAGTAACGGCTCGCGGAGCAATCGGGCAGATATTGGCAAGGCGGGCACGTTCGCCCCGCGCCGATGCGCTGCTGCGTCAGCGGTCCCCGAGATCCACCACCACACACCCCAAAGAACATAGAGGCCCTCGCAGAAAATCCATTGACACGTGACCAATTGGTCACCTATTCTGGGCCCATGGACGTAGTGTTCAAGGCCTTGGCAGACCCGACCCGCAGGGAACTGCTGGATGAGCTGTTCCGCGAGGATGGTCAATCTGCCACCGCCTTGGGGGCCCGGTTCGAGATGACCCGTTTCGGCATCGCCAAGCACCTCAAGTTGTTGGAGGATGCAGGATTGGTGGTTACCCGCCGTCGGGGGCGCGAAAAGCTGCATTTCCTGAATCCTGTTCCCATCCGCCTCATCCACGATCGCTGGGTGAGTAAATACGCAGAACCATGGGCCGCTGCCCTCAGCGACCTCAAATCCAGATTGGAAAGTCCCATGGAAAAGATCTTCGAAATTTACATCAAGACCACCCCGGAGCGGCTCTGGGAAGCCATAACCAACAGCGAGATCCGCAGCAAATACCAGTTCGGAAACACCTTCACGTCGGATTGGACTCCGGGCAGCCGCTTCGAGATGCACAACGTCAAGGCGGACGCGCCCCTCGGTGAGGGCGAGAACATCGAGGTGGATCCTCCACGCCGCCTCGTCCAAACCATGCGCGCTCTCTGGGGCGAAGATGTGAAGGCCGAGGGAACGTCGCGGGTCACTTGGGAAATTGAGCCCGTCGGCGATTCCTGCCACCTCACCGTCACACACGATCAGCTCCGCGAAGGTGCGAACGACCAACTGTACGGCGGCTGGCCCATGATCCTCTCGGGCCTCAAGACCTGGCTGGAAACCGGTGAAACCCTCACCACGCCCGGCTCGCTCATGTACGCGTAGCCACTAGAGGACTACGGCTTAAAAGAGGACGACGACGGCGGACCGCTTGGGTCGCCGTCGTCGTCGATACCTCAGTCTTCCGCCAGTCAGGCGACCGGTGCCACCGCTTGTGCCTCAGTAAGCCAGGCCGCCTGCATGGTACCCAGCAGGTGTGGCGCGAAGTCCTCGCCGATTTCCAGCACCACCCGGCAACGTGCGCCGCGCTGCGCCGGGAATCCCGCGTACTGGCCACGGAGATCGCAGACCGTCTGGCCGCGACTGGGCCCTTCGGTGGTGTCCACTTGGACCCGGACGGTCGGCGCGAGCGTGACTTCCACTCCCCTGACGGCGATGGCCGCGGCGAGGGGATCGTGCATCGCAGAACAAGCCCGACCGAAAATGTCGATGTAGAAGCCGAAGTAGTAGCCAAGCATTTCGCCCAGTGCCTGCGACACCGGGTGCTCGGTGGCGAGCAGTTCCTGGCGGTGGTTTTCCTCCAGGACGTTGGTCATGGTGACATCCAACGGCACCAGCGCCACGTTCCAGCCGGCGGCCAGGACTTCCGCGGCGGCCTCGGGATCGTTGGCGATGTTGGCCTCGGCAACTGGCGTGATGTTTCCCGGGGCCAGCGCTGCGCCGCCCATGATGGTGACCTCGGCGATCAGCTGGGGCAGTTTCGGTTCCAGGCGCAGGGCTTCGGCGATGTTGGTCAACGGGCCAATGGCCACAAGGCGAAGCTCCCCCGCATATTTGTGTGCCAATTGAACCAGCAGCTCCGCGGCCGTGGCCTTGACGGGCTCACGGTCCGACGGCACCAGATCTACCCCGCCGATGCCGTTATCACCGTGGACGTGCGGAGCGCCGCCGTGAAAAGTGCCAACCTGCGGATCGTGGGCGCCGATAGCCACGGGAATGTCCGGATGGCCTGCCAAGTTCAGCAGGTCCAGGGTATTCCGTGCCCCGCCTGCCGCACTGACGTTGCCGCTCACGGTGCCAATGCCCACGAGGTTGGCCCGCGGGGAGGCGAGGAGGTAAGCCAGGGCGAGGGCGTCGTCGATGCCTGTATCGCAGTCGAGGAAGAAGGGTGCGGGCTGGGTCATGGTGGTCTCTCGTTTCAGGTGAAGCGGACTACTTGTTTTGCGGAGTGGGCTGAAGCTGGGGCGAGTTTGCGCGCGCAGCCGCGTGCCGGCGTCGCGCGTTAGATCTTTTCGCCTTTGGGGGCCGCGATGAACAGGCTGACGATGAAGGCAAGCGCCGTGATGGACACCGAAATCCAGAGGGCCGCCGAGTATCCGGCTGCGGTGCCCTGGCCTGCGAACGGTGCAACGACCACGACGCCGAGGCTCGCCCCGATGCCGAAGGACGCACCGTTGATACCCGGCAGCGCAGCCGGTGCTTCCTTGGGCGAGAGCAGCACGGACAGGCCGTTGATGGCGGTAAGGAAGAAGCCGTTGTAGAAGATGCCCAAAGCGGCGATGGCGATGAGGACTGCTACCTGGTTGTGCGCGAAAAGCGCCGCGACGATTGCGCAGGCGAGGCTGGTTGCAGTGCCAACGCGGACAGTCTTGATCCAGCCGCGACGGTCGGCAATCCAGCCAGCGAGGGGAGCGGCGAACACACCAATGAGTGCTGCGGGCGTGAGGAACAGCAGGGCTGCGACCGAAGCGGACAGTCCGAAGCCGTTTTCCTTGTCCTGGCTCAGCAACACCACAGTGAAGTTGATGATGGCGAAGATTCCCGCGAGGGTCAGCACGGTGGTGGCGATCACGGGCCATACCTGCCGTGAACGGAGGTGGTGAACGGCCACAAGAGGGGTTTCGCGCTTCTTCTCGATAAGCCAGAAGGCCGTGAAGGACGCGATGCTGCCGGCAAGCAGGCCGAGGGCCGCAGGTGAAGTCCAGCCCGCCGACGAGCCCGTGGACACGAAGTAGGTGATGAACACCAGGAACACGGACAGCGAGCCCGCGCCCCACCAGTCCATCCGGCCTGGAGCAACGGCTGACTTGCCGCCCGGGACCACTTTGATGACACACACGACGGCGATTGCGGCCAGTACCAGGACGGCGACAAAGATCGACTGGAAGCCAAGGGTCTCAGCCATAAGCCCGCCGAAGTAGCCATCCACGCCGCCAACCCCTCCGTTGATGGCAGCGATGATGCCGATGGATGTTCCGAAGAGTCTGGCAGGCAGGTATTCGTTCAGGACGATGTAGGAGAGCGCAAAGATGGCGCTTGAAACACCTTGCATGAAGCGTCCGGTGACCAGCAGCGGCAGGGTGGGAGCGAAAATGCACAGCACGGTTCCCGCACCCATGATGGCCAGCACCAGGAGCAATGCATTACGGCGTCCGATGAAATCGCTCCAGCGGCCGATCACGGGTCCGGCGATGGCGCAGGCAAGGAAGAACATCGACTGGACTTGGGCCACTGCTTCGGGCGTTTCACCGAAGAAGGAGCCGATGTGTGGCAGTGCCGGGGTGATCATGCTGGCGTTGAGCTGGAAGGCCAGCACGGCCAGGACCAGCGTGGTGATCAGCAGTGCTGCGGCTTTGCCGTGGAAGCGACCGGCATCAGCGGGTGAGGCGGCGGCAGTGCTGTCCACTGAAGCTGGGGCCTGCGGGTCTACCGTCTGCTGGCCTGTGGCGGTGGGGATGTTCACATCAAACTCCTTTGTCCGAGGGCGCGGGCGGCGCCACGAGATGTGAGTTGTTATACAAGCATGTATTACGAGCTTGTGCAACCTATCACAGTCATCCGGTACAGTATCCGTAACCCATCTCAAGTGAGGCACCCTTGACCGACAACGCCGTCCAGTTCCTGTCACGACCCATCGCCGCCCAGCCCGGGCAGCCTTTGCGCGTAGCGGCCTACTCCCGCATCGCCGAAGCGATCCGGACCAAAATCCTGCCGCCAGGTTCCCTGCTCCCCACGGAAACCGAGCTGGGCAGCATGATGGACGTCAGTCGCACCGTGATCCGGGAAGCGCTGATGTTGCTGGAAGAAGACGGCCTCACCCGGGCACGACGCGGAGTTGGCCGGTTTGTTGCCGATTCACTCCCCCGCATCGGGATTGAACACATTCGACCGTTCGATCAGCTTCTTGGCGGGACCGACCAAGACATCCAGGTCAAACGGGTAGCCGCAATCAAGCAACCGGCATCGGAATTCGTGGCACCAGGCATCGGCGTCCAGCCTGACGAGGACGTATGGTTCTGGGAAAGCGTGCTGATCCGGAACGGTGAGCCCCTGGCGCATCTCCAAGAGAACGTTGCCCAAGGAATCCCCGAAGCCGAGGCCCTGGCCGAAGCTGCAGAAGCTCCCACGCTTTCCGCATCAACGCTCCTGGAGGTCCTCAGCGGGCTCCCCGGCGCGCCCCTTGGCCCCGGCGAATGCCAGATCAGCCTGAGCACCGCCGGCCCCAGCCGCGCGAAGTTGCTGGGCCTCCGCCCCTCCGATCCCGTGCTGGTCCTCACCCAATACGTCCGCCGGAATGGTTCTCCGTTCTATCTCGCCAAATGCCTGGTGGCCGCCAAAGCCGGGCACCTCTCCGTCATCCAGTCCTCCTGAAATCTCCCCTCCGCCAATATCCCGAAAGGGTTCTTCCATGAGCACGTCCCTGCAGTCCCCTGCGCCCAAATTGGCCCCCACGCTCACGGTAGTGGGCAGCATTAACCTCGACATCACGGCGACAGCCAACCGCCTCCCCTCGCCCGGTGAAACCGTTGGCGGAGGCGTTCTTCGCCAACAACCCGGAGGGAAGGGCGCCAACCAGGCTGTTGCTGCGGCCCGGCTGGCCGGACACTCCCGCATGGTGGGGGCCATAGGCCAGGACGACGCCGGCGCCAGCCTTCTCAGCGCGATGGCGGCCGCCGGCGTCGACGTCCAGGACGTTTCCCGCGCGGACTCCGCCACAGGAACTGCCCTGGTACTGGTAGACGGTGCGGGCGAGAACCAGATTGTGGTGTGCCCCGGCGCCAACGCTTCGGTGAGCCTTGAGGGTGTTACGTTCGCTGACGATGAGGCCGTCCTGTGCCAGCTCGAAGTGGACCAGGAAGTTGTGCTGGAAGCCGCACGCCGAGCCAAGGGTTTCTTTGTCCTGAACGCCGCCCCTGCAGCACCGATCATTCCCGAGCTCTTGAAGCGCTGCGACCTGGTGATCGTGAACGAGACGGAGTACCAACTGATCCCGGCCCTCCGCGATGCTCCCTTGGTGGCAGTAACCTACGGCGGAGACGGTTCGGCGATCTTCGTCGACGGCGAAAGGGTGGCCGAAGCTCCGGCAGTGCGAGTCACAGATATCGCCAACACCATCGGCGCCGGGGATGCTTTCTGTGCCGCGCTGGTCTTGGCGCTCCAGTCCGGGCTTGAGTACGCGCATGCGCTCGCTGTAGCCAACGCCGTTGGTGCCGACGCTGTCAGGGATAGCTCCTCGCAGCCTGCGCTGAAGCCACTGGAGCACTACATTGAGGCGACGCGCCCTGCTATCAATCAGGCCTGAGGCAGCGGAAGGTCTGCCCCTAAAAGAGCGTGCTACGATTGCTACGGAGGCTGATCATGACAACTATTCCGCACCGGGAACTGCGTAATCAGAGCAGCAAGATTCTGGAACGCGTCAAAAATGGGGAAGTCATCGACGTCACCAACAACGGCGAGGTGGCGGCAACCCTCATCCCACCGTCGGCTTCGCCCTTTGAGCGTCTACTCCAAGCAGGTAGCGTCCGGCCGGCAAGTGAGACACCTGTGGACTTCACAATCTTGCCTAGGATCAGCAGCAACATGACGACAGCCGAAATCCTGGCCGATCTGCGCGGCGACAGGTGATCGTTTGCGTTGACACTTCTGCGGTCATGAAGTTGGTGGTTAACGAACAGGAGTCAGCCGCCGCTGCTGCCTATTTGGTGGAGATGGCAGCCTCAGGAGCGCATCTCGTGGCCTCCATGCTGCTCTACACGGAACTGCACTGTGCGGCTCGTCGGAGGGACATGCCGTTCGACGTCGTCAATGCAGTTTTGGCCGGAATCAATTTGGTTGACGTAACCCGTTCAGACCTCATGTACGCAGCGGCACTCCCGCGACAGTTGCGGAGCGCGGATGCTATTCATCTGGCAACAGCCATTCGACTGCAGACCGACAGGCTGGTCGCGTACGACCAAGAGCTCCTCCTCGCCGCTACCGAATCAGGACTCATCACGGCATCGCCCGGGTCCTAGCAACGTCTAGCCCACAATGCGGAAGTCGTCGAACTCCCCGGAGGCTTCGGAAACTTCGAAGTCAACGTTCTCTACGCGCCCAGGTACCCGAGTGGAGTGGAGCCACTTCACGAGTTGCTCAATATCGGATACAGATCCTTCAGCGACCAACAACACCGAGCCGTCGTGGTCATTCCGCACCGTTCCCTTCAACAGCAGCTCATCAGCTTTACGGGCAGTCCAATAACGGAACCCGACCCCTTGGACCACTCCGGTGATGCGGGCTGTTAGGCGAACGGTTTCGTCAGTCATGGAACCACCTTAACGAGACCTGCCCTCGTTCGTCCCACTCACCGTCGAAGGCGATCTGGGTCGAACAAGGGCAGTGTCCAGTAGCAACAGCTACCCGATCACAATGTCCCGGGTCGCGTGGCTGTACGTGATGGTGACAGAGCCGCCGTCGTGGTTCAACTCATGGTTCGCACCATCCCGGGCGCCGAACGCACCGTAGTTCTCATCCCACGAACGGTTCAGCGCGATCTTGTAGGTGTAAAAGCCGGCGGGCAATTCAGCCGTCAGCGTCCACACCTGGACGAGCGGGTTGAACTCCATCTGGGCTTCGTCGTACTGCGGCGCCCAATCCTCGGGCGCTCCAAGGATCTTGTTGAAGTCCCCGGCGATCGCCACGGCGTCAGGCTGCGGAATGGTCTCGACGGCGGAGGCTGCTGCTGCTTTCGCCGGCGCCTTGCGGGTGGACTTCTTCGCGGCGGGGGCAGCGGGGCCAGCTTTGGCCGCGGAAGCCTTGGCTGTTGCAGCTTTGGCTTTCGGCGCCGAGACCTTGGCGGCAGCGACCTTCGGCTCAGCTACATCAGCGGCTGCGACTTTGGGCTCGGTGGCCTTCTTCGCAGCGGTCCGCTTGGTTGCGGCTGTCTTCTTGGCTTGGGGCTTCACAGGCGGGGCCGTCGGAACGGCGACGTCGGCCGGTACCGGCGTTCCGGCGTCGAGCGCTGCTCCAAATGCTGCCGCGTCCGGGAAAGCGACCGTCGCACGCAGGCCGTCCTCCGGAATGGTCCAACCCGAGCGGCCCTTGACCAGCCAGCCAGCCTTGACCAGCTTTGCCGAGGCCGACGTCAGGGTCTTGTGGCCGCGAGGGATGCCGCCACTGAGAAGTTCAGCCTCGTGGTCATTGAAAGGCACTCGGACGATCGCTTCGGCCAGCACCTCGCCGGCGTTCAACGTTGCCCCGGACCATACACTCTCAGCGAGGATGTCCAGTACGGCCTTCAGACGAAGGTTGGTGTTCTCGGCGGTGTTCGCGCCCATGCTTCTCCTTCAACGGTGGATACTCCCTCAAAGTTTGCCAATGAATTGTTAATTCCCGCGACTGCAGAAGGTAAACACCGTGTGTCGTGACTGAGTGTGACATCACAGACGCCACAAGTGATCTACGGGTCTCGGCTGCCGTGCTTTTAGGCGGGTGTTACGGATGCCTTGACCCACTCCGTGACCTCGTCCAACAGCACCGCTTTGCGGGCGTCACTGGCGAAGGAGGACCGGATGGAGTTGGCAGCCAGGGTGGCCTGCTCCGGAACCGAGAACTCCAGGACCTTGGCCAGTTGCTCGAAGTTGTCGTCCACGTAGCCACCAAAGTAAGCGGGGTCGTCCGAATTCACGCAAACGTTCAGGCCAATCGCCAACATCTCCGGCAAGGGGTGGTCAGCCAGCTTATCCACCGCGCGGAGCCGGACATTGGACAGCGGACAGACAGTCAGGGGAACCTGTTCAGCGACGAGCCGCTGCACTACATCCGTGTCTTCCATGCAGCGGATGCCGTGGTCGATCCGCTCCACGTGAAGTACATCCAGCGCCTCGGTGATGTAGGAAGCCGGTCCTTCCTCGCCCGCGTGCGCGATCCTCCGTAAGCCGGCCTCGCCGGCACGCTGGTACAGGCGCTCAAATTTCGACGGCGGATTGCCCACCTCAGCGGAGTCCAACCCGATGCCGGCGATCGGAGCATGCATTGCCAGGAGCTGGTCCAGGACCTCAAGCGCCGAATCTTCGGACATGTCCCGCAGGAACGCGGCGATGAGGAGCGTGGAGACGCCGAAGTCTTCCTCAGAGGTGGCCAGGGCGTTGGCTACACCGTTGACGCAGGTTTCCAGGGCCACGCCTCGGGAGGTGTGGGCCTGGGGGTCCATCATGATTTCCGCGTGGCGCACTCGCCCGGCAGCGGCCCGCTTCAGGTAGGCGCGCGTCATGTCGGTGAAATCCTGCTCGGTCTGCAGGACGGCCATATTGGAGTAGTAGAGGTCCAGGAAAGACTGCAGGTCCGTGAACTCGTACTTTTCCCGGAGTTCCCCGATGTCTTCGTACGGCAGTTCGATGCCGTTTCGTTCGGCCAAAGCAAAGATCAGCTCTGGCTGGAGAGTCCCTTCGATGTGCAGGTGCAGTTCGGCAACCGGAGGCGCCGTGGTCGTAGTTTTCTCGCCAAAAGTTTCCACCTGACAACTCTAGGCCCCAACACCGGGACGTGTCCCGGAGCACTCAACTTGGTTCTCACGCCCGGCACCCTCAAACTGAAAGGATGCAGACTTTCCTCCCCTTCGCCGATTTCCGTGAGAGTGCCGCGGCGCTCGACACTTCAAGGCTCGGCAAACAGCGCGTCGAAGCCCTCCAGGTTCTCCGCGCGTTGGTGATCCCGGAGTACGGTTGGCAGTCCCACCCCGCCGTGCGCATGTGGATGGGCCACGTCCCCGCGCTCACCATGTACGGCCTGGCCATGGCCGATGAGTGGATTGCGCGCGGCCACCCGGACAACACCCGCACCAACATCACGGAGTTCGCCCCGCAGGCGGCACACCCGGATTACGCCTCCAGGATCATCATGCCGCCGTGGCTCGGACACGAGGACCTGCACCTCAGCCACCGCTCCAAGCTGATTTCCAAGGATCCCAAGCACTACTCCCAGATCTTCCCCGGCACCGAGGAAAAGCTCGAGTACGTGTGGCCGGAACCCAAGCACGAGTTCCACCCGGAGGACCCGGAAGAGGATCGCCTGTTGATCCTGCGCGCCAACGTGGAGGACCTCCGTCCGGAGCAACTCACCACGGTTGCCATGCCGCCGCACGGCAAGGCCCGCGCCGCCGCCCCGTCAGACCCGGACGAGTACCAATTCGTGTACGCCGAGGAAAAGTCCCGCCGCCAGGTTAAGGGCCCCAAGAAGCGGCCCGTCAAACAGCTTGAGAAGAAGCCCACACGAAAGCGTCAGGCCCAGGAACAAGCGTTCAACACCCTGCCCGGCAAGACCGAGCTGGCCGTGCCCTTTGAAGGCGGCCAAATCTTCGCTGTTGGCCTGATCCAGGGCCGACCCATCACCGTTGACGGCCGGTTTGCGCGCAACTTCGAGGTCACCAACGTGATCAAGCGCACCGACTTCGATTACCCCGCGCTCCTTCAGGATCCCCGGGTCTTCTTCCCGGTCCCGGCGCCGGCGCTGTAGCGGCACCTTTCAGCAACGCCTCGACGGCGGCAGCCAGGTTCTTCTGAACGGAACCCGGCTGCCGCCGTCGTTGTTTGCTGCATGCGGCGATTGCTCTGTGAGACGGTGGAGGCACGCACCCAGTGAGGGAGGGCCATGGTTGAGCTGGAAATTGCGGGCCGCTGGCCGTGGCAGAAGGAAAGAGACTCATGACGCAACCGTGGACTCCAGACATTCTTGGCGAAGGTTTCGAGCAACAAACGCTAAATCTCGACGGCGGTGCTGTAGCCACCTTGGTGCGGTACCTCGGCGTCGACCCGGAGTGGCTCGCGGTCTCCGGCGCATCTCCGGACGACACTGGAATCGACGCCGATGTCCTGTATGTCCATGGCTGGTCCGATTACTTCTTCCAAAAGCATGTAGCCGAGTTCTGGCATCGGGCCGGCGCTCGCTTCTACGCCCTGGACCTGCATAACTATGGGCGCAGCCTAAGCCCGGGAATGGTGCCGGGCCTTGTCACGAACCTCGCGGACTACGACGCCGACATCGAAGCAGCGCTGTCAGCCATGGGCCGCTCTGGCACACTTGGGCGGGACCGGCCGCTCATCCTGTTGGGCCACTCCACCGGTGGGCTCACTCTCAGCCTGTGGGCCGCCCGCCATCCCGGCATCGCATCGGCCGTGATTCTCAACAGCCCTTGGCTGGAATTCCAGGCGACCGAACTCGGAAGGCGGGCGATCGCACCCTTGGTGGGGCTCCACGCCCGTCTTCATCCCTTGACGCCGCTGCCGCCAGTAGATCCGGGCATCTACACCCGAGCCGTATCAGCCACCCTTGACGGCGAATGGGACTACAACCTCGAGTGGCGGCCTGACCGCGGATTCCCTATCACTCCGGCCTTCCTCGACGCCGTGTTCCGTGGCCAGGCGACCGTCGCTGCCGGTTTGGGCATCGAAGTTCCCGTCCTCGTGCTGCTCTCGGACAAGAGCTATCTTCAACCCAAGTGGTCCGCAGACGCGCTCACCGCTGACGTGGCACTCAACGTCGACGCCGTGGCCCACCGTGCGTTGTCCCTGGCGGACACCGTCACGGTGAGCCGGCTGCCGAACGCGTTCCACGACATCTTCCTCTCGCCGGAACCCGTCAGGCGCCAGGCGTTCGAACGCATCGGACGATGGTTACCCATGGCTTTGCAACCGTCGAATGCGGAGGCATGGGTAGCCAGGACCGCAGGTTTGTAGGCCGCACCTGGTCCTGGCTTGGAGCTACTTACCCAGCCCAGCCCTGCGCAGCGCCTCAGCCATGGCTGTGTTTGCGGGAGCGGCCGGAGCCTGCTGAGGCTTGCCTTGGCGCGCGCCGCCCTGACGGCGATCTCCCTGCCCCTGCCGTTGGGAACCCTGGCCCGGCTGGCCGGAACGCTGCCCTGGCTGGCCGCCGCGCTGACCACCACCACGTTCGCCGGCGCCCTGCCCGCCTGAAGCACGTCCACCCGAGGTGCGCCCACCAGCAGTGCCGGGTTCGTCGTCGAGCCTCAAGGTCAACGAGATGCGCTTGCGCTCGGGATCGGCCTCCAGCACTTTGACCCGTACCACCTGGCCGGACTTCACGATCTCCCGTGGATCCGAGACGAATTTGTTGGACAGTGCCGAGACGTGGACCAACCCGTCCTGGTGCACGCCGACGTCAACGAAGGCGCCGAAAGCCGCCACGTTGGTGACAGTGCCTTCCAGGATCATGCCGGGCTTGAGGTCGGAGATCTTCTCGATGCCTTCAGAGAAGGACGCCGCTTGGAACGCGGGACGGGGGTCGCGGCCGGGCTTCTCCAGTTCAGACATGATGTCCTTGACGGTGGGGAGACCGAACGTGCCATCGACGAATGCCTGCGGATCCAGCGCCGTGGCAGGACCGCCACCGGCTGCTACGAGGATCTTCCGAGCCACGGAATATGCCTCCGGGTGCACACTGGAGGCATCCAATGGCTCCGCTCCTCCGGTGATCCGGAGGAACCCCGCGCATTGCTCAAACGCCTTGGCACCCAGCCGGGGCACCTTCTTGAGGTCGCTGCGCTTGGCGAACGGCCCATTCTCGTTCCGGTAGGCCACAATGTTCTCGCTCAGCAGCGGCCCGACGCCGGCCACGCGGCTAAGCAAGGCGGGCGATGCTGTGTTCACGTCCACGCCCACGGCGTTCACGCAGTCTTCCACCACCGCATCCAGCGAGCGGTCGAGCTTGGCGGCGGTGACATCGTGCTGGTACTGCCCCACGCCGATGGACTTGGGTTCGATCTTGACCAACTCAGCCAAGGGGTCCTGAAGCCGGCGGGCGATGGAAACAGCACCCCGAAGCGAGACGTCCATGCCCGGGAGTTCGGAAGCCGCGAGGGCGGAGGCTGAGTACACCGAAGCCCCGGCCTCGGACACCACCAATTTTTGGATTCCCTTGGAACCTGTAGCTTCGAGGGATTTGATGAGTTCCGTGGCCAGCTTGTCCGTTTCGCGGGAAGCCGTACCGTTGCCGATCGCCACCAGCTCCACGTTGTACTGCTTGGCGAGCCGTCCGAGCGTGGCCAACGCCTCGTCCCACTTTTTCGCGGGCGCGTGCGGATAGATGGTGTCCGTGGTGACAACCTTGCCGGTACCGTCCACGACGGCCACTTTCACACCGGTCCGGAGTCCGGGATCGAGGCCAAGCGTGGCCCGGTTGCCGGCAGGCGCGGCAAGCAACACATCGCGCAGATTGGCGGCGAACACGCGAACCGCTTCATCTTCTGCGTCGGCGAACATGCGTCCGCGAAGGTCCGTGGTCAGCCGGTCCAGGATGCGTCCCCGCCAGGCCAGCTGAGCGGTTTGCATCAGCCAGCCATCCGCGGGCCGCCCTTGATTGGCGACCCCAAGGCACTTGGCCACAGCGTTCTCGTAGCGGCCGCGGGCGGCGGCAAGGGCGTCGTCGTCAGCTGGATCTGCTTCGGCGAGATCCAGCTCAAGGACACCGTCCTTCTCGCCACGCAACAGGGCAAGAACACGGTGCGACGGCATACCGGACGGCACCTGAGTGAAGTCAAAGTAGTCCTTGAATTTCTGGCCATCAGCTTCCATGCCTTTCTTGACGCGCGACACCATGCGCCCCTGCTTCCAGAGGCGTTCACGGAGGTCCTCCGCGAGGTCAGCATCCTGCCCGACGCGCTCCACCAGGATCGCGCGGGCTCCCGCGAGCGCTGTGGCGGCGTCGTCGATGGAGTGCTCGGCGTTCAAGTACTTTGCGGCTTCGGTAGCGGGGTCCAATTGAGGGTTGGCCAGCAGGAGGTCGGCCAGTGGTTCCAGCCCGGCTTCGCGCGCGATCTGGGCCTTGGTGCGGCGCTTGGATTTGAACGGGAGGTAAATGTCTTCCAGCCGCGCCTTGGTATCGGCCCCGACGACGGCGGCTTCCAGTTCCGGGGTCAGCTTGCCTTGGGCGGCGATCGCTTCCAGGACGGACTTTCGTCGTTCTTCCAGCTCACGCAGGTATCTGAGGCGTTCCTCGAGGTCGCGGAGTTGGGTGTCATCGAGCGTCCCGGTGACTTCCTTACGGTAGCGGGCGATGAAGGGGACGGTGGATCCGGCGTCGAGCAGTTCCACCGCGGCTTTGACTTGCCAGGTCTTAACACCGAGCTCTTGGGCGATCAGGGCGTGGATGGCGGAGTCAGCTGACTGGTGTTGGAGATTTGAAGTCACCATGACAGTTTGCCTCACCTGGCCGACAGTTTCCGAAGGCAGGTATCGCTAGGACCTATCCAGTGGGGGCAGTTAGTGCTGTAGTTGGACCATGCAGGAACTGCTCATCATCCTCCAGGACGGGTTTGTTTCCGATGACGTAACCGTTACCGTCAACGGCAAGGAGGCCGTGTCCGAGCGGGATGTGTCCACCAAGATGTTGTTGGGGATGGCCGATGAACTAACAGTGGAGCTGCCGGCGAAGGGCGCCACTGTGGGTGTGGAGGTCAGCAGCCGAAAACTTAGCGCCACGAAGAAACTCGCGGGGAAACCCAAGAGCCTGCTCGTCTCGATTGAAGACGGTGAACTCGTATTGCGTGAAGGAACGGGCCGCGAGGCGTTCCTCTAAAGGGATGCCTCGCGGCGGCTGGGTTGGGTTATCAGTTCGGCCACTCAGTGAGACATGCGCTCCTTGGCGGAGATGTGCTCCACCATTTCACCCAAGCGCTGTTCCGCGTAATGGTTGCGGGCAATATCGCCCTGGCTGATGATGCCCACCAACTTGTGATCGCTGATGACGGGTAAGCGCCGCACTTGGTGCTCTTCCATCATGGTGACGGCCTCGTCAACGTTGGCATCGGCATCCACCCAGTACGGCTTGCCGGTGGCGAGTTCGCTGGCGCGCACTTCGCGGGCGTCCTTGCCTTCGGCCAAACACTTGACCAGAATGTCGCGGTCGGTGATGAAGCCGGTGAGCTTGCCGTCGTGGCCGCAGATGGGCAGTGAACCGCAGTCCATATCCCTCATCAGCCTGGCGGCTTCCTGAAGAGTCTTGTCCTCTTCGATGCACTGAGCGTTGGTTGTCATGAATTCACGTACGGCACTCATGGGTCCTCCTTCATCGATTGGGGTTATCGACGCGGGGCCTCTCGGCACCGACGCCGATGATGCCAGCCTACGCTTGGCATGTATTCCTGACCAGATGATTTCGGTCGCGGTGAGGAGGAAAATTACGCGACCCCCTAGATATAATCCATTCGCTGGAGTATCCTCAACTTGGGTTTATACACGGCTTCTGGGCATTGGCCACTTTGACTCATCTGAGTTTCCCCACGCGCACCCCGCCCCGCCCTGAACCGTCATGTCGCACACCCGCAGCAGCGCCTGTGCGGACGAATATTGGCTGCTTGCAGAGCGAGAAAGATCCCCCCCATGGACTCCCCCAACGTCCCCAATTCCCAGTTCACCCCTGTGCCTGACGGCCCCACCCCCATGCCCGTCCCGCCGTTTCCTCCGGATCCTTCACCGTTTCCGGAACCGCTGCCCTTCCCGCAACCATTTCCCATTCCCCGGCCACCGGACGATTGGTGGAAGTGCTGGCGTTCCTCGCCCATCAGCGGACGTTATGAAGGGACGCAGGCCGGGCCGGCCCTGATTGGGAGTTCGCTGGATCTCCGCTTGGATATTGATCCGCGCCGAAACGTGGAATCTCCAGTCCTGAACAAGGTCAGCGGCGACTTCTACAGCACGCGTTTCATACGGATCGGCGGGCGCTTCCAACTGGTGAAAACGTATGTCGAGTCGTGGATCGTGGACAACCCCACCGTGTCCGTCACCCGCTGCAACGCCCGCATTTCCGGAACCGTCCGGTACTGGAAAGGAGCCCATCCGGCCACCACAGTGGACATCCTGGTGTCGTGGTTCCAGGGGGCCATTACCGGCGCCGTGGTTACTTTCACGGCCGGCGGTGTTGCTGGCAGGCCATACTCCTGTGCTTATCGCTCGGATTCCTTCCGGGACATAAACCTGGAATTGGACTACTGCTCCTCTGTGGACGTTGAACCGAAGATTCCGGTCTATAACAGCCACGCGCACAACAACCGTCCGGCCGATCTTTCCAACAGGACCATCACCATCGAGTCGTCGTACCGGGACGCCGGGATCGCCGTCACGGTTGATTCGGCCCATACAGTCATCGACGACAGTGCCCCCGATTTCGCTTCCTGGAGCGTCGGCGAACTCCATGACGCCATGGAAACCTCGTTCGGCAAGTTCAACTCAGGCTGGCCTGCTTGGAATATGTGGGGCATCCAAGCCGGCATTTTCGACAGCGCCGGGGTGGGTGGCATCATGTTCGACGCCGCTGCAGGCTTTGGCGGCGCTGGTCGAGGCCCCGATCGCCAGGGTTTTGCGGTATTCCGGAACCACTCCTGGTTCACCGACCTTGTCGCCAACCCGACCACACAGGACCAGGCCTGGGCCATGCGCCATTTCCTCTACACCTGGGTCCACGAAGCCGGGCACGCTTTCAACTTCCTGCATGCGTGGGACAAGGCCAGGCCGGACTCGTTGTCCTGGATGAACTACGACTGGAAATACGATCAGCGCAACGGCACAGACACTTTCTGGGGTAACTTCCGTTTCCGGTTCGACGACGACGAACTGCTCCACATGCGTCACGGCGATCGTGCAGCTGTGATCATGGGCGGCGATCCGTGGGCATCCGGTGGCCACCTGGAATCCCCTGCGGGCGCCATGACCGTGACCGGTCCAGGCAGCGACGTTGAACTGACGTTGTCGGCAAAGAGCCATTTCGACTACATGGAGCCGGTCTTCGTGGAGTTCCGGTTGCGCAACACCAGCGACGCACCGGTGCTGGTGGATGGCAGGTTGGACCCTCGCTACGGCAACACCACGGTCTACGTCCAGAAGCCGAACGGGACCATTGTGCTGCATGAATCAGTGGTGTGCTATTACGGCATCCCCGAAATGATAGAGCTTGGCCCCGCTCCGGATGGCGAAAGCGATGGCGGTGACCGCTACAGCCAATTGGTCCAACTCGCCTATGGTGTGGAGGGTTTCGCTTTCGACGAACCCGGCCAGTATTTGCTCCGTGCTGTCTACTCCACAGACGGCATCGTCCAAGCATCCAACACGCTGCCCCTTCGCGTTGGTTTTCCCGTCACCCGTGAAGAGGACCGTTTTGCGCCGGAGTTTTTCACCAGGGAAGTCGGACTGACCCTGGCGTTTGAAGGGTCCATGTCACCCTATCTGGCGAACGGATTGGATGCTCTCACAGAGGCGGCCGAGCGCTTCAATGGTGAGCCGTTGGGCGTCAAGGCGGCAACCGCCGTCGCGAAATCCGTGGGACATGACTTCTACCGGCGCAAGGACGAAAAGATGGTCAAATACCATACCGCCGATCCGCAGCGCGCTCTTGAGCTGACAGACGCGGGACTTGCCAGCTACCAGCAGGCAGGCGGCGCGGCAAGCAACCTTGCCTACCGGGGCTTGGTGGAGTTGCGGACGGAATTGCATGCGAAGGCGGACGATTCTGCGGCCGCGAAAACTGAGGTGGAGACCCTGGTCAAGGATCTGGGCACCCGCGGGGCCAACGCTGCTGTGGTAGCGCAGGTCAAGGAAATGATCCCGTCAACTCCGGCGGCCCGTTCCCGCCGGTCGGCTCCGAGGAAGCCTGCCAAAAAGCCGTCGGATGG
Source organism: Paenarthrobacter sp. (assembly GCF_031180005.1). Lineage (NCBI taxonomy): Bacteria > Bacillati > Actinomycetota > Actinomycetes > Micrococcales > Micrococcaceae > Paenarthrobacter > Paenarthrobacter sp. Next base: position 134,938 of record NZ_JAPSHI010000004.1, on the reverse strand, counting down.
CTAGGTGGTAAATGGCTCCCCAGCAGCCGGCGACGGCGGCACCCCGCCCTTGGTGCCGCCGTCGTTCCCTCATCTGTTGCGGTTTCTGCTGAGGTGGTTATTCCGCGATGTCCTCTGCCCAGAGTTCCGGGTGCTCCTCTTGGAACGCGCGCATCATATCCACGCACCGGGAGTCGTCCAGCACCACGACCTCCACGCCTCGTGAACGCAGGAGGTCGAATTCACCGGGGAACGTTTCGGCCTCGCCTACCACCACCCGGGGGATTTTGAACTGGATGATGGTTCCCGTGCACATCGCGCAAGGCGCCAAGGTGGTGTAGAGCGTGGTGTCGCGGTAGCTCTTCTGGCGCCCGGCGGCCCTCAGGGCGGACATCTCGCCGTGCGCGATCGGGTCGCCGTGCTGGACCCGTTCGTTGTGCCCGCTGGCAATGACTTTCCCACCACGGGCCAAGGCGGCTCCGATGGGGATGCCGCCCTCGCTGAGGCTCTTTTGCGCGGCTTGGTAGGCGGCTTCGAATGCGGGATCCGGGGTGGGGGCTGATTCAGTCATGCGTGCAGTCTAAAGTGGCTGCGCCCTATATTGTCAGGGCCCGCTGATAGCTTGGCTGCAAGGGTTTAATCACGGCATGGAAAGGCAGGTGGGTCGCGGTGTTCTTTCTCGATCCTCAGATCGCGGGCGCCCGGCAGGACTTGGTGTTCTCGGCCAGCGACCTCGTTATCGCCGCCACCTGCGAGTACCAGTTACTCCGGAAACTCGACGAAAAACTGGGCCGCACGCCTAAACGGGACTTCGCAACTGACGCCATGTTGGAGCGCACAGCCAAACTGGGCGACGTCCACGAGCACCGGGTCCTGGATGAGTTCGTGGCTGAGTTCGGGGCATGGGACGCGGCCACCGGAAAAGGCGTTTACGACGTCGTCCCCGCCTCAGCGATGGACCGCGCCGCCCTTACGGCCAAGCATGTGGAATCCATCGACGCCTTGCGCTCCGGAGCGGACGTCGTCTTCCAAGCCGCCTTCTTCGATGGCCAGTTCCATGGCCGATCCGACTTCCTGGTAAGGCGCCCCGGCGGGCAGTACGCCGTCTTCGACACCAAGCTGGCACGGCACGCCAAAGTCACAGCCCTCCTGCAGTTGGCAGCTTATGGGGATCAACTCATTCAGGCAGGGATCACACCGGACCCCACGGTCACCCTGGTGCTCGGCAACCGTGTCCACAGCGACCACCCCCTGGCACAGATCCTCCCCGTCTTTAGGGAGCGCCGGGAACGTTTCCTTGGCATGACCGAGTCGCATGTTTCAGAGGACGGCCCCGTGGAATGGGGTGACTCCCGCTACTCCGCTTGTGGCCGCTGCGACTACTGCGCTGAGCAAGTCCAACTTCATCGGGATCTCCTCATGGTGGCGGGCATGCGGGTCAGCCGGCGCAAGAAACTGATCGAGGCCGGCGTTACCACCATTGATGAATTGGCAGCCCTGCCCGAAGCGGGTGATCCCGCGCTGCTGCGGCTCCGTGAGCAGGCGCGGCTGCAGACCGGAACAGGTAAGCCGGATGGCACGGTCCAGTACACGGACAAGTCCGGTGAAGCCAAAGCCATCAGTTACAACGTCCTGCCGGACCACACGCTGGGCAGGCTACCCGCACCGGATCCGGGTGACATCTTCTTCGATTTCGAAGGCGATCCCCTGTGGCAGGACCCTGTCACCGAAAAGTGGGGATTGGAGTACCTGTTCGGGGTTATCGAGAACCCTGTAGAACCCGGTGCCGAGCCGGTGTTCAGGCCCTTCTGGGCGCACTCACGGGCTGAAGAGGGCAAAGCGTTTGTGGACTTCCTCGAGTACGTAGCCAAGCGGCGGGCACAGTATCCGGGCATGCACATCTACCACTACGCGGCGTACGAGAAGACGGCGCTGCGCAACCTGTCCTTGACGCACGTGGTGGGCGAAACCGCCGTCGACGACCTCCTGCGCCAAGGTGTTCTGGTGGACCTCTACGACACCGTCCGGCACAGCATCCGTATCTCAGAGAACTCTTACAGCATCAAGAAGCTCGAGCCTCTCTACATGGGCCAACACCTGCGCTCGGGTGACGTGACCGACGCCGGCGCCTCCGTTGTTGCCTACGCGGACTACTGCATGGCCAGGGACGCGGGAAATCGTGATGAAGCAGCCGTGATCCTGGAAGGCATCCGGGACTACAACGAATACGACTGCCTATCGACGCTGGAACTGCGCAACTGGTTGCTTGCCCGTGCTGCGGAGCGTTCCATCGCGCCAGGGGATGGAACGGACGACGCGCCCCCGGCAGATGCCGAGTCAGAGAAGACCGAACCGGATCAGTACGAGGCGGCGCCGGAAGAGAAAGCATTATTCGACTACGTCGCCGGGCTGCCCGAGGACGAGAGGGCCACTCCCGAGTCGCGCGCTATTGGCATTGTCGCTGCGGGAGTCGGGTATCACCGGCGCGAGGACAAACAGCACTGGTGGGGACACTTCGACCGTTTGGAAAAGCCAAGCTCCCAGTGGCCTGACGAGCGCGACCTCTTCATTGTCGACCACGCCGAACTGCTGCAGGACTGGGCAAAACCGACACCTCGGAGCAACCCTGCGCGGCTCGTGAAACTCTATGGCCGGTCCGGTGACGGCGCGGGGCTGGAACCGGGAAAGAAATACTTCCGCATGTACGGCCCTCCGTTGCCGGACTCGCTCCAGGCGAAAGAATCTGCCGCGCTTGGCCGTGCAGGCTGGAACGGAACCCTGGTCACCGAGGTTGGGGACGACGAGGACTTCGAAACAGTCACCATCTCCGAGGGCCTTCGCAAGGACTCCACGGCGTTCAGTCAACTGCCCATGGCGCTTACCCCGGATCCGCCCATTGCCACCAACGGCCAGCGGGCTGCACTCGCGGCGTTGGCCACAAAGCTCAGTGCTTCCTTGCCGTCGTGGCCTCGGGACTGTTCCTTGGATCTGGTGCGGAGGCAGCCTCCGAAGCTTCGTACACTGCCCGCTCTTCCAGCCGTCGCGGCCGGAGCTGACGGCTACGTTGATGCGATCACAACCGCAGTCGATGACTTGGACAACTCCTACCTGGCCGTGCAGGGACCTCCGGGCAGCGGCAAAACGTACGTCGGATCACATGTCATCGCCCGGCTCGTCGCTGCTGGCTGGAAAGTGGGCGTCGTAGCCCAGTCACACGCCGTGGTGGAGAACATGCTTTGCGCTGCTGTGGAGAAGGCCGGTGTTGACCCGGTGAGGGTGGCCAAGGAAGTCAAACACGAAGACCCCGTGCCATGGACCCAGTGCGCCAAGGGCGACGTGGAAGAACTATTGTCCAAGCCAGGCGGGGCCTTGATTGGCGGAACAGCCTGGACCATGGTGGGCAGTTCGGTCCCCGCTGGCTCGCTGGATCTCTTGGTCATCGACGAAGCCGGACAGTTCTCTTTGGCAAACACCATGGCCGTCAGCCGGGCTGCGAAGCGGCTGCTGCTGCTCGGGGATCCCCAGCAGCTTCCACAGGTAACCCAAGGGAAGCATCCGGAACCTGTTGATGAATCAGCACTCGGCTGGCTCTCTGACGGGTACAACACGTTGCCGCCCGAACTCGGCTACTTTTTGGCGCTCTCATGGCGCATGCATCCAGAGCTCTGCGGCGCAGTGTCCGAACTTTCCTACGACAACCGACTTGAGGCAGCCCCCGCGGCCAAGGAACGGCACCTGGACGGTGTTGCTCCCGGCATTTCCTGCGTCTACGTCCCGCATACCGGTAATTCAACGTCCTCACCTGAGGAAGCGGCGGAGGTGGTCCGTCAGGTCGAGGCCCACCTCGGCCTGACGTGGCTCGACCCTTCGGAATCGCCGGACCCCCGGCCCCTCGAGGAAACCGACATCCTGGTGGTCGCCGCGTACAACGCCCAGGTCCAGCTGATCAAGCACCATCTTCGAGGCGCCGGCCTAGGTAAGGTGCGGGTGGGTACCGTTGACAAGTTCCAAGGTCAGCAAGCCCCGGTCGTGTTCGTGTCCATGGCCGCGTCAGCAGCCGGAGAAGTCCCGCGGGGTATGGAGTTCCTGCTGTCCCGGAACCGGATCAACGTGGCGGTGTCGCGCGGTCAGTGGCGTGCCGTCGTCGTGCGTTCACTCGAACTGACCAACTACCTGCCAACGCATCCCGAAGGTCTTGAGAGCCTCGGCGGCTTCGTGGCCCTCTGCCAGCGGGCAGTCGCCCCGGCGCGTCAGTGACCGCACGCCTCCCCCACCCAACTGGGTAGCACTTCAGGCCGTTATGAGCCCTCAGAACGGCCTGAAGTGCTACCTAGTTGGAGAGCGAGGGCTTCGTCCAAGACCTTGCCGAAGTTGGTGGCGTCGTGCGCAAAACGGCCGAGAAAGAGCCCGGACACCCCGTTCAGCTGCGGCAGGAGACCTGGCTTAGCCGAACCCCCGTAGATGATGGGCAGCCGGGCCAGGCCATGCTGGGCCAGCGCCGAACGCAAGGAACCGACCACCTGCGAAACGTACTCTGCCGAAGCCGGCTCCGGAGCACCAATCGCCCATACAGGCTCGTAGGCAATGACCAGCTCGGAGGTAACCGACCAGTCGCCGGAAACGGCTGCCTTGATCTGCCGGTAAACCGTGCCAGCCGCTGCCGCCGGGGCCAAAATCTCGCGCTCCCCCAAGCACAGCAGTGGCGTCATTCCGGCGTCGACGGCGGCCCTCACCTTGAGCGCAATCATCGCCTCATCCTCCGCGAAGTACCGGCGACGTTCTGCGTGGCCGATCTCCACGAGGCCGACACCGAGTTCCCTCAACATGGACGGAGAAACCTCGCCCGTCCACGGACCGTCGGACCAACCACAGTTTTGGGCGCCCAGGACCAGCGGCGTACCTTCAAGCAACCGTGCCGCCTCGGGCAACACCGGAAACGACGGGATCACGAACGGGACCACCTGCCCGGCCACGAGGGCCGGACGGGCGTCCACTTCAGCTACCAGCTGTTCCAGCCATTCCAGGCTCTGCGCGTAGCCCATGTACATCTTGGTGCTGACGCCTACGAACAAAGTGTCCGGCGTGGTGTCAGTAGCCGGCAGCTGCACGGTCTACTTCCCCAGCAGTTCGTCGGCTTTATTGCTGAAGCGCTTGGTGCCGAACATCAGGACAGCCGCCACGAAGGGCAGCACACCCAGCGCGTACACACCCATGGTTCCCGTATCCGAGGCCGTGACTTGGTTGACCGTGGTTCGCAGGATCGGGGCAACGAACCCACCCAGGTTTCCAAGGGAATTGATCAAACCGATACCGGCAGCCGCGGCAGTTCCGGTGAGGAACGCCGTCGGGTATGACCAGCAGATAGGGCCTGTCGACAGGAAGCTGCACACCGCAAGGGTGATGAAGATGATGCCGACGGCCGGCATCTGGTTCGCGCCTGCCCATGCCGAGCCGAAGATGCAGAGGCCCGTGGAGATGAACAAGGCCGTGCCCCAACGACGTCGGCGTTCCACAGTGTTGGCGGCCTTGCCGATGAAGTAGCAAGCGAAGATGCCGAAGAACCACGGGATCGCGGCCAGGAGTCCGACGGCGATGCCCACCTTTTGGCCGGTCAGCTGCGCCACCTGCTGGGGCAGGTAGAACGTCACACCGTAAACCGCCACTTGCAGGCAGAAGTAGATGACGGTGAAGTACCAAACCCGGCCGTTCCGCATGGACGCCAGAACGCCGCGGGGCCCCGTTTCTTCCTTCACGGTGTCCTCCAACGCCATGACATCTGACAGGGCCCGTTTCTCTTCCTTGGTGAGGAACTTGGCGTCTTGGGGGCTGTTGATGAGGAAGAAGTAAGCTGCGATACCGGCCACCACGGCGAGCATGCCTTCTACGAAGAACATGACCTGCCAGCCGGCTACGCCCGGAACCTGGTCGCCGATGTTGATGAGCCAGCCAGACAGCGGCGCACCCATCATTTGGGAGAACGGCTGGGCCAGGTAGAAGATGGCGAACATCTTCACTCGGACTTTGTTGGGGAACCACGCGGCCAGGAACATGATGACGCCCGGGAACAGGCCGGCCTCGGTCACACCCAGCAGGAACCGCAGGATGATGAAGGACGTCTCACCTTGGACAAAAGCGAAGCACGCCGAAACGATGCCCCACGTAATGGCGATCCGGGCCAGCCACACCTTCGCTCCGAACTTGGTGAGCAGCAGGTTGCTGGGGATCTCGAACAGGGCATAGCCGATGAAAAAAATACCGGCACCCAGCGCGTAAGCACCTGCAGTAATACCCTTATCCACTTCCAGCGCGGCTTCAGCGAAGCCAACGTTGGTGCGGTCCAGGAAGGCCACCACGTACAGGATGACGAGCATTGGCATGAGCCGCCGCGAGGCTTTGGAAATCGCCGACTTCAAGACCGGCGTATCCAGCAACTCCTTAGTGGAATTGGTGGCAACAGACATTGAAACTCCTCTTTGAGTGCCAGGAAAATGACTAGTGCAGCGCGATCAGCGCGGGAAGAAAATGAGCACCATGCCCACTGCGCAGGCGAGGACGCCCACGGCAAGGTAGATCTTGCGTTCTCGTGTCCAGGTCTTCATGGCGCGGGCCCTAGTGCATGTACAGTCCGCCATCCACATTCAGCGTCTGGCCGGAGATGTATCCGGAGTCCTCGCTGATGAGGAAGGCGATGGCGGCGGCGATGTCCCGGGTGGAACCCACACGGTTCACTACAAGGTCCTTGGTGAGTTCATCCTTGCGTTCCTGGCTCAGCGTTCCACCCATGATGTCGGTGTCGATGGGGCCGGGAGAGATGGCGTTGACGGTGATGTCGTACTCGCCAAGTTCACGGGCCGTAGCGCGGGTCAAACCGATGACGCCGGCTTTGGCCACGGAGTACGGGGTCTTGGAGAACGTGCCGCCGCCGCGCTGGGCGGAAACGGAGGAGATGTTCACGATGCGACCTATCCGGTTCTTGACCATGGATTCGGCAACACGGCGGGTGGCGTAGTGGACGCCGTTGAGGTTGATGTTCAGGACGCGGTCCCACTCAGCGGCTTCGAGCTCCAGGTAGCCAACGGGCGAGCTGACACCGGCAACGTTGGCCAGTGCGACGATCTGCGGCAGTTCGGCCTCAAGTTCGTCAATGGCCGCACGGACCTCGGCTTCACTGGCCACATTTGCGCCAACACCGTGAGCCTGCACGCCGTACTCTGCGGCGATTTCCTTAGCTGCGATCTTGCAGGCAGCGTCATCAAGATCGATGATGCCGATGTTCCAGCCTTGGGCGGCCAGGTAGTTGACAGTAGCGCGGCCAATGCCGCGTTCAGAGACGGCGCCGGTGACGATTGCGGTGCGTTCAGTGGGGAAAGTCATGTGTTTTCTCCTGAAAGTGTTAGTTGATGGGGGCCGGGCCGAGCTCTTCAATGAGCTTCTGCATGGCCACGTAGGCCTTGTTGCGGTAGGCGATGAGTTCCGGGGTGCGCTCGGCGGGCACGTTGAGGAAGCCTGCGCCGGTCTTGGTGCCGAGCTTGCCCGCTTCCACCAGGTCGGAGAGGATCTTCGGCGTGGCGAAGCGTTCCGGGAATCCGGTCTGCAGCGACTTGTAGCAGAAGTTGTAGACGTCCAAGCCGGCCATGTCCGCGATGGCGAACGGACCAAAGAAAGGCAAGCGGAAGCCGAACGTCGTACGCACGAGGGTGTCGACGTCGTCCGCCGTTGCGATTCCTTGTTCCACCAGCTGCGCTGCCTCGTGGAACAGCGCGTACTGCAGCCGGTTCAGCACGAAACCGGTGACGTCCTTGACGACGGCGGTCTGCTTACCGGCCGCATGGACCAGCTCGCGGGATACGGCCACCGTTGCGGCAGAAGTCTCAGCGTGGGGGATGATCTCGACACCGGGAATGAACGGCGACGGGTTGGAGAAGTGCACACCCAGGAAGCGCTCGGGACGGGTAACGGCTTCGGCGAGGGCAGCGATGGAAATCGTGGACGTGTTGGAACCGATGACGGCATCCGGACGGGCTGCGGCGCTGATCCGGGCCAAGGACTGGTGCTTGATTTCCAATACCTCGGGAACGCACTCCTCGATGAAGTCAGCGTCCGCAACAGCTTCCTCAATGTCCTTGGCTGCCCACAGGTTCTGTTTCAGAATTTCGGTTGAACCGGCCGGGAACAGGCCATCGGCAACAAACTGGTCCGATTCCACCAGCAGGCGGTCGAAGTTTTTCTGCGCTACCTCAGCGGAAACATCGGCAAGCGCAACGCGCGCGCCACCGAGCGCCAGCACTTGGGCGATGCCGCCGCCCATGTAGCCGGAGCCGACGACGGCGATCTTCCGGGCTGCGTTGTTGGCGGTGGGTCCGGTTGCTTCAGGAGTGGTCATGATCAGACTGCCTTCGTGTAGTCGGGCTCGTACGAGCAGATGGCGTCCACCTTGGCGGCGGAAGATGAGCTTTGGTCGAAGCGGTGGTCGAGCCACTCCCCTACGAGCTTTTTGGCCAGTTCCAAGCCAATCACCCGCTGTCCGAGAGTGAGGACCTGGGCGTTGTTGCTCAGCACGGACCGTTCAACGGAGTAGCTGTCGTGGGCTGTGACGGCCCGGATTCCGGGGACCTTGTTGGCCGCGATGGCCACCCCCAGTCCCGTACCGCAAATCAACAATGCCCGGTCTGCTTCCCCAACTGCGACTTTGCGGGCGGCATCGACGGCGACATGCGGGTAGGCGGTGGAGTCATTGAAACCGACGCCGACGTCCGTCACCGAGGCCACACGCGGGTCTGCTTCCAGCAAGGCAACGAGGGCCTGCTTGTACTCGACACCGGCTTCGTCATTGCCGACGATGATGCGCCAGCCTTGGTTGTTGCTCATGCTTGGGCTCCGTTTCCTGCTGCTGCCGCTGAAGATGCGGTGGCCAGTTGTGAATCGATGAAGTGGGAAATCCTGGTGGCGATCAAGCCAAAGGACACTGCGCCTGGATCAGGGTGGCCGATGCTCTTCTCCGCGAGGGGACGTGCACGGCCCTTCAGCGGGCGAAGTTCAGCTGTCTTCGCGGCAGCGGACTCAGCTGCCGCAGCGGCAACTGCCAGGGCCCGATCAACCGGAGTTCCGCCGTCGAGCTCTGTCAGGAAGGTGTCCCGGAAGGGCAGGAGCGCGTCCACCATGGTTTTGTCCCCGGGATCGGCTTTGCCGAGTTCGGTAATCGCGCGGGCAAAGGCCTTCACGGCGGCCGCCGCGTCCTCCGAGGTGTACGTTTCACGGTTGCCCAGCGACAGCCCGGCAGCGATCACTGCGGAACCCCAAAGCGCCCCGGACGTCCCGCCGGCCCGCTCGCTCCAGGCTTCCCCGGCTGCCGTCAGGATGCGCGCTACTGAAGAACCCTCAGCAGCCTCGCTGGCTGCGGCTGCCGCATCCACGCCGCGCCGCATGCCGATGCCGTGGTCACCGTCACCGGCGATCGCGTCCAGCTTGCCGAGTTCCTCTTCATGCTCGACGACGACGTCACGCACTTGGGCGAGGATGGCCACGGCCTGCCGCCCGAGTTCAGCGGCTGCCGGGGTGGGCTGTTCGACGTCGGCGGTTTCGGCGTCGTCGATTGCTGCCTCAGCGCGAGGTGCGCGAGGTGACATGCTGCCCTTGCGGAACGCTGGAGTGTCGGCGGGCGCAGCCCAGTACTGCTCAAGTTCTTCGTCCAACCACAGCAACGTCAGGGATAGTCCGGACATGTCCAGGCTGGTCACCAGCTCACCGCACTCGGGCTCCACCACGGTGAGGCCCGCAGCGCTGAGAAGCTTCTCGATCTTGCCGAACAGCAGGAAGAGTTCGTCATACTTCACCGTGCCAAGGCCGTTGACGATAACCACCACCCGGCCCCCGGCGTCCTCAGGTTTGTCCTCTAGCAGCTTGGTGACCAGCAGCTCCGCCAGCTCTGAAGCAGTGGGCATCGGGTGCTCCGAGATTCCAGGCTCGCCATGAATTCCGAGGCCCAGCGACATCTGCCCGGCAGGAACGTGGAACAAAGGATCCTTGGCGCCTGGGAGCGTGCAGCCGTCAAAGGCCACACCCAGCGACCGCGTCCGGTAGTTGGTCTTGATGGCCAACCGCTCGACGTCGTCAAGGTCCAGTCCCGCTTCTGCGGCGGCACCGGCAATCTTGAACACTGTCAGGTCGCCTGCGATTCCACGGCGCTTCTCCAGTTGCTCGATCGGCGCGCTGGCGATGTCATCGGTGACGGTGACGGTTCGGGTTTCGATACCCTCGGCGTTGAGCCTGAGCTGTGCTTGGCCGAAGTGCAGGACGTCGCCGGCGTAGTTGCCGTAACTGAGCAGGACTCCGCCGCCGGCGTTAGCCGCCTTCGCAACCCGATAGACCTGGCCGGCTGCCGGGGAGGCGAACATGTTGCCGCAGGCTGATCCAGTTGCAAGTCCGGGGCCTACCAGTCCGGCGAAAGCCGGGTAGTGTCCCGAGCCGCCGCCGACCACCAGGGCCACCTGGCCGGAGGGGACCTCCGTGGAGCGGACCACACCGCCGTCCACTCGGGCGACGTAGCCGCGGTTGGCAGCTACAAAACCGTTTAGCGCTTCATCGGCAAAATCTGCCGGGTTGTCGAAAATCTGTGTCATTTCCTAGACTCCTGCGAGCTGGGTTACCGGTACCTGGCGTCCCTGGGCGACTTCGCTCTTGCCGAGCTCATAGCCCTCGGTTTTCGGCAGGACATGGCGGCGAAGGTAGTCCTGATTGCTGGCCGTGACGCTCAACCCGTCTCCGCCGTAGTGCTCTGTGCAGAGGATGCCTTGGAAGCCGACGGACAGCGCAACCTTGAACGCCTCGCGGTAGTTGATGAGCCCGCTTTCCATGGGGGCCGGCATGGTGATGTAACTGTCGCGGGCCACGTCTTCGTCGCGGATGTAGTTCTTCATGTGCCAGTAGTTGGAGTACGGCAGGGTCTTCGCCACCATTTCGCGCCAGTCCTCGATAGGCCGGTGCAGGCGGATCAGGTTGCCGAGGTCCGGGTTCAGGCCAACGTTGTCCAAGCCGATGTCCTGGACCAGCTGCACGGAGGAATCAGCGGTCCCAAGGTAAGTGTCCTCGTACATTTCCAGCGAGATCAGGATGCCGGCTTCTGCTGCATGCTTTCCGAGCTCACGGATCCGGGAAACTGCGTTGCCCCATGCTTCCTTGTCACCCACGGGGTCCTTGTAGCCCTCGACGGTCCAGAACCACAGCTGCTTCTGCTGCTCCGGCGTGATCGCTTGGTGCAGTCCGAAGGACACCACTTCGCAACCCAGCTCGGCAGCGGCGTCGATGGTGCGGTGACTGTAGGCGAGGTTGTCGGCCCAATCAGTGGCATGGATGACGCTGCGGCGAATAGCGGAGATGACTGGTACGCCGATGCCCACCTCGTCGGCGGCCTGCTTGAACTCGGCGAGGCGTTCCTTGCTGAGATCGCCCGGGCGGACCCAGCTGTCTGTGAGGTCTGCGTTTGCGAACCCGGCCTCTTTCACTTCCTGGAGAACGGACGCCCAAACGGAAGCGTCGGCGTCGTTGACGTGCTGCCCCGCAGCGTCGGTGCCGGGGAACTGCAGGAGGGCCGCGGTGATGGGCCAATTCTCGGCGGTGTACGCCATGATGATCACTCCTTCGTGGAATCCTGTTTCCTATAGGATTTACGAACCGAGCGAAGCTGTCAACCCTTTTGCGAAACTTCCTAGATCCTATATGTCTTACATATGGGTGTGAAGGGGGTCACCGATCCGCTGGGTGGTTGTCAGCGAGGGCGCACCAATAGCCGTCGATCGCCCCCATAACCACTGATGCGTTCGGCGCGAAAGGGCGCGACGCCCAAACGGGCGCGTCGGGACTAGTCCTCCGGCGCGTCTGCCATCGCCCGGCCGCGAACTTTCTCGACGTGATCCACCATCATGGCCGCGGCCTTCTCGGGGTCGCCGCTGGTAATGGCTTCGAGCACGGCCTGGTGCTCGGCAATTGCCTGTTCGGCATCGGTGATTCCCACTCCCCCGAACAATCGGAAGCGCTGGATCTGTCCACCCAGGGTGTTGTAGGCCGCCAGCAGGAATTGGTTGTTGGCCTGCGCGGCGATGAGCTGATGGAAGCGTTCATCCGCTTCGAGGTAGCTGCGATACTCAGCGAAGGTACCTCCCCGCGGAGCAGTCTTCAGGTCCTCAACAGCTTGCTTCAATGCTTCGAGGCCGTCGGGCGTCATACGCGAACAGGCCAACCGTGCATTGACCGGCTCAATGGACAAACGCGCTTCCATGAGCTCAGCGAAATCCTCGCGCGTGAAAACCGGAGCCACCCGATAGCCCTTCAAAGCGACACGCCGCACCATGCCGGTGTGCTCCAAACGGGCCAACGCCTCCCGCACCGGAGTCGGCGAAACATCGAGCTCCCTCGCCATCCCGTCGATGCTCACTGCTGCCCCCGGCTCCAACCGACCATCCATGAGCCACTCGAGGAGGGCCTCGTAGACATGGTCGGCCAACACTTGCCGGCTGACAGGGTAGCCTGCGCGGACAACGGACGGGGAAGGATCAGCCATGTCCAAATCCTATAGGAACGCACGACGTCGGCACTCAGGCGAGTGCCGACGTCGGAGATTTGTATGGCTTTAGTTCGCGTAGAACGGGTAGTCCGTGTACCCCTCGGCGCCGTCGGCATAGAAGGTGGAAGCATCCGGCTCGTTCAGCGGCAGGCTTTCACGCCAGCGGCGGGCTAGGTCCGGGTTGGCAATGGCGGGGCGGCCCACCACTACGGCGTCGGCGAGGCCGTCTTCGATGATCGCGAAGGCTTCGTCACGGGTGGTGATTTCGCTGAAGCCGGTGTTCACCAGGAACGTGCCGTTGAATCGCTCGCGCAGGTCCTGCACCAAGTCGCTATTGGGGTCGTGGTGGAGGATGCTCAGGTAGGCCAGGTTCAGTGGAGCGATGGTTTCCACCAGCACCTCGTAGGTTGCCCGGACATCAGCGGCGTCAGTTTCGGCGATTCCCTGCACGTTGTGCTCCGGGGAAATGCGGATTCCTACGCGGTTGGCACCGAGGGACTCGACCACTGCGTTGACGGTCTCGATCACGAAGCGGGCCCGGTTCTCCGGGGAGCCGCCGTAGCTGTCGGTGCGAACGTTCGAGTTGGGTGCAAGGAATTCGTGCAGCAGGTACCCGTTGGCGGAGTGGAGCTCAACGCCGTCGAAACCTGCCTCGATCGCGTTTTTGGAGGCGGTGACGATCTCCTGGATGACTCCCGGGAGTTCGTCGGTGCGGAGTTCACGCGGTACCGGGTAGGGCCGTTTGCCGTTGGGGGTGCGAACCTCGCCGTCGATGGCGACAGCGCTAGGGCCCACGATCTCGTGGCCGCCGGTGATGTCGGCGTGCGAAACCCGGCCGCCGTGCATGATCTGCGCGAAGATGCGTCCGCCCTCAGCGTGGACCGCATCGGTGGCCTTCTTCCAGCCAGCGATTTGCTCCTCCGTGACGAGTCCCGGCTGTCCCGGGTACGACTGGCCCGCAGGCGTCGGGTACGTTCCTTCGCTGACGATCAGCCCAAGGGAAGCCCGCTGGCGGTAATGCTCGGCGATCAATGAACCTGGCACGCCGTTCTGACCTGCGCGGAGACGGGTCAAAGGCGCCATCACCAGTCGGTTGGAAAGTTCAAGTTCGCCGAGGGCCAGTGGGGAAAACAGCATGCGCAGTTCCTTTCAGAATGAATCAGGTTCATCCTGAGCAACTGCATAGCGTCTGCAACTATTCCAAAAGAGGCGCACATCACACAGGAGGCTACTCGCGTACCTCCTCCAGCGCCCGCTTCTGCAGCAGCGGTTCGAGGTTGTGAAGAAATGAATCGCTGAATTGCTGCATTGCCGCTTGATTGGGAGTCAGGTAGTCAGGAGTCTCTTCAATGGTTTCAATTGTCAGCCTGCAACCGAGGGTGGTCGGTTCGAGCCGGTACACCATCTTTGTGGAGACGTCACCGGGAGGAAAAAGCACCTGGGTAACGGCGAAACGCTCGGGCACTTCCTCAATGACTTCAATCATCGAAACACTGCCGTTCCAGCCGAAAAAACACTGCCGTTCCCCTGGCCCGTCAGGGATGGCCGGCACCGCGAAGGCGTGCGCCACATCGTTCCCCTCCATCGCTGCCTCTGCGGGCCGGATGGCCGACCAGACAACAGCGGGCGAGTACCCATATTCAGCGGAACTCGTTGTTGTGGTGGCCCTGAAGGTATGTGCTTTAGCCGCATCTGCGCGTTGCGCTTGGACCTTGCGGTCAGCGATCGCTCCATGGATGAAGGTCAGCAGCAACCCGCTCACCACGATGGCTAAGACCGGGACGCCAAGGGGATCCCGGTTTTGGAGCAGTGACGCCCCTAGCAGGCTCAACGTGACCAGTCCAGAAAGCGCCAAGATGGCGAAGTAGGCAATGACAATATTCTTCACGAACAACACAGTGACACACGGGTGCAAGGAAGCTGTGATGGTCACGCAAGCAGCTACTCCGGATTGATCGTCCTCAGGGCGTCGTCGAAACACTCGCATAGGGCCAGCACAGCCACGAGGTGCGCTTCCTCGGCATGGGGAGGATCAGTGTCGATGCATATTGCCTCGTTGACCGCGTGGGCCAAGTCCTTGGACTCTTTACCGGTGAGGGCCCACACGCGAGCGCCCTTGGATTTCGCGGCCGTGGCGGCCTCCCGCAGATCGTCGGTGATGCCTTTTGCGGCAAGCAACACCACAATGTCACCACGACGCACTTTGTCCGATACCTGGCTGCTGATGCTCCGGCCCGCCCCGTCTCCCTTGGGATCGGCGCCCTTGATGGAGATGGCTTTAAACCCGGATCCATTCGTGGGATCGTGGGCGTTCAGCTCGGACGTGAATCTTTGCGCTTCGTGCGAGGATCCGTCGCTGCCCGCGGCATAGACGCTGCCTCCGCGCAGCCTGACACGGGCCAGTTCTTCGCCCCATTCGGCCAGCCGTGAAGACTCGCGGCGGAGGGCCGCAACGGCTGGGCCGATCTCGCCTAAGTGTCCTAGAACCACGTCGACTGCATGCCGGTTCGGCTTCTTTTCGGTCGACCGCAGTGCCTGGCCTGTTCGCCTCACCACGATACTCACTTCCCTACCTCCGATCCTCCCCTGGAACTACAGGTTCCTGTCGCCCTCACGCGTTGAGCCGTCACGCCCGCTGCGGTCCCGGGTAAGGCGCTCACCCTCGGCGATATCGGACCTGTTGTGATCTGCTTCATGTGAGCGATCTACTTCACGTGAGCCATCTACTTCACGTGAGCCATCTGCGTCCGCCGGACGGCCCCTCTCGCCATCCCTGTTCCTGTCCGCAGCATTCGACCTGTCCGGGTTCGAATTCGGGTCCAATTTGTCGGCACGGCGAAGGTGCTCTTCAACCCGCTCGTGAGCTTCGCCTGCCTTGTGCGCGTGATTCTCCGCATCTTTGCGGAGTCGGTTGGCCTCGACTTCCGCCTGCAGCGCGGCGGCCTCGGCTTGCGCTGACTCGGCCTTCGCTTGGTGTGCACCAATAGCTTCTTCAGCTGCCTTCTCGCGCAACTCCTCCGCGCGACGACGGTTGACCTCTGCTTTTTTGCGGCGCCCAATGACAACCGCAACGATCACAGCGGCGATGACGACGACGGCCAGCACGATGATAAGTACCAGTTGTCCTGTATCCATGTGCATTACCTCCCTGGTGAGCGGCTTTTGTGGGCGCCGCTCGAGGCCCGCGCTGTGCTTGGTACCTGACCTGTACCCCGATCAGGCTTCCTCGAAACGATTCCGGGCTCTCAGGCGGGCAGCTCCATCCGGAAGCCGCACCGGCATTGGATGACCCGGGTCTGCAGATACACCTCCAGCAGGCTGTCATCCACGTCGTCGGTTGTCATGGGGGCATACACGCTGCGAGCAGAGGATGTCGCAAAAGTCATGGGCTCGCCGCAGTGAAAATATGCCCCACCGAACTGGAGCAAGCCGGACACGGTTCCGTTCCTGTTAAGGACGGCGGCAACGTCCCGGAACGCGGCGTTGTGAGCATAAGATGCCTCGCAGCCCAAGCAGTTGTAGGCAACCCAGACCATCAATTCGCCCGCATGCGGTTCGATGGATTCGATGGTCTTCAAGCTCAGGCGATAACTCGTCCGGCATTTGGTGCAGCTCAGCGCCTTCGCAGGTAGATGCGGTACTCCCCCGGCAACCAGCGGGTTCTTCATGGTGGACAACGCGATCACTCCTCGGTCAGCTCTGCCCGAAAACTCTCTCCCTCCACCATCTTAACACTAACAATCAGGGTACTTACTAGTTTCAGCTTCCGGTGGCCTCCGGATGCTCCCTGGCGCGCTCCTCTTCCGGGGTCTCAGCGCTTTCGTCCGGAATGAAGGTGGGGTCCAATTCGGTGGTGAAGTCACCCGTGCCCGCGGCATCGTTGTCTGGCTCCACGGCGGCAGGCATCTCGGGTTCCGAGGCTTCGGAAGGCCTCTGTTCAGCTTCGCTCGGTTCTTCGCTCATAGCTTCAATCTAGGCCTGCCCCCTGGCGGTGTCGAGGCCGGCAGCCTTGTGCACCTGCACCATCTCTGCTTCGCTGGGAGGGTCTCCAGCAGCGAGGGACCCACCCAGCCGAAACGCAGGGAGAACCGATCGTGAAAGCAGTGACATGGCAAGGCCGGCGCTCAGTCAGCGTCGAAGACGTACCCGATCCCTCCATTCAGGAACCCACGGACGCGATCGTCCGGATCACGTCCACGGCCATCTGCGGCTCAGACCTTCACCTTTACGAAGTGCTGGGCCCTTATATGCACCAGGGCGATATCATCGGGCACGAGCCCATGGGAATCGTGGAAGAAGTAGGCTCCGCAGTCCACCGGCTAAAGAAGGGCGACCGTGTGGTGGTGCCGTTCAACATCTCCTGCGGTCATTGCTACATGTGCAACCAAGGCCTTCAATCCCAATGCGAAACCACCCAAGTGACAGCGAAAGGATCAGGGGCGGCACTTTTCGGCTACTCCGAACTTTACGGCTCCGTCCCCGGCGGGCAGGCGCAGTATTTGCGCGTTCCCTTCGCTGACTACGGTCCCGTCAAAATCGACTCGGACGCACCGGACGAGCGTTACTTATTCCTCTCCGACATCCTGCCCACAGCATGGCAGGCAGTGGAGTACGCGAAGGTGCCGGATGGCGGCACACTTGCCGTGCTCGGGCTGGGTCCCGTGGGCCAATTCGCTGCAAGAATAGGCATCCACAAGGGCTTCCGGGTGATTGGCGTGGATCCAGTCCCGGAACGCCGCGCGATGGCGGAGACACACGGCGTAGAAACCATGGACTACAGTTCCGGCGTCGCCTCCCAAATCCGCGAGCAGACTCTCGGCCGCGGCCCCGATTCCGTGGTGGACGCCGTGGGCATGGAAGCTCACGGATCCCCCGTGGCATCCTTCCTTCACAGGGCCGTCTCATTGTTGCCGGACAAGCCCGCTCAAGTAGCCATGGAAACCATGAGCGTTGACCGACTCGCCGCACTGCACACAGCCGTGGACCTGGTGCGACGCGGCGGGACGGTTTCCTTGAGTGGTGTCTACGGCGGCCAAGCCGATCCCATGCCGCTCATGACCATGTTCGACAAGCAAATCCAGCTTCGTATGGGCCAGTGCAATGTTCGCAGCTGGATCGACGATCTACTCCCCCTGGTAGAGGACGACGCCGATCCGCTGGGGATCATGCATCTGGTCACCCACACGGGGGGACTGGATGAGGCCCCGGCCCTCTACGAGAAGTTCCAGAAGAAGCAGGATGGCTGCATCAAAGTGGTACTAAAGCCCTGAGAAAGGCCGGCCCCTCAACCCGCAGCCTAGGCCAGGTGCTTTCCGCCGGTCACACCGATGACTGAGCCGGAAATGTAGCTGGATTCCTCCGTTGCCAGCAGAACGTAGGTGGCGGCGAGTTCGGCAGGCTGCCCCGCCCTGCCCAGCGGGGTGTCCTGGCCGAACTTTTCGATCTTTTCCGCCGGCTGGGTGGGTGGTTGAAGGGGCGTCCACACAGGACCCGGAGCCACAGCGTTGACGCGGATCCCCTTTGGCCCGAGCGCCTCTGCCAGAGAGAAGGTCATGCTGTTGATCGCCGCCTTGGTGGCTGCGTAGTCAATCAGCGACGGACTTGGGTGGTAGCCCTGAATGGACGATGTGTTGATGATTGCGGCCCCAGGCTTCATGTGCGGCAAGGCGGCCTTGGTGAGCCAAAAGAGCGCATAGACGTTGGTCTTGAAGGTCCGATCAAACTGTTCGCTGTTGAGGTCCTCGATTCCCTCACTCGTGGTCATCTGGAAGCCCGCGTTGTTCACCAGGACGTTGAGCCCATCGAATTCGGCCACAGCCTGGGCAATGACTTCCTGGCAAAATTCCTCGTCCTGCAAGTCGCCGGGCAAGGCCAAGGCCCTGCTGCCCGCATCCTCGATGAGCTGGACGGTTTGCTCAGCGTCCTGTTCTTCCTCAGGCAGGTACGTGAACGCGACATCCGCGCCTTCGCGGGCGTAGGCAATCGCCACCGCCCTGCCGATCCCGCTGTCACCACCGGTGATCAACGTCCGCATGCCCATCATGCGGTGATGCCCTACGTAGCTTTGCTCGCCATGGTCCGGCCGCGGATTCATGGCCTCGGTCCACCCGGGATAGTCCTGGGTCTGCGGCTCGAATTCTTCGGAAGGATACTTGGTCCTTGGATCCGTCTCCCCGGAGTCGTCCGGGGTGCTGATGACGTGGTTCACCAATGCCATGGCGATATCCTCGTCGAGGTCGGTCTTCTCCGTTTTTTCGTTGGGGGTCTCCTCAGCCATGCTCTCAGTGTAAGCATGCTTACGATCCTTCGGACGTGTTCAGGAAGTACCCAGAATTGCTCGCTAGCCTAGCAATCGTCAGTGTTGGATTACATCGAAGGAGGGCCCATGGGACTCGGAGACAAGATCAGCAACAAGGCACAGGAAGTCACCGGCAAGGCAAAGGAAGCCCTGGGTGACGCCACCAACAACGAGAAACTGCAGGCCGAAGGTGTCGCTGACCAAGCGGCTGCCAAGACCAAGCAGGCTGGCGAGAACGTGAAGGACACCGCAAAGGACGCCTTCGACAAGTAAGCCCGCAGCAAGAGACACACACGGAACGAGCACAACGCCCCGGCTTTCCCCAAAGGAAGCCGGGGCGTTCCGCGTCCACCCAAGTAAGTCGCAGATAAGGTCGTTCTCAGCTCTCAGAACGACCTGATCTGCTACCTAGTTGGGTTTGGTGGGCTACTTTTGGGCTGGCAGCACCAGCTCTCCCGACTTGTCCGTGGATAGGGCGAGGGATGAGATGTACTGGGGTTGGCCGTCGGGCCCGTCCTGGGCTGAGCGGAGCATGTCCGGGCGTTCGAACTCAAGCCCGGTGACGTGGCAAAGCAGCTTCGCGTCGCTCGGGTTGCCGTCGGCGTCGAACATGGGGAGATCGATTCCGTCGTCGGTCCTGCGAAGGTAGTAGCGGCCCTTGGTCAGCAAAGCCAGCACCGGCGGCAGCACCAGGGCCAGTCCAACCGCGAAGACGGGCGAGAACGGTTGGACAGCGGCGCCGAATGCCCCGAAGAACACTGCAATGGATACCCCTGCGGAGACGAGCATGGATACGAACCCCACAGGATTCACTGCATAGAGCATCCCGCGGCGGAACTCCGGGACCTTGGGCGAGATCTTCAGAAGGTACTTGTTGATAGTGATGTCCGAGGCCACGGTGACCACCCAGGCCATGGCGCAGTTGGCGTAGAAGCCCAGGATGGTGTTGAGGAACTCGAACATGTTCGCTTCCATGAGCACCAACGCGATAGCCAAGTTGACCAGCACGAACACCATGCGGCCCGGGTAGGTCTTGGTGATGCGCGTGAAGGAGTTGGTCCAGGCCAGTGAGCCGGAGTAGGCGTTGGTGACGTTGATCTTGATCTGCGAAATGACTACCAGCACCACGGCCAGGGTCATGGCGAGCCAGGCCGGCATCATCTCTTCGTAGACGCCCAGGAATTGGTGGACAGGCTCATTCGCGGAGGCGGCTGCCGCGGGGTCGAGCTTGGCGATGAGGTAGATCGCGATAAACAAGCCAATGATCTGCTTGATGGCACCGAAGATCACCCAGCCCGGTCCGGCAAGGATCACCGCGCGCCACCAAGCGCCCTTGTTTTCGGCCGTCTTGGGCGGCATGAAGCGAAGGTAATCGATTTGCTCAGCGATCTGCGCCATCAGGGACAGGCAGACACCCGCGGCCAGCATCACCGAAGCCAGGTTGGGGCCGCCCTCGCCGGAAGCACCGGTGAAAGCGAAGAAGGCGTCAATGCTTTCGGGATGGGACAGGAGCAGGTAGCCCACCGGAACCACCATGAGCAGCAGCCACAAAGGCGTAGTCCACACCTGCAAGGTAGCCAAGGTCTTCATACCGTAAATCACGAGCGGAATGATGATGATGGTGGAGACCGCATAACCGATCCACTGCGGGATACCCAGACCCAGCTGCAGCCCCTGGGCCATGATGGAGCCTTCGAGGGCAAAGAAGATGAACGTGAAGGTGGCGAAAATGATGTTGGTGACCACCGAGCCGTAATAGCCAAAGCCTGAGCCGCGGGTGATCAAGTCCAGATCGATGTTGTACCGCGCGGCATAGTAGGCCAGCGGGAAACCCGTAGCGAAGATGATGACCGCGGCCACGATGATGCCGAAGATCGCGTTCACGGTTCCGTAGGCAATGCCGATATTCGCGCCGATCGAGAAGTCGGCCAAGTACGCGATGCCACCCAGTGCACTCGTCGCCACTACCCCGGCACTCCACTTCCGGTAGGAACGCGGGGCGAACCGGAGTGTGTAGTCCTCCAAGCTCTCTTTCGCGGCACTCATTGCGTCGGCGTTGCCTTGCGGTGGTGCGCCCGGAACGCCGATTCCGACGGCGGTTCCTGCCGCCGTCGTCGGCTCCAAAGTAGCGGTACTCGTCTTGTCGTCGCTCATTCGTGGTCGCTTTCGTCGGGGACTTTGCCTCGACCCCGACGCTAGTCACGCAGCGCGTCAATTCAGTCACGTCCATGTTTCACAGCTGTAACTTCTGCATCAGCCGCCCCGCGCACCCACCACCAAAATCAAGCACCAGGGTTTGTACGCACTCCACAAAATCGCCATCAACCAGCGCGGATACCGTCAAGGACATGACCACCCAAGCAACAGAAGAAGCCCATGAAACCGGCACCTACGCCATCCTGGACACCGCCCGCGAGCAGGTCCTCGAACGCGGCGAAGGCCTGAACGAGTCTCAACTCAAAGAAATCCTCGAGCTCCCCGACGATGCCATCCCCGCCGCCCTGCAACTCGCCCATGAGGTTCGCCTCAAGCACTGTGGCGAGGATGTGGAAGTGGAAGGCATCATCTCCATCAAAACCGGCGGCTGTCCCGAGGACTGCCATTTCTGCAGCCAATCTGGATTGTTCGACTCCCCCGTTCGCGGTGTGTGGCTGGATATCCCGGAGTTGGTCAAGGCCGCGAAGGAAACCGCCGCAACGGGTGCCACCGAGTTCTGCATCGTCGCCGCCGTCAGGGGCCCGGACATCAAGCTCATGAACCAGATCAAATTCGCGATCGACCGCATCAAGGAGGAAGTGGACATCAACATCGCTTGCTCCTTGGGCATGCTCACGCAACGCCAAGTGGACCAGTTGGCCGAGTGGGGCGTTCACCGCTACAACCACAACCTTGAAACCGCCCGCAGCTTCTTCCCGGAAGTCGTGACGACGCACAGCTACGAGGAACGCCTGGAAACCTGCGCCATGGTAAAAGCCGCTGGAATGGAACTGTGCTGCGGCGCACTGATCGGCATGGGCGAATCAGTGGCCCAGCGGGCTGAACTCGCAGCCCAACTCGCCGCCCTTGAACCCCACGAAGTCCCCCTTAACTTCCTCAACCCCCGCCCCGGCACACCGTTGGAGAACCAAGGCATCATGGACGGCAAAGACGCCCTCCGCGCCATCGCCGCGTTCCGGCTCGCCATGCCGCGCACGGTACTGCGTTATGCCGGCGGGCGTGAACTGACCCTCGGCGACCTCGGCACCCGCGAGGGCATGCTCGGCGGCATCAACGCCGTCATTGTGGGCAACTACCTCACCACTCTGGGCCGGCCGGCAAACGCAGACCTCAACCTCTTGGTGGAGCTCAACATGCCCATCAAGGAATTCCAGAAGTCGCTGTGACCATCGCAGTCTCACAGCAGTTCTGCGGGCACTGCGGCGGTGACGGCGACGACGGCGGTGATGAATCGACGTCGGACGCCCACCGCAGCTGCCAGCAGCGTTTGGCGATGGAACCTCCACGTTTTTGCCCGCAGTGTCGCCGTCGAATGAAAGTGCAGGTCACGCCACTGGGGTGGACCGCGGACTGTTCCCGGCACGGAAGGTTGGCGTCATGAGCTCGCTGATCGAGCGGGACCGGGCTACGTTGTGGCACCCGTACGCGCCGGCCTCGGCCACACTGCCGCTATGGGAAGTGGAAGCGGCCGACGGCGTAGCGCTGCGGCTGCGCGACGAGCAAGGGCACACGCATGAGGTGCTGGATGCGATGTCGTCGTGGTGGTCGATGATCCACGGCTACCGGAACCCTGTCATGGACGCCGCCATCTCGCGACAACTGAGCAGGTTTAGCCACGTGATGTTCGGCGGACTAACACATCAACCTGCCGTGGAACTCGCGGAAAGCCTGCTGGCCATGGCACCGGGCGAACCGGGCCGCCGCCTGGAGCGGGTGTTCCTGGCAGATTCCGGTTCCATCTCCGTGGAGGTCGCCCTCAAAATGGCTGTGCAATTCCAAACAGCGAGCGGCCGGCCCAAATGGCAGCGCTTCCTGACCATCCGCGGCGGCTACCACGGGGACACGTTCGCAGCCATGGGCGTGTGCGATCCTGTGGACGGCATGCATTCGTCCTTCCCTGGGCTGCTGGCGCGCAACGTGTTTGCGCCGCGCCCGCCTGCGGCTGCAACAGCCAACGCAACTGCCAGTGCAGCTGCCATCGCAGAATGGCGGGAAGAAGTGGAAGAGCTGGCCAAGCAGCATTCCAACGAGCTCGCAGCAATCATTGTGGAGCCGACGCTGCAAGGTGCCGGCGGAATGTTCGTTTATCCGCCCGAGTGCATGCGGATCCTGCGTGACATCGCGGACCACCACGGTTTGTTGTTGATCCTGGACGAGATCGCCACGGGCTTCGGGCGAACCGGTGAACTCTTTGCCGGGCAGCACGCCGACGTCGTCCCGGACATTCTATGCGTTGGCAAGGCGCTCACCGGCGGCTACCTCACCCTCGCTGCCACGCTATGTACGGGCGAAGTTGCCCGCACGGTATCCGCAGGCGAGGCGGGGGCACTCCTCCACGGGCCCACCTTCATGGCCAACCCTTTGGCGTGCGCCGCAGCCAACGCAAGCTTGGGCATCCTTGCAACGGGGGCCTGGCGAGAGGACGTAGCACGCGTTGGTGCCGGTCTCGCGGCGGGGCTGGCTCCTGCATTGAAGCTCGACGCCGTTACTGATGTCCGCACCCTCGGCGCCGTGGGAGTCATTGAGTTAAGGGACGCCGTGGACATCGCGGCGGTGACACGTGCCGCGGTGGAACGTGGCGTGTGGGTACGCCCCTTCAGAAACCTCGTCTACGCAATGCCGCCGTACATCAGTTCAGCCACCGAAGTAGGCGTGATGGCCTCTGCGATGGTGGCTGCCGTGGAAGAAACATCGGAACAAAGGGTGGCCGCGTGAGTATCACAATGACCCGGTGGCTGGAGGAACAGGCCCGGGTCCGCGAGCGCCGGGGCTTGGTGAGAAGCCCGTCGGTGCGCCGCGCGAACCATCGGATGATAGATCTCGCCAGCAATGATTATCTCGGCTTGGCCACGGATAACAGGCTCGCCGAAGCCGCAAGGGAGGCCATCGGGAAGTGGGGCACGGGTGCCACGTCATCGAGGTTGGTGGCGGGCACCACCGAACTGCACATGGAGTTGGAGCACGAACTCGCTGGTCTGACGGGAATGGACGCAGCGTTGGTCTTTTCTTCCGGTTACCTCGCTAACCTTGGAGTCACCACGGCCTTGGGTGGTCCGGGTACCTTGATTGTGGCCGACGAGCAATGCCATGCCTCGTTGATCGACGGCTTCAGGTTGAGCCGCTCCGAGGTGCGGAATTTCAGGCACAACAGTGTGCAGGATGCGGCGGACAAGCTGACCGCCCGCACCCAGCCACGGGCGCTCATCGCAGTGGAGTCCATCTATAGCGTGGGCGGGGATGCCGCACCACTAACCGAACTCCTGGAGCTGGCGGAAGAACACGACGCCATGCTGCTGGTTGACGAAGCCCACAGCCTGGGCGTCTCGGGCTCGGGGTCACAAGCCGGGCACGGCGCCATCGCAGGA
Source organism: Paenarthrobacter sp. (assembly GCF_031180005.1). Lineage (NCBI taxonomy): Bacteria > Bacillati > Actinomycetota > Actinomycetes > Micrococcales > Micrococcaceae > Paenarthrobacter > Paenarthrobacter sp. Next base: position 110,520 of record NZ_JAPSHI010000004.1, on the reverse strand, counting down.
ACCAGGTTGGCCGGACATCCCAACGTCATCGTCACCGCTACTCTTTCCAAGGCACTCGGCAGCCAAGGCGGCGCTGTCCTTGGTTCACTGTTACTCAGGGAGCACCTGGTCAACCGGGCCAGAAGCTTCGTCTTCGACACCGCGTTGACTCCCCCTGCTGCAGCTGCCGCGCTCGCGGGCATTGGCGTCATCAGGGCCGAGCCGTGGCGTGCCGTGGCTGTCCACCACAATGCAGCCGCGTTGACCAGCCAGCTGCAACCCAGCCGACTGCAAGCTGTGCAGGGAAGGCCCGGCATCGCCGTCGACCATCCCATCGGAGCAGTCCAGTCCATGCCCATGGCGTCCGCCGACGCTGCCATCGCAGCATGCAAAGCAGCACATGAGGCGGGCGTCCTGGTGGGATGCTTCCGTCCACCGTCCGTTCCGGATGGGGTGTCGCGCCTTCGTCTCACTGCGCGCGCCACCCTCACACCGACGGACATCGAGCAAGCCTGCGCAACGTTGCGCAGCATCCTGGAGAGAACACCATGAAACTGCCTCCTGTCATCCTGGTCACGGGTACGGACACCAGCGTCGGAAAGACCATCACGTCGGCTGCCATCGCGGCCGCACTCCATGCACGCGGCCGGACGGTTGCCGTTTACAAGCCGTGCCAGAGCGGAAATGCGTTGGGTGATTCTGACTGCGCCGAGGTGGCTCGGCTAGCCGATCCGATCACGTCGGAAGCCGGCGTCGTTCTCGAAGAACCCATGGCACCCGTCCCTGCCGCGGCACTGGACGAGGTCACGTTGCCGTCGCTCGCCACTCATGCCGGCAGGATTCGTGAGCTGACCGCCCGCCACAACCACGTGTTGGTGGAAGGCGCCGGAGGGTTGCTGGTGGAGTTGGACCACGACGGCGGGACGCTGGCTGATCTCGGGACGAACCTTGGAGACATGGCTGGATTTGCCGTGGTGGTACGGCCGGCGCTGGGCACGTTGAACCATACGGCGCTGACGCTGGAGGCGTTGGACGCCCGCGCCCTGCCGGTGGTGGGGGTGGTCCTCGGGAGCTGGCCGGCAAGGCCAGGTGCGGTGGAGCTCAGCAACCGGGCGACTCTGAGGAATTGGCCTGTTCCGTTTCTGGGTGCGGTTCCTGCCGGTGCCTCCGGACTGGATCCTGCCGATTTCCGCTCTCATGCAGGAGATTGGCTTGAAGGGTTGCCGGCATGAGCGCGGCGGCGTCTGCCGAAGCGGGGCTTTCCGGTACCGGCGGCTGTCCTTACCGGGTGTTGCGGAACCCCGACACTGTGAGGGAAGTGCTGCACCGGCCCCAGGACTTCAGTCCGGCAAATGCCCTGCTCGCGGTAACTCCGTTGAGCGGACAGGCCCTGCGAATACTGCAGAAGGCCAGATTCGCATTGCCGCCGGTCCTGGCGAGCAACGACACCGGGACCCATACCGGGATTCGAAAAGTGGTGGCGGGATTCTTCACGCCGGCGAAAGTGGCGGCCATGGAGCCACGTATTCGGGGCCTTGCCCGGGAATCGGCAGCCCGTGCCGCGCAGCGCCTGGCCTCGGAGGGCAGCGTCGACTTGGTGCAGGCCGTCGCCGCAGATCCCCCGGCGGTCATCATGTTGGAAATGTTGGGGCTGCCCGTCAGGGACCTGCCGGCGTTGAAGGCCTGGAGCCTTGACTCCCTGGAGCTGTTCTGGGGTTGGCCGGATGCTGACCGGCAACTCGAATTGGCACACAGCGCCGCCGACTTCTACCGCTGGTTGAGGGAACTGGTTTTGGAGTTCGTGGCGTCGCCGGACCCCAACCTCTTCAACGCGCTGGCCCGCCACGGGCTAAGCACACCAGAGATCTGTTCCCTGGGCTACTTCCTCCTGATCGCCGGGCAAGAGACCACTACTCAACTGATCAGCACTACGCTGTTCCGGTTGGCCGAGGGCTCCCGTGGAATCTCGTGGAGCGAGGCAGCAAGCGGCCCGAAGGCGCGTGACCTGGTTCGGCACGTCCTGGCAACCGAGTCATCCGTTCCCACATGGCGGCGGGTGGCAGAGCAGGACACCTATTTGGACGGACGAGCCATCGCGGCCGGTGAAGAGATCCTGCTGGAATTGACCGGCAACCACGGATTCCCCTGGTCCGAAAATGTAGACACCGATGCGGCAGACGCTGACCATTCCGGGACCGGCCGCCCGGGACCGACACCCTACGGCTTGGCGTTTGGCTCCGGAATTCACCGCTGCCTCGGCGCCAAACTCGCAGAGCTGGAGGCCGTCGTCGTCGTTCATGAAACAGCAGCGGCTCTTACGGGGGTCCGGCTGCAGGACTCAAACCCGGACTGGATCCGGTTGCTGTCCTTCCAAGCGCCCCGAACAGTGGTGGTAGAGCCTGGGTAGGCTTGATACATGGGCGGGAGCCGGGACCTTTTGACGCGGGAGCAGCGCAGCCGCAACATGTCCAAAATCCGTGGGAAGAACACGAAACCTGAGTTGCTGGTCCGCAAACTCCTGCATGCGAAAGGCTACCGGTACCGGCTGCACGGCCAAGCGGGAACGGCGAAACTACCGGGCCGTCCGGACCTTGTGTTCGCGGGCAGGCGCAAGGTCATTTTCGTCAATGGCTGTTTCTGGCATTTCCACGATTGCAAAGCAGGACAGCACGCTCCGGCGGCGAACGCGGAATTCTGGGAAGCAAAGAGAACACGAACCCGTGAAAGGGACGCGCTGCAACGGGAACAGTTGAAGGCTGCCGGCTGGGAGGTGCTCACTGTGTGGGAATGCCAGCTGAAGGACAGGTCCATGCTCGAGGACCGGCTTACGGATTTTCTGGAATCCTCGGTGGGCTAACGCGCAGTTGTGGTGGGCACGGTGGTGCTGGTCGGCGCGGACTCCACTGATCGATCCGTGACAGAGGCTTGGGAGCTCTGCTGCCACAGTGCGAAGGCGGCCGACCCGCCGATGGCCAGCAGGACGGTCATGCAAACCACGATGAGGAGCATGAGGCCTGGTGACGGACGAGCGCCACTTTCCATGTTGTTTCCCCTTCCCCTGATTCAGCCTGGAACGCCCAGATCTGCCTTTCCCTACTTTGTGGGGACGAGATCAAGAGTGGCTCTGAGTCCGCTCAAGATTGGATCAATCTTTGGCTATATGGCGCTGTGGAAGTTCCACGGGTCCTACTGTTGAATCGTGAATCTATTGTTTGGAGGCGGGAGGGGTTTGGTGTCTGAGTATGACGAGTGCACCGAGGCCCTGGTGGATCGCACCGTCCTCACCGAACTCCAAGCTGAGCTTGGCGGCGACCCAGCCATCATCAGTACCTTCGTGCGCAACTACGTAGAGCTTCTGCCATGGCGGGTGGATCGGCTTCATCATGCCTTGGAAAAGCTCGACATCGAAGACGCCATGGATGCGGTCCTTAGCCTGAAGACCTCCAGCCATATGGTGGGTGCCATCTGCATGAATCGATTGGCCACGGAATTGGAAATCAGCATCAGGCTCCTGCCCAACGCAGCCCACTTGGACGAGATTCGCCCGCAGGTCAACGAAATCGAGCACTTCGTCTCGGCGACGATCCGTGAGTTGGAAACCACGATTCCGTAAACATCTTCACCTTATTGAAGAGAAACCATTGACTCGCTAAAGATCTTCACTATAGTTGTGTGAGTTAGCTCACCAACGAAGGATGCGGCAATGACTACCGAGACTCCTGCTCCCCCGGCCACCAGCGAACTGCTGGCGACCGTGGGAAACAAGGTGCGCACCATGCGCAAGGCAAAGGGAATGACCCTCGCTCAACTCTCGGACGTCACCGGCCTCAGCCAAGCGATCGTCAGCCAAATCGAACGCGGCATGGCCAACCCTTCCTTCACCACGTTGGCCCAGCTGGCCCACGGCCTGGACATCCCCGTAGGGAGGTTCTTCATCGGGCAGGACGAATCAAAGTCCCCCGTGGTCCGCAGATCCGATCGGCGCAACCTCAAGAACGTCACCCGCGAGTCCGTAGGGGAAGCAGTGCACGAGCTGCTCACCCCGAACCGCGATGGAAGCATCGAAGCCCAATGGATCAGCACGCCCCCAGGGCATGACACCAGCGATACCCCATTTACCCACAGTGGTGAAGAGTTCTGCTACATCATCTCCGGCCGTAAGGACGTCTATTTGGACGGCGTCTGCTACAGCCTTGAAGAGGGCGACTCCATCACCTACTCCTCAGAGATCCCCCACTGGTACAAGAACAGCTACGAAGAGGTATGCGTAGCCATCTGGGTCAACGCACCACACGCGTGGTAACCCTGCCGCCCCCATACGGCGCCAGCGTTTTCCCTTAACTGTCCGGACACGAAACCGTGGCCGCTGACAATCCTTGCCACTTTCGCATCAAACGCCTCCTCCAACAGGCGTTCCTGCGTCATACCCTCCCACGCCCTCCGGGGCGTCAGCGTAAGGACACTTCCATGCTCCACACCACAACGACGGACAACGTAGTCCCGTCACCAGATACCAGCCACCCATTCCCCCACAAGAACAACAAATTCACCCCCGAAGTCCGTAAAGGCTTGCTCGGACTGGGCCTGGGCAACGCCCTGGAATGGTACGACTGGATGGTCTTCGGCCTCCTCTCCGCTTTCATCGGCCCTAACTTCTTCCCCAACACCGATCCGCTCTCCGCGACGCTAAACGCCTTGGCCGTGTTCGCCGTCGGATTCGCCTTCCGTCCCTTGGGCGGCATCCTCCTCGGAACACTGGCAGACCGGATCGGTCGACGCCGCGTGATGCTGCTATCCATCATGTTGATGGCTGGCACAACCCTGATCATCGCCGTCACGCCGAGCTATGAAACGATCGGTCCCGCAGCAGGCATCATCCTGGTGGTGTGCCGCATCCTGCAAGGTATCTCCACCGGCATCGAAGCCCCGCTGTCCACCTCGCACGCAGTGGAACTCGCTCCCGAAGGCCGCGAGGGCTACGTGGCAGGCATCATGTCCTTCTACGTGAACATCGGCATCCTTCTCGCCTCGCTCATCAGCTTCCTGTGCAGCCTGGTCCTTGGCGGTGCAGCAATGGCCGAATGGGGCTGGCGCGTACCCTTCATCATCGGCGCACTGTTCGGTTTCGTGGTGCTCTACCTTCGTCGGTCCTTGCCTGAAACCCTCAAGGCCGAGGAAATGGCCACCAATACTCCCCGGGCAGTGTGGTCCGGGGTCCGTAAGCACTGGCTCTCGGTCCTGGCCATCATCTTCGTGGTGGGTGCAGCACAGGCCTATAACTACGCTTGGAACGTGGGCCTCCCCAGCGCAGCACGCAGCGGGTTCAAAGAGGATCCCACCGCGGTCTTCGCCCTCACCACCGTCTTGGGCGTCATCCTGGTAATAGGCAGCTGGATCATCGGCAAGCTGGCCGACGGCAAGGCCATGTCCAAGTGGTTCCTGGTCACCCGCATCCTCGCCATCCCGTCCGTGTTCCTCATGCTGATGTACGTCCAGCCGGGCATCGGTGGCTTCGCAGCCGTCCTCCTGGGTGGCTCGATCGTCCTGGTACTGAACATGACCCTCTACAACGTGGTCAGCTCGTCCCTGATGCCCAAGAACATCCGAGGCACAGGTGTAGCCCTGGGTTACGGCATCGGCGTGGCGCTCTTCGGCGGTACAGCCTCCTATCTCCTGGTCTGGTTCCAATCACTGAACCTCACCTGGGTATTCCCGGTCTACGTGGCCATCCTCTCCATCCTCAGCATCGTTTTCTACCTCGCGGCCCGCCGTTCCAACGGCATCTTCGTCGGAAAGTAAGGACTCACCATGAACTCGCTTGAACTCAGCACTACGACGGCGAACCTCACCGCCCCGGTCATCTCACGTTCCGACGTCCTGGTGGTTGGCGGTGGCCCCGCAGGTGTGGCCGCTGCGGTTACCGCGGCCCGCTCCGGCGCCAAGGTCACGCTGCTTGAGCGCTACTCATCCCTGGGCGGTCTGGCCTCCGGCGGCATGGTCTTGGTGTTGGACGACATGATCAACGGCCAGGAAATCACCGTCACGGGCATCGTCTCCGAATACGTGGAGCGCCTCCAGAAACTCGGCCTGGCAGTGGTCCCGCCAGCTGATGACCGCAAAACCTCCGAGGAACTCTGGAACAAGTGGGGCCGCTTCGGAACTTTCGACTTCCACTCCCACACCAATCCCAAGCCCATCTGCTACGCAGCCGCCTTCGATCCCGATGGCTGGAAGCGCGTCTCCAACGACCTCGTCCGTGAGGCCGGCGTGGATCTTCGCCTGCACTCCTGGTTCTCCCGCCCCATCGTGGACAACGGCGTCATCAAGGGTGTCATCTGCGAAACGAAACTGGGCCCGCAGGCCTTCATGGCCGACGTCGTGATTGACACAACCGGCGACATCGACGTCGCTTCCCGTGCCGGCGCCAGCTACGCCAAGGACAACTACCTCACCACACTCGTTTTCCGCCTCGGCAACGTGGACACCAATGCCGCAGAAGCCTTCGAACAGGCCAACCCGAAGGAAGCCCGCGCCATCAACCGCAAGATCAAGCGGCTTCTTGGCGGCGCCTGGGAACTGTGGTGGCTCAAAACACCCATCGACGGCGTGGTCTGGTGCAACGCCCCGCACATGTCGGGCTTCGACGGCGTGGACCCCGCAGACATGACTGCCGCGGAATTTGCCGCGAGGGACCGCATCTCGGAGGCCGTGGACTACGTCCGCGCCAACCTCCCTGGCTTCGAAAACTGCTACATGCTGGACGTCGCTTCGCAGATGGGCGTCCGCCAGACCCGGCTCCTGGAAGGTGAGTACGTCATGACCAAGGACGACGTCACCCAACGCCGCCACTTCACTGACACCGTTGCCCGGGGCCGCGATTACTACTACCCGTACCGCTCGTTGCTGCCCAAAGAAGTGGACCAGCTCCTGGTGGCCGGCCGGCACTACTCCGCCACACCGGAAGCGCAGAAGATGTCCCGCGAGATCCCGCCCTGCATGGCAATGGGCCAAGCCGTCGGCGTTGCCGCAGCCCTCGCCGTCGAGAACAACCTCTTGGTCCGCGACGTCTCCGCACTGGACATCCAGCAGGGTATGCGCCGCCACGGGGCAGACCCGGGCGACATCCCGTCGTCGAACGCTACTGTCGACGAATCCGCAGCGGTGCCGGCATGAGCACTGTGATTTTGGAACAGGCAGAAGGCACGACGGCGGCACGCACCAACGCGGCCCCGGCAGCAACCCCGCTCCCCTTGGACGGCATCAAGATCGTGGACTTCACCCAGGTGTTCATGGGCCCGTCCTGCACGCAACTGCTGGGCGACTACGGCGCGGACATCATCAAGGTTGAACGCCCCGGCGCCGGTGACATATCGCGCAATTCCTTCCCGGACCAGGATGGCCAGGACAATCCGATCTTCCTATCCATCAACCGGAACAAACGCAGCGTCTCCGTGGACACGCGCAGCGACGAGGGCCGCGAGGTGCTGCACCGGCTGATGGCCGACGCGGACGTGGTGGTCAGCAACTTCCGCTCCGGCGTCATGGAACGCATGGGCTTCGGCTACGAGGACCTCAAAGCCAAAAACCCAGGGATCATCTGGGCCTCCGGCACCGGCTTCGGTCCGGACGGTCCCTACTCCCACAAGGGCGGGCAGGACGCGATCGCCCAGGCCTACTCCGGTGTGATGTGGCGGCGGGAATCCGAGGACACCAAGCCCTCCATCTACCCCACCACGTTGTGCGACTACATCACCGGCATGCACCTCATGCAGGGCATCCTGCTGGCATTGCGCACGCGTGAAACCTCGGGCACCGGCCAAAAGGTGGAGGTGACCATGTACGACTCCATGCTGCACCTGCAGATGCAGGAGGCCTGCATGCAGCTCAACCGCGGTTACGAGGTCAACTGGGGTGCCATGCCGCTGAGCGGTGTGTTCGAGACCACCGACGGCGCCGTGTGCATGGTGGGTGGCTTCACCCCGGACCCCCTGGCCCGCATTTCCAAAGCCTTGGGCCTGGATGAAGACCTCACCCAACGGCCCGAGTTCTCCAACCTGGAGCAACAGTTCAAGAACAAGCCGGCTTTGCAGGCGATCTTCCGGGAGCACATCGCCACAAACTCCACGGAGTACTGGACTCACGAACTTGAAGAGCAAGGGCTGCTCAACGCTCCGGTTCACACCCTTGAGCAGGCTCTGGCCGACGCCCAGACCGAGGCCAACGGCATGATCGTTGAGGCGGAACACCCCGCTGTAGGTACCGTCCGCATGTTGAACGCGCCTATCCGGCTTTCGGCCACCCCTCCGACGATCCGCCGTGCGGCACCGCGCCTCGGCGAGCACAACATGGAAGTCCTCTTGGAGAACGGTTTCGATGAGGAGACTATTGAGCGCCTTGAGAAGTTGGGGGTCCTGCGATGACCGCCCCTGTTGAAGAGCGCGTTGACACCGTGACCCTGACCATTGAGAACCACGTGGCAACGGTGGTCATCGATCGCCAGCATGTTCTCAACGCCGTCGATGCCACCGCGCATTCCCGGCTCAACGAGATCTGGGACCAGCTGGAAAACGATCCGTCAGTGCGTGCCGTGGTCATCACGGGAGCCGGATCTCGTGCGTTCTCGGTCGGGGCGGACATGTCGGCCTCGGCCGTAGACAAAACCGGTCTCGAATACTGGGCCAGCCTGGATCCCAACGGTTTCGGCGGCCTGAGCCTGCGCACCACCCTCGATGTCCCTGTAATCGCCCGGATCAACGGTTACGCGCTGGGCGGCGGTATGGAAATGGTGCTGGGCGCCGACATCGTGGTGGCCGCCGACACCGCCAAGTTCGGTCTGACCGAGCCCCGCGTTGGGCGGTTGGCGCTCGACGGCGGCATCCACCAGTTGGTGCGGCGGATCCCCCACACCCAGGCTATGAGCATGTTGCTGACCGGACGGAAAGCCGACGCCACGGAAATGCATTCGATGGGACTCGTCAACGAGGTAGTGCCCGCCAAAGAGCTTGACGCCGCGGTGCAGCGCTGGGTGGACCAGATCCTTGCCTGTGCGCCCACCTCGGTTCGGGCGGTGAAACAGATGGTCACCCAGACCACCCACCTCACCGCCAAGGAAGCGCGAGGGCTTCGCCTACCCGCCCTGATGGCTGCCCTTGACAGCGAAGACTCAGCCGAAGGCGTGCGTGCTTTCCAGGAAAAGCGCCAGCCAGTGTGGCCGGGCCGCTAATAGCAGTGATCACTTCGAACGAATACAAGGAGATACCGATGCAGCCAAGAGTTGCGCTCGAATCCCTCAGCCGTGAGTCCTTGCCTGCCGGCGTCTGGGGCGTGGTTGCCACACCGTTCCAAGGCAGCACCCTGGATGTGGACTTGGACAGTCTGGCCGAGCTCGTGGAGCACTATGCAACCATCGGCGCCACGGGGCTGACAGTCCTGGGGGTGTTCGGAGAAGCAGCCGCCCTCACAGCTGACGAACGCCGGGATGTCCTGGAGACGGTAGTCGAATGCACATCGCTGCCGCTGGTAGTGGGTGTGACCGCTTTGGCGACGCGACCGGCCATTGAGGAAGTGCTGGCAGCTCAAGAAGTGGCCGGCAGCCGTCTCGCGGCCGTAATGGTGCAGGCCAACTCCGCCAAGGCGGAAACCGTCATTGCGCATCTGGATGCCATTCACCGGGCTACCGGTGCCAAAGTTGTCCTGCAGGACTACCCGCTGGCCAGCGGTGTCAGCATCGCAACGTCGACGCTGATCTCTGTAGTCACCGCCTGCGACTACGTCATCGCCGTCAAAGCCGAGGCGCCGCCAACCAGCGTCGCCATCGCGGAGCTGAGTGCCGCCGTCGGGGTGTCTGTTTTTGGCGGTCTGGGCGGGCAAGGCCTGCTGGACGAACTGATGGCCGGGGCGGCGGGCGCCATGACCGGCTTCTCGTACCCTGAAGCCCTGATTGCCTGCGTCCGTGCCTGGCAACAGGACGGCTACGATGCGGCCCAGTACGAGCTCCTGCCGTACCTCCCCCTGATCAACTTTGAGCAGCAGGCCAAGGTGGCTTTGGCCATCCGTAAGGAATGCCTGCGCGAACGGGGACTCATCAAGGACTCCGGTGTCCGCTCACCGGCCGCAGGGTTCCCCGAAAACCTGCGGGCCAGCATGGTGACACACCTTCGCGAAGCAGCTGCTGCGACGGAAACCGCGAAAACAACAGTGAAGACAACTGTAGGGAGCTTCTAATGGACCTCGGAATCGCCGGCAAGACCGCCTTGGTTGCTGCTTCCACGGGTGGGCTGGGCCTGGCCGTTGCGCGTGCTTTAGCCGCAGAGGGAGTACGGGTGGCGATCGTTGGCCGCCGTCGGGACCGCGCCAAGGAGATCGTCGAAGAACTGCAGGCTGCTTACGGGACAGGCTCACTGGGCGCTACCGGTTTTGACGCGGTGGCCATCGAGGCCGACCTCACCACCCCGGAGGGCATCGAATCCGCCGTCCAACAAACCGTCGCCGACCTCGGGCCAATCGACATTCTGGTCCTCAACGGGCCAGGCCCCAAACCAGGAGCCGCCGCGACACTGAGCTCAGATGACATCGGGGCGGCGTTCGATCTCCTGGTCAAGCCGCACCACTCATTGGTTTCACACGTACTCCCCGGAATGCGGAAACGGCGCTGGGGCCGGATCCTGGCCATCGGATCCAGCGGTGTCACAGCCCCGCTGCCCAACCTCGCAGTGTCCAATACCGGACGGGCCGCATTGGCGGGCTACCTTAAAACCCTTGCTGCTGAAGTGGCTTTGGACGAAGTGACCGTAAACCTTCTCCTCCCCGGCAGAATCGCCACCGATCGCGTCGCCCAACTGGACCATGCCGCAGCCAAACGTCGCGGCACAACGTTGGAAGACATTCAACTCGAATCCCGTAAGACCATCCCTGCCCGCCGCTATGGAGAACCCGGGGAATTCGGCGCAGCTGCTGCGTTCCTGTGCAGCGCACCGGCGTCGTACATCACCGGCGTCGCGCTCAGGTGCGACGGCGGCCTGATCCGCAGCCTCTAACCCCCACTACTTGCAAAGGAAACACCATGACGTCCACAGCCTTGGAATCCAGCATCACCAACGACGCCGAAACAAGCACCGCCCAACACCTCATCAACGGCCAATGGCTGGGCGAAGCCGACACCCAGCGGACGAACCCGGCCAGGCCCGGGGAACTCGCAGCCCTCTCCCCCAGCGGCACCGCCGAAGACGCTGATTCCGCCATCACGGCCGCCGCAACAGCCCAGCCTTCATGGTCCGCCATGCCCGCACCGTCGAGGGGCGCCATCCTCATCGCTGCCGGGAACCTGCTGATCGAGCGGCAGGCCGCCATCGCCGAGGACTTGGTCCGCGAAGAAGGCAAGACACTCGCCGAAGCCAAGGGCGAAGTGAAACGTGCCTCGGACGTCCTTCGTTTCTTCGGCTCTCTCGGTTGGGCAGCCACCGGTGAGGTACTGCCCAGCGGCCTGCCGGACACCACCATCACCACCCGCCGCGAACCGCTGGGCGTTATCGGGCTGATTACTCCCTGGAACTTTCCCATTGCCATCCCGGCATGGAAGACGGCCCCGGCGCTGATCAGCGGCAACACCGTTGTCATCAAGCCCGCCGAACTCACTCCGCTGTCCGCCACGCACCTGGCTCGTGCCCTGCAGGACGCCGGGCTTCCGGCCGGAGTGTTCAACGTGGTGCACGGCAAGGGACGCGTGGTGGGGGATGCTCTGGCCCGTGATCCGCGCATCGCGGGCCTTTCCTTCACCGGCTCCACCAACGTGGGCCTGGGTCTGCAGGAAATCCTCAACGCCCGCCGGGCCCGGGTCCAGTTGGAAATGGGCGGCAAGAACGGGGTCTTGGTCCTCGACGACGCCGATGCCCGCAAAGCCGCGCAGGTGGTGGCCACGGGTGCTTTTGGCCTGACGGGACAAGCATGCACAGCAACTTCGCGCGTTTACGTGACGCCGGGAATCCGCGCTGCCTTCACGGAAGCTTTGGTCGAGGAAGCCGCTGCCTACACCACCGGTGACGGCTTGGGAAGCGGCACGCGAATGGGCGCTGTGGTGAGCAGGCAGCAATTCGAACAGGACCAAGCCGCGGTGCGTACCGCCGTCGAACGCGGTGCCACTCTCCTTCACGGCAGCTACGACGGAGACCCGAACGGCCCGCTGTTCTTCCCGGCCGCAGTCCTCACCGACCTGCCGATGGACGACGCAGCGGTAACCGAGGAGATCTTTGGGCCGGTGGTTACAGTTCTTGAAGTGGCCGATTATGAAGCCGGCTTGAATGCCATCAACGACTCCCGCTACGGTCTGACCGCCGGCATCTGCACGGACTCGTTGGCCCTCTCTACGGACTTCGCTGCCCGGGCGCAAGCAGGCGTGGTCAAGGTAAACCGCCCCACCGCAGGCTTGGACCTCAACGTTCCCTTCGGTGGCGTGAAGGATTCATCCACCAACACCTTCCGCGAGCAAGGCAGGTCCGCCCTGGACTTCTACACGTGGGGCAAAACCGTTTACACGGGCGTGTAGCGGGCCATGAGCTACGTGATCGCCCAGCCTTGCGTGGATGTGAAAGACAAGGCCTGCATTGACGAGTGCCCGGTGGATTGTATCTACGAGGGCGATCGCTCGCTCTATATCCACCCGTCCGAATGTGTGGACTGCGGCGCGTGCGATCCCGTGTGTCCCGTTGAAGCTATCTACTTCGCGGACGATGTCCCGGACGAATGGGCCGATTACGTCAGGGCCAACGCTGAGTTTTTCGAGGAACTGGGCTCGCCGCAAGGTGCGGGCGGGTTGGGCAATCAGGGCCGCGACCATCCCGTGGTCGCCGCAGAGCCTCTGCGCGTTGGCCAACCCGTCTAGGTCGCAGATCAGGTCGTTATGAGCGCTCATAACGACCTGATCTGCGACCTAGTTGGGTTTGCCTAGTTGTTGCTTGAGGGAGCCAGCCGGTAGCCGACGCCCCGGACCGTCTCAAGCCAGCGCGGCGCCTGGATGCTGTCGCCAAGTTTCTTGCGCAGGTTTCCCATATGAACCTCGACGGCGCGCTCGTCTGCGTCGCTGACGTAACTGCCGACGTCGTACGGTTCGTTCCGGAGCCGACGCGCGAGGTCTGCTTTGGTCCGCACTATCCGTCCGGTCTCCAGCAATGCGAGCAGGAGGTCGAACTCCGTGCGGGTCAGCTTGAGCTCTTTCCCGTTGAGGACCGCGGTGCGGGAACCGGCTGAAACGGCCAGCCCGTTGTGGCTCACTTCGGGGTCCACAGCTTCGGGCACGCTCTTGGATTCCGACGACGCGCGGGGGCGTCGCATCATCGCTTCAACACGGGCTCGCAACTCCCGGGGACGGAAAGGCTTGGTGAGGTAGTCGTCCCCACCGGCTTCCAACCCCATAAGGGTGTCCAGCTCCTCGGCGCGTGCCGTCAACATAATGATGTAGGCGTCGGAGGATTTCCGAATCTGGCGAGCTACCTCAAAACCATCAATGTCGGGGAGTCCGAGATCCAACGTAATAACGTCCGGATTCAGCTCGCGGGCCGATGTCACACCTGCGGATCCCGTGGACGCGACATGTACATCAAATCCCGCCTGGGATAGAACTACGCGTACCAATTCGCGGATATCCTGGTCATCTTCAATGACCAGCCCCACACGTGCTTCACTCATCGCTGCCCCTCAGCCCCTTCGATAACCTCAGAAGTATATCCATTATGGTTAGGCTGATCTCATGAACCGACTTTCTTCAGCATCTCTGGTGGATGTGCCATGACCCACCCTTCAACTTGGGATATTGGTGAAAAGAAGAAATTGTTGGTTTTTAGGCGCTCTTTCCACGAACATACCTTGCGTATGAGGGTTGTCCTCAGCCAACTGCCGTTGTCTGTGTGTGTCTGTATTTCGGCCATCCTGGTTTGGCTGTATTTTCCCGCCACACTTGAGAATCCGCTGTTCCTTATATTCCTGCTGAGCCAGGCACTCCTGCTGGCGCTGTGCATCATTGTGCCGTGGCACCGGCTCCCGTTCGCCAGCTTCCTCACCATCCCCATCTTGGACATGGTCTCCATCGGATTCGCCCGTGAAGGCTCCATGGAATCCATCACCGGCCTCAGTGTCCTGGTGGTACTCCCGGTCATCTGGCTGTGTGCTTCAGGGTTGTACCCGAAGCTCGCTATTGTCCTGTCTTTCCTGGGACCGTTGGGGATCGTCTGGGTCCCCCTGTTCGTGCGCGGAACCTTCAGCGAACAGGACTTCACCAAGCCATTCCTGTTCCCCATCCTCATGCTGGGAATTGGAGTCTCCGTCAGCGTCCTAACGTTGAGCATGGTGCGCCAGCAGCGTGCCCTGGAAGAGAAGGACGAGGCACTCAAGGAAGCACTGAGCGTCAGCACCAAGCAAGAGCGGCTCCTCAACACCGTCATGGAAGCCCTGCCGCTGGGCGTGGTAGCCGTGGATGGCGATGGGCATGACATCCTCATGAACCGCCGCCAACGCCAAACCCATATCCTGGCGACTCCCCCGGACAATGACGATCCCAACGAATCCCAGTTGCTGATCTTCGACACTGACAGGACTACGCCGTTGCCGGCGGATAAGAGACCGGTGCGTCGTGCCGTCTTGGGTGAACGTTTCACGGACCAGTTGGTGTGGTTGGGCTCCGGAAAGGAACAGCGAGCCTTCACCGCGAGCGCACGCCCAATGGTGGACGACGCCGGGAAATTCGCAGGTTCGGTGGTGGTGTTCAGCGACGTCACAGACCTGGTGAACGCGCTTGCCGCCAAGGATGATTTCGTTGCCAATGTCTCCCACGAATTCCGCACCCCGTTGACGTCCATCCTTGGCTACGTCGAGCTCATCCTGGACGAGCCGGACGCCCTCGATGCCCGGGCCCGCAAACAACTCGACATTGTCAGGCGCAACGCGGAGCGGCTGCTGACACTCGTCTCGGACCTGTTGGCCGTGCGCTCGGGTCAGATCGTCATTCAGCCGCACGCCGTGGACGTCGTGGAGTTGGTGCGTGGCAGTGTCACCTCGGCAGAACCACGCGCGGCCAAGGCCGGAATCCGACTGTCGATGGACCTCCCGGATGCGCTGGAAGCCCATGTTGACTCATCACGGATTGCTCAGGTGCTGGACAATCTGGTGTCCAACGCAATCAAGTACTCCCCCGACGGCGGGGATGTGGAAGTAGCTGCCTGGGAGGAGCAGGACTTTGTTTTCTGCCGGGTCACTGACACCGGGATGGGTATGAACGAACAGGAGCAGGCCGAGGCTTTCACCAAGTTCTTTCGCGCCGGCAGGGTACGCAAAAGTGCCATCCCGGGCGTCGGCCTGGGGTTGCCCATCAGCAAAGCCATCGTTGAAGCCCACGGCGGGACCATCACGTTGGAGAGTGTCCCCGGGCAGGGCACCACTTTTACGGTGAAGATGCCCGCCTAGCGTTAGCGTTTTACTGCCGCTGTGCCGTTCCCGGCATGCTCTGCATCCCGACGGCGTCCGAAGAGGAAGTAGCTGACGGGGCCGAAGAAGTTGATGAAGGAGACCGCACGCCAGATCACCTTCTTGCCCCTGATTTGCTCGTCCGGGGTCTTGCCGATGCTTCTCTGCGCGGCACCCAGCAGGGCCATATTCACCGCTCCACTAACCAACAGCATGATCCGTTGGCCTTTGGTCATATCGCGCCACGATTTCTTGCGGGCCATGATGCCTCCATCCGTGAAGAGTTAGTTATCAGGCTAGTCCGACGCCGACCGGCCCGCCACAGCTTGGCGTACTACTTCGCCCCATGATTGTTCGGCCAGATCAGCCACAGCAGCCAAAATTTCCGACGGCGGCAGGGACAGGTCCAGCGGGTACTCCACGATGTCGATGTCCGTGTTGAGGATGCGGCGGAGCTTCATCTCCCCCGCCCCCGCGTAGACGAGCCAAGCGGTGGGAACCCTCAGGGCCGTGCAGTACGCCAGCAACTGGTAGTGGTCTGCGCTCAGTGAGGCACCGGCGTCGGAGGCTGCTTGGTATTTGGAGTCATAGACCACCACGGGGCGGCCGCCCAGGAAGTGGACGGCGTCCGGGCGGACAGTCAGGCGATCGGAGTCCCTGACGGCCTCGTTGAGCAGCGCCCCGTATTGGAGGCGCATCTCCCCCGGATGTGAACCCATGGCGGACCTCAGTGCGGTGCCCACGAATTCTTCGAACACCTGGCCCATGTCCACCACGAAGGACGCGGTTTGCTGCTTGCCCTCGCCCGCCTCGGCGGAAGCGTTCCGAAGAATGACCTCGGACAGACGCAGCACGGCGTGATACCTGAGGTTCATCCTGTTGGCGCGCCACGGCGGCAGCGGCGCTCCGGACTGAAGCCGGGTAACGGCGTCGAGCTTTCCCTTGAGCTGCCGCAAGCGGCTCAGCACATCCGGCCGAACCCCGGGAACCTTTCCCATGCGCTCCAACGCAGCACGGAGGATACGGTTCTCAGCGATGTCCTCCGTAAATTCGTCGTAGGACACCTCCAGCGGCACCATCATCCCGGGGCGTCGAGAGATCTGGTCCGAGATACGGATGCGGCCTTTGACGGTGCGCAGGGACTCTTCCACGGTCAGATAGCCCTGCAGTACGCCACGGCTCAGGGCTTTATCTGCCAGCTGAGCGAGCGATTCGGCCAGTGCGCTCCACAAATCCGGGTGCTCCACGGCCTCCACGGAATGGTCGCGGAAGCCTTGGTCCCCGGCGTAGCTGAGCAGGAAAAGAAGCCGGCTGAGGCCCAGCCGATCCTTGGGACGGACTTCCAGCTGCACTGAGGCGGTCCGGACTGAACCCACCTTGCCAACAGGCTCAATCCTGTAAAGGCCCATGCCCATGGGCGACGCCTTGGCCAGGCCGCTGGTGTTGATAAACGCAGCCGACTCGGGATCGAGTTTGTCCACCACACCACGGGAGAGCTCGTCCATGACGATATGCCGCGGCCCGGAGATGACCCGCCCGGCAGAGGCAGGCGTCCGCCCGGCAGAGGCAGGCGCCCGGCCGACAGAAGCGGGCGCACGGCCCGGCCTGGGCGGGATGACTTTAGCGGGCTGCAAGACGTCCCAGCAACTGGTCCAGGCCGAAGCGTTCCTCCAGCTGCGCACGGTTCAGCTGCCCGTGGTAGTGCTCCTCCAGCAAAGGCATGAGCTCGTACTTCCAGATCCGACGTAGTCCTGTGGGGTTCTGCGCGGCGTTCTTCATGAAGTACGACGGCCCGATCATCAGGTCCCGGTCCCAATCGTCGATCGCGTCATTGAGCGCATCCAGCAGGTCCGCGTTGAGGGTGTCCAGCCCGCGGGCTTCGAGGAAGCGACGCAGGGTGCCGCGGATCGGCTCCTCCTTGGGGTGCAGCTCGATAAAGGCGAAACGACGGCGGATGGCGGCATCCATCATGGCGATGGAGCGGTCCGCCGTGTTCATGGTGCCGATGATGTAGAGGTTGTCCGGCAGGCTGAAGGGCTCGTTGGGGCTGTACTGCAGGTAGATACGATCGTCCCGGTACTCCAGGAGGAAGTAGAGCTCACCGAAGACTTTGGCCAGGTTGGCGCGGTTCATCTCATCGATGATCAGAAAGTAAGGTTTGTGCGCATTCTCGGCCTTGGCAGCTTCCTCGGCCAGACGCCTCAACGGCCCGGCGACGAGTTTGAAGGACACTTGACCGTCGTCGGTTTTGTCCGGCCGGTAGCCCTCGAAGAAGTCCTCGTAGGCATACGAGGGGTGGAACTGCACCAGCTTCACCCGTTCGTCGGTGTGGTCACCCGCCAGCTCGGACGCGAGGTGCTTGGCCAGGTAGGTCTTGCCGGTTCCCGGAGGACCGTAAAGAACCAGTTGGCGGTTTTCTTCGAGCAGTTCCGCTATCTCCTTCAGGGGTTCGAGGTCCATGTGCAGGGACGCCGCGAACTCTTCTGTCAGGGGCCGGAATCCTTGCTGGACAACCTCGACGGCGGTGGTGGGCACGGCTTCGTCCTCACCATCGGTTTCGGCCTCCACAGGGAGCAGTTCCTGCAAAGCCTGAATCACCCTGGTGACATCCACGATGATCCCCGGAGTGGAAAGTTGACGCTGGGCGTGACGTGGAAGCTCGGGGATAGCGTAGCTGTCCTCGAACCAGCGGACCTTGCGTCGGATGCGGCGATTGTCCTCGTGGTGTTCAGGTTCGCCAAGAACCACGCCTACCCGTACCCTGCCGGCATGCTGGTAAAGCGTGAGGTCGCCGGGCTTCATGACTGTCAGGAAAGCAAAGACAGCGGTTTTGGTGTCTTCGCGTTCCACGTAGCCCAGGTGCTTGTAATCCTCGTCCACGGCATGCTGAACCACGCCGGCCGTGACCCCCGCGGTGAGGGTACGCAGGTGCTCCACGTCCAAGGTGGCCTTTTCCTCGGCAACCCAGCTGGCCAAGAGGTCACCGTTGTCATGATGGGTGCGCAGGAGCCAGGAACGGCGACCCGGATCCCCTACCTTGCGCCACTGACTCACCAGTTGGCGGGAATACCAGTCGATGCGCTGCCCGGCTTGCTCGTCCAAGTGGAGGCGGATGCGGTGAATGTCCGCGGTGATGTCCTCGTCCGTATCACCTTTGGCACCGCCGACGAGTGAAGCGAAGGCGTCCCGGATCTCCTGGCGTTCGACATCGGCCACCACGGGCTCAAAGTAGCTCGGCCACACCAGGTACTCGATGCTGCGGCGAAGGGCCGGCTGATCCTCTGGCGTTGCTGCAGCGAGTTCGTGGAACGTCAACGGGTCCGCGAGCGCTTCGTTGAGGGTGGCCGTGCTTTGGCTGTCAACGTGGGCCACGAAACGGCACAGCCACTTCAAATGGTCCCAAATGGTCCAGTTGAACTCGGCAGTGCGGTCCCGGATAACGCCGTGGTCCGTCATCCCCTCATAAAGTTCTTCCGGCAGCTCGATGGGCGGCTGAACCCATGACGCCGCTTCGGCAACGCGGGCACGCTTGACCCTGAGTGATTTGACCTCGTGCGCGAGCGGCAGTGATTGCAGGAACAACAGTTCCACGGCCAGCAGTTTGGCCTCCCGGGATGCGCCTTCCAGGTTCTGCCGCAGGTTGGTCATCATGGGGGCTTTTGAGTCCTCGACCCCGCGTTCGAGCCTTTCGAGAAGCTCGCCCGCAGCATCCGCGGTCCACGTCAACGTCCTGCCGTCCAGCGCGGAAGGTCTCCCGTGAAGCGCCGGACCGAGCACATACCAGGCTGCGTCCTCGATCTCCTTGGAGACTCCGGGGGCACGGTTAATGGCAGTTTTTACGGAGGGAATCACCATGCCAACTTACCTTGTTTGGCTTATCCAAGCATCCGGATATCCACAGGCTTGCCGTTCCACCCGCGTGACCGGCTATTGGCCTGCGTTTGTCCGCCGCTAGCTTCCATCGCGGAGGTCGGCAGGGGGCTCGTCCTTCAGTTCTATGCTGTCGAATCGTGCCACGCAGCTCTCACCCATCGGGGCTTGCGACATGAACCCCACGTGCACAGGTTTCTCCGTATCCAACCTGAACAGCCGGACAAAGGACCACTCCCGGCCATCCGATGACCAGTGGAAAGCCCACGCTGGACCCACCCGGCTGACCCGCAGGTAAACCCACGGAGCGGTCACCACAGGCCCGTTGGAATCGTCGGAATAGCTGTTGGTCACCACGCTGACCACCATGGCTTCCCCCTGCGGGGAATACTCGAAGCAGAGCTTGGCCCAGTGCTCGTTGTCCGCCCACAGGGTCAGCACACCGGCGTCGAATGTTGTCCGTGGTGAGGCCACCAAGACCCTGGCCGACAACGAGAAAGCCGCCGGAGCCCTGAACCCCAGCGCAGTAGCGCCGTGTTGCGGTTCTCCCCCGAGGGAGTCGTTGGTCCAGTCAACCCCGGGCGCGGCTGTGAGCGTCAGCGCCCCCTCGGTCTCGTCATAGCTGGCATGACCGGCGGACGACGTCCATTCCAAGGGTGGAATTCCTGCTATTTCGGGGATCAAATCGGTGCTCCTCTGTGGCCTGAAAGAATGGTCAAGAACACGCTTTCAGAGATTGCCGGAGATGTGCGGGAGGCCACACCCGGGCACCACCAGAAAGACCTCTAGTGCATCCCGAATTGGTAGCTGAAGGGAACAGACTCGCCCGGACAAACCTCTTCCCACAAAGCGGCGATCGCATCCTCCCCTTCGCGGAGGTCCGGAATCTCGACGCCCTCGCGCAGAATGGCGGCCGCCTCCCCGGGGTTTCCCGTGCGCGCAAGCGCAAGCGCCCGGAGGAACCTCAAACGTCCGACGACGGCGGCCTCCTTGGGTGCCGACGCCGTCAGATCCAGGGCCATGGCCGGGTTTCCGTGCCGGTTACTGAGCGTTACGGCTTCGGTGAGCAAAGCTACGTTTGAAGGGTCAGTCTTCACGCCGTTCCGAAGCTCAGCCAGACCCTGCATTTCCTGTCCCTCAGCAAGCAGCGCCAAGCCCAGGCCACGGTGCGCGAGCGCCTTGGTACCGGGCCTCACATCGCGGGCCGCCAATACTTCGCGATACAGCGCCTTCGCCCCACCCAGGTCCTGCCGTGCATGCTTCATGGTGGCCAAATGAAGCTTTGCCTCCGGACTGTCCTGCCCGGACAGCAAGTCTTCCCAGTCCGCCCCTGCAACGAAGCTGGGCGCGCCGTCGAACGCCTGCCCCCGCAGCAACCCGAGCCACGGTTCCTGCTCGGCCGCGACGCTCTCCTCCACGAAAGGCGTACCGCTTTCATCAATCCAAGCCATGCCCGACTGGCTGCGACGAGCACGCTCCACAACGCCCCAACCGCTGCCGTGCAGCAGCATCTCCGACGGCGGGACGTCGGCATTGCTGATGGCTGCTGGAAGCATGGCCTCAAGTTGTTCGTGGGGCAGGAGTTGTTCCAAACGTTCGCTGGCGTGTGCCACCGCAGCATCCCAGTCGGCACCGTGCGAGGTCTCAGAATCAAGGTGCCCGTTCCCGTACGCTTCGACCCATGCCCACTCGGCGCCGGCGGGCATCACCAGGTGTTCGAACTGCGTCTGCGCGAGGCCGGCCTGGATCTCGGCGTACGGTCCGGCCCCTGGGCTCAACCACTCCTGCCAACGCTTGCCGCCGTGTCCTTGGCCCCACACGAAGAGCTTCTTTCCCCGCAGGAGGCCCGTGGACAGCATCGCCAGCCCGTCGCCGTCGTCGTCGGCTGCCACAACCCAACGCCGTTCGGAGGGGTCGATGTCGAAGAAGAAGTCCGCCGCGTGCGGGCTGTTGACCAGCCACGTGCCGTCATACCCTTCGTGGTTAGTGGGCCTTACTCGGGTGATGTCCGTGGCGTAGTCGCTGCCGAAAGCCTCGTCCGCCGGAGCGATGACCCGAGTGCGATCCGTTTCCGGGATGGCTGCGTTGCTCCACCAATACATGGGGACATCGTGATCCTTCGGGTTCCGCAGCCTGACCGCGGCGAAGAGGACGTCCGAGTCCGCAGGCAACCAGATGTCCACTTGGAACACCACTTCCCTCAGCCGCTCGTACTCCCACATGCGCAGGATGTGTTTGCCGTCCGGAGTGTGGACAATCGCGGTGTGCAGCGGATCGCAACTGGTGGGCGAATGTCCACGGGTGCCGATATTCCATTCCAGCCCGCCCGCAAACCACGCCTTGCGCAGCGCAATGTTGGCCAGTTGCGGGGCATCGTGGGTGTGCAGGAGCTGTTTGCCTGTGGCTTTATCGAACAACTCCCAGATGCGGCCACCCAGTGAAGGGAGGACGGTCACCTTGAGTTTGCTGTTTTCAAGCACGACGGCGGTCAGTTCCATGGGTGCCGCGTCCCGGCTGTAGCCGTCCTGCATGAGGTACGGGTAAACGTTGGGCACCACACCGTAGCGGGCCGAGGCCTGGAGTTCCTTCGGCACGCCCTCGCCCACGGTGTAGGGCTGGTCCAGTTCGGCTGCCACCACCGGCAGGGGGTTCAATGGTCCGAGCTCAGCCATTGTCAGGGAGATCGTGGTGACGGTGAGGTTGGAGCTTGCGGTGATGGCCACGTCAGTATCCGATCGTGAGAAGGAGGCCGCGCTGCGGCTCAAGGGTGATGGCTTGGCCGGGCGCGTAGCTCGCGGCGGATTGGAACCCGGGGATGCCCGGGGCTACGACCTCCTGGGCGGCAGCGTCGTCGTCGAAAATCAACGTCACATCCTCAGTTTCACTGGCCCATGACGCAAGCGCTACAACCATTCCGCGCTCCGTCACCCACGTGGTGGCCAGCACGTCCGGGTGGCTGGTCCGTACGGGTGACTGAGGGTCCCAGAAGCCCTGCATCTGCCCGCGCTCAAGGCCGCTTGCGGCCCAGAACTCCCAGAGCGGGCGGTTGTCGACGGCGGGCGCCCGGCCCGTCATGCCGAACACCATGCCCCGCCACGGGTTCCCACCGCCTTCCAACATCTCGCCCATGAGGCCGAAGGGAATGCCGGATAGCTCCACCAACCAATAGTCGGGATCAGTGGTGTGGTAATCGAAGTACTCCCCCAGCCAGAGCCGGTCCACGTAGGGCAAATGTTCCATGTACAGATTGGCTGAGGACGCGTATCCGTCATGGGCTGTGAACTGGTTGGCGGAATGAAGGTCTATTTCCGGCCCGTCCACACCTCTGGCTTGGCAGGCCCTCTCAAGGACCTTGCGGACCCGCAGCATGGCGTGCCTGTCGTAAGCAATGTCATCCAAGTAGATGCCGTCGATCCCGTCCTCGCCGTTGGCCAGTTCCTGCACGCTTCGAACATAGAAGTTCTCCCACCGCGACTCACCCGTGGTCACCACGGCGATGTCGTCCACGTTGGGCGCGAACCACGCTGAGACGTAACGGCTTCCCGCATGTTCCTGCAGCCAGATGTGTCCCTTGCCCGGTCCATCACTGAAGATCTCGTGGTCCAGGTGCAGCAACGGCAACAGCTCCGGACTGTGGAAGGTGAGCTCACGGACAGTGTTGTACACCTTGGCCTTCAGACCCTGCCGATGACACTCGGCCACATAGTTGCGCAGCGAGTCCCGGGTCAGCAAGGGGTCATTGATATATGGCGCCGGTGCCGTTGCGTGGTGAACGTTGACCACGGTGGCTCCCGCAGTTCTGATGTCCGCCGGATTTTCAGGAGCGTGGAAGTAGCGTTTCCCAAGGTGCTTAGCTGGCTCGATGGGCTTGAACGGCGTCAGCAACAGGCGGAAATCGAAGTCAAGTGGTTCACCGGCGGTAAGGGTCCGCGCGCCACTGAAGGCGTTCAGCTTTACAGTGCCGTCCGCCGTGTGCAGCTTAACCCCGCCTCGGACTATGACGTCCCCGCTGCTCTGCTGACGATTGGCCCACGACGTCGGCTCCACCAACGGTTTTTCCCGGTAGAAGTTGGTATTGAGCGGCCGTTCATAACTGCCGTCGCGCAGGGCAAGCTGGATTCCGACGTTCACGCTTCCCAGCCACAGCGCATCCTGGTTCTTCGTGGCCACATCCCACGTCCAGTCCAGGGCATCAGGGCGTCGACCACCCGGCACACCCAAGCCCATGGCAAACAGAACGGCCGGTTCCGGAAACTCAAGCTGCAGCCCGACGTCGTTCACGTCCACACTCCCCTCGGAACTGAGGCGCAACGAGTACGAAACTGATCCATCGGCGTCGAGAACGCCGTGCAGCTCCAGCGCCAGAACTAACTTGCCGTCTTTTCGGCCCGTCCAGCTGCACCGCCACGACGTCCGCCCCGGGCCCTCCTCAATGAAGACGAGCTGCCCATGCGTCCAATCGATTCCCTCGACGTCCAGTCGCATCGGGGCACTAAATAGCTCGACGGCGGGACCATCAGTTGCGGTGACGGCGGCGGTGAAGGTGGACGTCACCTGCGCCGGCAGTCCCGACTCCGTCAACCGCAGGGACCTGCCCAGAATCCCCAACGTCCTGCTCGATTCGTCCAAGGTGATGAGCGTGAAGGGCCGAACGAGTTCCGTGTCCTGGGCCACCCGCGAATCCAGCCAAGCCAGGCGCCGCAGCAAACGCGGATCGCCAAAGCCGCCGTCGGGTTCTGTGTCCGCGTCTGCAGCCACATCAAGCGTGACCTCGACGTCCTGCGCCGCTTGGCCAGTGGCGCTTATACCGGTGGCGGTAATCCTCACCAACGCCTCCACGGTGGTTCCGGCAGCATTGCACGGGACTGGCAGGATCACGTACAGCGCCTGCACCTGCCCGGCTCTCAAGGCAAGCGTCCTCTGCCATGGCTTGCCCAGACGGTCCACGCCATCAGTGTTGATGCAGTGTCCCCCGGACGGCGCAGTGACTTCGACCGTCACGGCTTCGAGGTCCTGCTGGGCGTACAACCCAAGCTGGACCACGTAGTCCTCCCCGGGCCGGGCATTGGCTGTGAATGTCGTCCCCGGCCCGTTGATCACCCAGTGTGCTGGAAGGTCGCCCTGCATGGAGATGGGGTGCAGGCGGTCCTCGGGAAACACCAGGAAAGCCTGGCCCCCGTAAGCCCGGTGGAACTTCTCCAGTTCGTCCATGCGGGCAGTGAAGTTCATCGGCGCGAAGGTGTCCCGCTCGCTGGCCGCCTCGTATCGCAGGACTGTGGCCTTTGGCAGCTCACGCTTCGCCGGAACCCACGCTGAACGCCCGACGGCGGCAGCCCAGGCAGGGTCTGCGGCCGGACGATGCGGGAGGTACTGCGCCTGGGGATAGTGGGGTTTGCCCAGCATGGCGAAGGGCAGGTAATAGACGAAGTAGATCCCCAAGCCATCGATCGCCTCGAAAATAATGCTTCCGGACTCCCGGCTAGCCTCTTCCACGAGCACGTTCCGGACCCTGGTGCCACTCTTTTCCGAGACGATGATGACGTCAACCGACGCCGGGTGGTGGTCCTGCCGTCGCCAGGGGATGACCACCCTGTGAGCACTGGCTGGTAAGTGGGTATCCTGCGCCTCTTCCCCTACTTGGACCACTTCCACCACGAACCGGTGATTTCCGTAGAGCAATTTGTCCCACGCCCCAATGCCACATTCCACCTCCGGGTGGGCCCTGTATGGAGTGTTGTTTCTGCTTCCTTTGGGAAGGGACACGGGGGCCGGTGAAACCGGCGCGGGCAGCGGCATCGCTGGGACTCCTGAAGGTAGCTTCCGGGGCTGGTCTCCGAGTTGGTGAATCCTTACATCATCCCGTCGTTCTGCGGAGTCGTAAAGGGTCATTACGATGCGCGATCACTGCAATTTTCCCGTCCGTATGCTGGACCGCAGGGCCTATTTGGGCATGGCAAGGTTCAGCGCGTTGACTTTCGCCCTTGCTGCCCTGACAACCTCGCGGTCCGTGACGGTGTAAGCGGTGGGATCGCTGCCGTCCTGGGCGCCAAGGGAAATCGCTCCCTCTCCAAGGGTTGAGACGGTCTTCTTTGCTGACAGGTGGACGGCGGACAGGCCCGCCGCATGCATCGCCGGGATGTCCTCCAAGGACAGTCCCCCGCCAGCCATGATTTCCAGGGCTCCCCCTGCCCGTTCCACCATGGCGGTCAGGGTTTGCAGGCCTGCTCCGGCGGTAGCTTCATGCCCCGACGTCAGGACCCGGGTGAAGCCCAGTTCCATGAGCTGCTCAAGGGCGGCCAAAGGGTCTTTCGACTGATCGATGGCCCGGTGGAAGGTCAATTGCGCTTTAGGATTGGCGTCCATGGCTGAGTCCACCAGACGCTGTACAGCCTGCACGTCCACTTCTCCTGAGGGAGTGAGCGCCCCCACCACCACCCCGCGGGCACCCTGGGCGAGCAGGTGCCGGATCTCGTGGGCCATGGTGTCCAGGTCGGAAGCCGAATACCGGAAATCGCCGGGCCTGGAGCGAATCAGCGGATGAATTTCCAGACGGCCATCGGCGTGCTCCATGCTCGCTTCCATGAGTCCTTGGCTTGGAGTGATCCCACCAAGTTCCAGGCTGCTGCACAGCTCAACGCGGTTGGCTCCTTCGGCGGCAGCCGTGCCTGCACCTGCCGCGCTCACCACGGCAATTTCAAGTTTCATGCTGAAACTCTACGGGCAGCAGGAGCTACGCGCGGTAGCGTTCGAGCTTTTCCTTTTGCTCCGGTGTGAGCCGGAGGACCCGTCCGGTGGCCTCCGCCACGAAAGCCAGGTGAGTGGTGGCTTTGACGCAGTCCTCCCGTGTGACGGGATCCTTGATGACGTAGTGGAGATCGAAGCTCGCGCCCTTAATGGCGCCGACCCAGATCTCAACGATGGCCGGCACGTTGCGGTAGTCCAGCGTCCGGACGTAGCGGACTTTATGCTCCACAACCAGGGTCATGGTCCCCTCCTCAACATCATTGAAGAGGGCAGCGGGAGGTTCGACGCCGGGGAGGCCGGCACCGCGGGGCGGCCCGAAGGCTGCGATACGGGCTTCCTCGAGCATGCGCACAATTTGGACGTTGTTGATGTGTCCGTAGGCGTCCATGTCACCCCAGCGCATGGGTACGAGGACCTCAATGCGCCGGGGTGCCACAGGCTCCTTCGGTGTTTCCGTGCTCAGCTGTGCACCGCCGTCGAGTCGTCCACAGCGGTCTCTTCCTCACCCGCGAACTGGGACATGTACAAGCGGTAGTACGCGCCCTGGAGAGCGAGCAGCCGGGTGTGGTTTCCCTGCTCCACGATCTTGCCGTTCTCCATCACCAGGATCGTGTCGGCGTCCCGGATGGTGGAGAGTCGGTGGGCGATGACGAAGCTCGTACGGTCCGTTCGGAGCGCTGCCATGGCCTTCTGCAGCAGCAGCTCAGTACGGGTGTCCACGGAGCTCGTGGCTTCATCCAGGATCAACAACGAAGGATCGGAGACGAAAGCACGGGCGATGGTGATGAGCTGCTTTTCACCGGCACTGACGTTGTTGCCTTCTTCGTCGATGATCGTCTGGTAACCGTCCGGAAGGGCACGCACGAAGCGGTCCACGTAGGTGGCCTTGGCTGCCTCCATGATCTGCTCTTCGGTGGCGTCCAGATTGCCGTACCGGATGTTGTCGTAGATGGTCCCGCCAAAGAGCCAGGCATCCTGCAACACCATGCCAACCTTGGATCGCAGCTCGGCACGGCTGAGGTCCTTGATGTCCACGCCGTCCAAGGTGATCCGGCCGGCATTGAGCTCGTAGAAACGCATCACAAGGTTCACCAGAGTGGTCTTGCCGGCACCGGTGGGGCCCACGATGGCCACCGTATGACCAGGTTCCGCAGCAAAGGACAGGTCCTCGATCAGCGGCTTGTCCTCCACGTAGCTGAAGGAGACGTGTTCGAACTCCACGTGGCCATCGGTCTTGGAGGGCAGGTGGCGCGTAGCGTTCTCTTCCACTTCTTCATCGGCATCCAGGAACTCGAAGACGCGCTCTGCGGAGGCAACGCCGGACTGCAGCATGTTGGCCATGCCTGCAATCTGGCCCAGCGGCTGGGTGAATTCACGGGAGTACTGGATGAACGCCGCCGCGTCGCCGAGGCTCATGGAGCCCGAGGCAACGCGGAGCCCGCCCACCACGGCAATGCCGACGTAGGACAGGTAGGAGACGAAGTTCATGGCCGGGAAGATCACGCCGGACACGAACTGTGCACCGAAGGATGCTTTGTACAGTTCCTCGTTCTTCTCGTCGAAACGCTCCAGCATGTCGGCATCGCGGCCGAACACCTTCACGAGGTCGTGGCCGGAGAACGACTCCTCGATCTGGCCATTGAGTGCGCCAGTGTTCTTCCACTGTGCGGCGAAGAGCTTCTGGCTGCGGGCACCAATGACGCCCGCAACGATGCCGGACAGCGGCAGGGCGATCAAGGCAATCAGCGCCAGCTCCCAGGACACGATAAACATCATGACCGTGATACCCAGAACCGTGAGTACGGAGCTGACCAGTTGGGAAAACGCCTGCTGGAGACCCTGCTGAACGTTGTCGACGTCGTTGGTCACGCGGGACAGGATGTCGCCACGCTGGCGGGTGTCGAAGTAGTTCAATGGGAGCCGGTTGAGCTTGGCTTGGACGTCGTTGCGGAGCTTCTTGATGACCCGCATGACGATCCTGTTGAGCAACCAACCCTGGGCCCACAGGAAGATGTTGGCCACGAAGTACATGAGGAGCACGATCGAAATCAGGAACGTCAGCTTAGGGAAGTCGATCCCGTTGGTGAGTTCCATCTTGGAAACCATGTCCGCAAAGTTGCCTTGCCCCTGCTGACGCATGAGCTCCACGAACTGTTCTTGGGAGACCCCCTCCGGGACCTGCCTGCCGATGACGCCGCCGAAAATGACGTCCATGGCGATGCCCAGCACCTTGGGGGCGATCACGTTGAGGACCACCGAGACAATGACGAGGCCGATCACGATGTACACGCCAACGCTCTCGGGCTTCAGCAGGCCCATGAGTCGCTTGGCGGAGGGCCAGAACTCCTTGGCCTTCTTGGCCGGAACATCGCCGAACATGCCGCCGTCGGCTTCGGAAGGGACGTATTCCTCTTCGACGAAGTCTTCGTCGTCAAGCAGCTCTGTTGCTACCTCAGCCTCGGACGTTGCCTTGGCATCCTTGGCATCCTCTGCCTTGGCAGCCCAGCCACGCTTCTTCTGCTGGTTCTGCTCGCTCATGCCACTTCCTCCACGCTCAGCTGGGATTCAACGATTTCCTGGTATGTGGGTGACGTCTCCAGCAGTTCGTCGTGCGTTCCACGGTCAACGATCCGGCCATTATCCAGCACAAGGATCTCGTCCGCGTCCGCAATGGTTGAGACGCGCTGGGCCACAATGATGACCGTGGCGTCCCGGGTCTTGGCTTTCAACGCCTTGCGCAGCCTGGCATCAGTAGCGACGTCCAAAGCGGAGAACGAATCATCAAACAGGTACACATTCGGTTTGGTAACCAACGCCCTGGCAATCGACAGCCTCTGGCGCTGGCCACCGGACACGTTGGTGCCACCTTGGGCGATGCGCCGGTTCAAACCGGATGACTTTTCCTCGACGAAGCCCCTTGCCTGCGCTGTCTCCAACGCCTCCCACAGTTCTTCGTCGGTGGCGTCGGGCTTGCCGAAACGCAGGTTGTGCTCGATGGTCCCGGAGAACAGGTAGGGCTTCTGCGGAACCGCGGAGACGCGGCTGGTGATTTCAGATGCGTCCATCTTGGTGACGGGTACGCCGTCGAGCAGCACGTCACCCGAGGCGACGTCGTAAAGCCGCGGCAGCAGCGAAACCAGGGTGGTCTTGCCTGCGCCCGTGGATCCGATGATGGCCAAGGTCTTCCCCGGCTCGGCGGTGAAGGAGATGTTGCTCAGCACCGGCGCCTCCGCACCAGGGTATTTGAACGTGACGTCGCGGAATTCCACCCGACCCTTCTTCGCAGCCGGCACCACAGGTGAGGTGGGGTTGTGGATGGAAGGTTCGACGTCGAGCACCTCGCCGATGCGGTCGGCACAGACGGAGGCGCGAGGAATCATCATGGCCATGAAGGTACCCATCATGACGGCCATCAGGATCTGAAGCAGGTACTGCAGGAAGGCCGTGAGGGCGCCCACCTGCATGTCGCCGGAGTCCACGCGCTGCCCGCCGAACCACAGCACGGCAGCCGTTGACAGGTGCAGGATCATGCCGATGGCCGGGAACATCAGGACAAACAGGTTGCCGATCTTCACGGACACGGCAGTGAGGTCTTCGTTGGCATCGCCGAAGCGCTTGGCCTCGTGCGGTTCACGCACGAAGGCCCGGACCACGCGGATACCGATAATTTGCTCGCGCAACACACCGTTGATCGCGTCGATCTTGGCCTGCATGGAACGGAACAGTGGCATCAACCGGACCACGAGGTAGCCCACGACGGCCACCAGGACCGGAACGGAAACCCACACGAGCCACGAGAGGTTAAGGTCCTCACGGAGGGCCATGATGATGCCGCCAACACACATGATGGGCGTGGAAACCATGAAGTTCAGGCCCATGAGCACCAGCATCTGTACCTGCTGGACATCGTTGGTGCCGCGGGTGATCAGCGTGGGAGCACCGAATCGGTTAACGTCCTGGGCGGAGAAGCTGCTGACCTGCCGGTAGACGCTTCGGCGCAGGTCGCGGCCGATTGCCATGGCAACGCGGGCGCCGAAGTAAACGGCGATGATAGCGGTAAGCACCTGTCCAAGGGCGACACCGAGCATGAGCACACCGGTTTGCCAGATGAAGTCGGTGTCTCCGCGGGAAACTCCCTCATCAATGATTTTGGCGTTGAGGCTGGGGAGGTAGAGCGTGGCGATGGTGGACGCCAACTGAAAGATCAGCACTGCCACAATCTGCGGCAAATACGGCTTGGAGTAGCGCCGTATAAGGGTGACAAGCATGCCCACGGGTCCTTAGAAAGAGTGCGTGAATGAGATAAGAGAAGTTTGGCAGCAGGGGCTGACAGTATTAGCCTCCCCACTCTACGAAATTCGTTGCCCGGGCGAAACAACTTACGGAAAAGATCATCCCAGCGGAGTATCAACAAAAACGCCGGCTGGTCACCCAGCCGGCGCTTATGTGATGGATACTACCCCGCGTGCTTACCGTGGTCGGCGCGGGCTTCGACGCCCTGTAGGAGCAACAACGCCATCCGTTCCTGTTGCCTGCGCTCGCGCTTGAGCTCCTTACGGATTGCGGCGAGCTCCTCTGCGGTATGGGCCTGCTGCAGCGCAATGGTTTGTTGCTCCCGCAACCGGGCCTGCAGTTCCACGTTGGCTCGGCTGAGCTGCAGCTGCTGTTCGGCCAGGACGTACTGGGTACGGGACAGCTGTTCCTGAACTTCCTTCACATCGGCCGCGACCTGGGGCCGTTCCTGCGTGAGGATCCGGGCGAACTCCAGGTCAAGATCGGATCCGGACTCCACGTTCGAAGCCGGTCGCTCCCCTACTGGAACCTGACGCTCCCTCACCGGATGGGCGCCCCCTGAAACCGCAGGGGCGGCACCCAAGCGGCGCGCGCCGTCGTCGGACGCTTTCACTGCGTCGATGGACGCCGTGTCCAGCGACATTCCTGCGTCTCCTGATGCCGTGGCAATAAGCTCCTTTTCCGGAGCAGCATCAACCGTGCGGCGCAGCGGGCGTTCCTTGATGAACAGCACAGCCAGGAGGGCAACGACGCTGATGATCGCTGAGATCAGGAAGATCTGCGCGGTCGCGTCACCGTAGGCGGCGCGCATAATCTCGGCGATGGGGGCAGGCATGTCGGCCAGGTCCATGCTGGCTCCGGATGCCCCGCCCTGGGGTGGTATGCCCGCCGCAGTCATGCCTTCAACGGCAAGTTCCTTCACATGGTTGGACATGATGGCGCCCAGGACGGAGACGCCGATCGCGCCACCCACGGAGCGGAAGAACGCCACCGAGGCACTGGCGGTTCCAATGTCCTTGGCCTGGACGGTGTTCTGAACAGCGAGCACCAGGTTCTGCATCAGCATGCCGAGGCCGAGGCCGAACACGCCAGTGTAGATCGCCACGATCCACAGTTCCGTGGTGTGGTCCATAGTTCCGGCGAACGCGAGGCCGCCAATGAGGAGGACGGACCCTGCAATAAGGAACCTCTTCCACTTACCGAAACGGCTGATCAGGATGCCCGAGGCCACGGAACCGATCAGGTTGCCGGCGATCATCGGCAGCGTCAGCAGGCCGGCCTCGGTGGGCGTGGCACCGCGGGCAACCTGGAAATACTGACCCAGGAAGGTGGACGAACCGAACATGGCGATACCAACGGCAACGGAGGCAACGATGGCCAAGGCGGTGGTGCGCTCGGAGATGATCTTGAGAGGGATGATGGGCTCGGGAACCTTGGTCTCCACCAGAACCAGAAGTGCCAGCAAGGCTACGCCGCCGCCCACCATGAGCGCCGATTGCCAGGAGAACCAGTCGTAGTAGTCAGGGTTGCCGGCGAAGGAAACCCAGATGAGGAGCAGGCTCACCCCCGATGTCAGCAGGATGGAACCGAGCCAGTCGATCCTGGCCGGGCGCTTGATGTGCTGGATCTTCAGCGTCACCTGGAGCAGGATGAGGGCGACGACGGCCAGCGGCACGCAGACGAAGAACGTCCAGCGCCAGCCGAGGGGGCTGTCAACGATGAAGCCACCCAGCAGCGGGCCGCCGGCGGTGCCTACCGCCATGACAGCGCCCATGTAACCGGAGTACTTGCCGCGGTCGCGCGGCGGAATCATGGAGCCGATGATCGCCTGAGCCAAGGCGGTGAGCCCACCCATCGCCACGCCCTGGATGACCCGGGCAGTCAGCAGCAGCGGAATGGTTTCGGACAGGCCTGCCATGACCGAGCCGGCCACGAAGATGACGATGCTCAGCTGGACCAGGAGCTTCTTGTCGAAGAGGTCCGCGAGCTTGCCCCAGATGGGCGTGGTGGCAGCGTTTGCCAACAGCGCAGCCGTGATGACCCAGGCGAAGTCGGTTTGCGTGCCCTTGAGCTCGGACATGATGGTGGGCAGCGCGTTCGCGACGATCGTGCTGCTGAGTATCGCCGTAAAGAAGGCGGCGAGGAGCCCGGTCAGGGCTTCCATGATCTGCCGATGGGTCATGGGCGCGGAGGCTTTGGTCACTGAGGCGTCCACCGCCTGGGAATTTTGTACTGCTGGTGTAGCCATGCGTGGGCTCCTAAGCTGTCTGGTTTGTTGTGATGGAGCCGGCCGCCGTTGCCCGGATTGAGTCCTTGAGGGACACAGTGAGTTTGTTGATGACCTGGGAGGCCTCGAGGGCGTCCGCCTCGCTCCAATCCGCCAGGTAATCCCGCAGTCTCACGCTGCGTTGTTCTTCGAATTCGCGCAGTTTCGCCGCGCCGCTTTCCGTCAGGGCGAGAAGCTGGGCCCTACCGTCAGCAGGGTCGGGCCGCCTGGCCACAAAGCCAAGCTCCTCTAGTTCGGTGATATGCCGGCTGAGGACCGGGGCGCTGACGCCGAGTCGCGTGGCCAGCTGGGTTGCGCGGGTCTCCCCCTCACCGATGAAACGCATCACCCCCTGCACGGCCATTCCGACGTCGGGAACGCGGGCCATGTGGGCGGTCACCACACAGCGCAGCGTGCGCTGGAGATCGAAAATCTGATGCACAAGATCGGTTGCTGTGGCAGAACCGACGGACATGCGAAACACCCCTCTTATTGTTTGCCTAAAGCAACTATAACGCAGATTGATTGCTTTGGGAAACTAAAGATGCGAGGAGTGTCTAAGTTGTGGGGCCCGCTCTGCACCCTATTTTTGGGAAATTGGGCGCAGAGCAGGCCCAACAACGCAGTCAGCCCCCGCGCGATGGTTCGTGCGGGGGCTGACTGCGTTGGTTGTTTAGTTTTTTAGTCGCTCTAGTTGTCCAAATGCGTGGGGCCGAACATCTTCAGCAGTGTTTCAACCACGACGACGTTGGGCCCGTCGGCTTCGAACGACGCCTTGAGCGCGTCCCCCACTTCCTCCGGGGCTACCCGGCGGGCCGGGACACCGAAGGACTCGGCGAGCTTCACGAAGTCCGGTCGGGCGAGTTCGGTGGCGGTGGCTTGGCCAAAGGCGCCCACCATGTATTCGCGGAGGATGCCGTAACCGCCGTCGTCCACGATCAGCCAGGTGACCGGGACGTTGTGCTGCTTGGCGGTGGCGAGTTCGGAGATCGAGTACATGGAAGATCCGTCACCGGATACTGCGAGCACGCGACTCGGTTTGCCGGTGGTTTCAAGACCCACGGCACCGCCGATCGCTGCGGGGAAGCCGTAGCCGAGGCCACCGGCTCCCTGGGCGGAGTGGAACTGACCCTCGCGGGCGTCCCAGCAGCTCCAGCCCCAGTACGCGGAAATGGTCATGTCCCAGAACGTCTGCATGTCCGCCGGGACGGCCTCGCGGATGTCGGCCATGAACTTCAGTTCCTTGGCCAGGTCCTGTGATTCCAGGCGCGCCTTGACCTTGGCCAAGGATTCCTTGACCACATCTTCCGGGCTGGTGCCGTGCCAATCACGCTTGGCCGCGTCCGCGGCGCCCGCAGCTGCGAGTGCCTCGTCCAACGCTGCGAGTGCCTGGCCGGCGTCGGCACGGATGCCCAAACCTGGCCGGTTGGACTCAAGGACCCGGGGTTCGGCGTCGATCTGGATGATGCGGCCGCGGGGTTCGAACGTGAAGTAGTTGGAGGTCACTTCGCCCAAGGATGAGCCGATGACGATCAAGACGTCGGCGTCTTCCAGGACGTCGGTCATGTACCGGTCCTCGATCCACGACTGCAAGGACAGCTCGTGGGTCCACGGGAACGCACCGTTGCCACCGGGAGTGCAGATGACCGGAGCCCGTAACTGCTCGGCGATCGAGAGCAGCGACTTCTCGGCCCGGCCACGGCGGGTACCGCCGCCGGCGATGATCGCCGGACGTTCCGCCGTCGACAGCCACTTCACGGCCTCGCGGACCAGCTCGACGCGCGGCGGGTTATCGAATGCCTCGGCCAGCGCATCCTCCACCGGAGGAACCATGATGGGATCCAGGAGGACGTTCTGCGGGATTTCGATCCAGACCGGGCCCTGTGGCGAGGAAATCGCCTCGGTCCAGGCGTCCTGGATGGCCGACGGGATACCCGAGGCGTGCTGGATCAGGCGCTGGCTCTTGGTGACGTTCGCGGCCGAGGCCTTCTGGTCATCGAGCTGGTGCAGCATGCCTTTGCGGCGTGCACCCAGGCCGTCGAGGGGGATCTGGCTGGCGACAACCACCATGGGAACACCGGTGGCGTAAGCCTCCTGCAGGCCGGCCAAGGAGGTGAGCGCGCCAGGACCGGTGGACAGGAACAGCACACCCACCTCGCCGGTGGCGCGGGAATAACCGTCAGCGGCGAAGGCCGAGTTGTTCTCCACACGGGAAGAAACGAAGTGCAGGTTGCCCCGGCCCATGGCGTCAAACAGCCCGAGCGCGTGCTGACCCGGGATGCCGAAGACGGTCTTAGCACCGAGTGCTTCCAGGGTCTCGACGACGAGGTCCCCACCGTTGCGCTGGTTGGTCCCCTTGGTGGGGGCTGCCGTGCCGGGATCGAAATCAATCATCGCTGGTCCCCGACTGTTCCGGTTGCCTGCGCGAGTTCGGCCATGCGAGCGCCGAGTGCCTGCTGCGCGTAACCATTCGGGGCACCCTGGCGGTCGCCTTCCACGGCGTTGTCTGCCATGAGGGTCACGAGCTCATACGCAACGTGGCTGCCTGCAACACCGGTGATCTCTGCGTGGTCGTAGGCAGGAGCAACTTCAACGATGTCCGCTCCCACGAGGTTCATGCCGCGGAAGCCACGGATGATTTCGAGGAGTTCGCGGCTGGTGATGCCGCCGGCTTCGGGGGTGCCTGTGCCGGGCGCGTGGGCCGGGTCCAATACGTCGATGTCCACGGAGATGTACAGCGGGCGGTTGCCGATACGGTCACGGATCTTGGCTACGGTTTCCAGGACGCCTTGGTAGTAGACGTCAGCGGAGGTGACGATTCCAAAGCCGAAGCGGTGGTCGTCGTCCAGGTCCTTCTTGCCGTACAGCGGGCCGCGGGTTCCCACGTGGCTAATGGCTTCGGTGTCCAGGATGCCCTCCTCCACCGCACGGCGGAACGGGGTGCCGTGCGTGTACTCGGCGCCGAAGTAGGTATCCCAAGTGTCCAGGTGGGCGTCGAAGTGGAGCATGGCGATGGGCTCGCCTGCCCGCTCCGCTGCTGCCCTCAAGAGCGGGAGTGCAATGGTGTGGTCGCCACCGAGGGTTACCAGCTTGCTGCCGTTGGCCGTGAGGTCCAAGGCATTCTGCTGGACAGTCTCGATTGCCTCGTTGATGTTGAACGGGTTCACGGCCATGTCACCGGCATCGGCCACCTGGATGTTCTCGAACGGGCTGACGTCCCAGGCAGGGTTGTACGGTCGCAGCAGTCGGCTGGCTTCACGAACATGGTTGGCACCGAAGCGCGCACCAGGGCGGTAGGAGACACCCGAGTCAAAGGGAACGCCGACTACTGTGACGTCAGCTTTGGAGACCTGGTCCAGTCTGGGCAAGCGGGCATAGGTGGCGGCACCGGCGTAACGCGGAATGCGGGATGAATCGATGGGTCCAAGGTTCCCGTTGGCCTCAATGCGGAGCTCTTCCAAAATATGCCTCTCCTTCGAGTTAGGTCTGTGGCTGTGACTCCCATCATACACTTTAAGTTGCCTTATATGCATCAGCTGTTTACAAGTCTGATTTAGCTGTGTGCGGCATGAGATGCCAGTCACAGCGGGCGTAAAGATTCCATAAAAACCGGGGTCCCGGCGTCGGACACGGCCATACGCTCCTAGCGGAGCAGCACCTGGCTGCGCGAAAGGACACCGTGACCACCCTGACGAGGCCCCCGGCCGACCCGGCCAACAAGCCCAAGAATTCCTTCAAGCTCAAATTCTGGCTGCTGGAAGGGGCACCGGATACCTCGGGCAAACACCAAGGCCCTTATGGCCGTCCCTCCACCTCCCACAAACCGCAGGCTTGGTGGAAGGTCATGTGCCTCACCGGCGTGGACTACTTCTCCACCCTGGGATACCAGCCAGCCATCGCAGCACTGGCGGCGGGCTTGCTCTCTCCCCTGGCCACCCTGCTCCTGGTCATCGCGACGCTGGCCGGCGCCTTGCCCGTCTACCGACGGGTGGCCAAGGAAAGCCCCCGCGGCGAAGGATCCATCGCGATGCTTGAACGCCTGCTCCCGCGATGGGGAGGCAAGCTCTTCGTCCTTGCCCTCCTTGGCTTCGCCGCAACCGACTTCATGATCACCATCACCTTGTCCGCGGCAGACGCAACGGCGCACCTCATTGAGAATCCCTTCGCCCCGCACGCCCTTGAAGGCCAACAAGTGGTCATCACCCTGGCTTTGATCGCCGGTCTGGGCGTCGTCTTCCTGCGCGGGTTCAAGGAAGCCATCAACGTAGCAGTAGTGCTGGTGGGCGTCTTCCTGGCGCTGAACTTCATTGTGATTGCGGTGTCCATGGGCCACATCTTCACTGAGTCCAGGGTCATTACCGACTGGTGGTCCGCCCTCACCACCTCCCACGGGGATCCGATCATGATGGTGGCCCTGGCACTCCTGGTATTCCCCCGCCTTGCGCTGGGACTCTCCGGATTCGAGACCGGCGTCGCCGTCATGCCCCAGATCAAAGGCCACGCCACTGATACTGAAGCGAATCCCGCAGGCCGGATCAAGGGTGCCCACAAGCTCCTCACCACCGCCGCGATCATCATGAGCTCCTTCCTCATCACATCCAGCTTCACCACCGTCATGCTGATCCCCGCCACAGAATTCCAAGACGGCGGCAAAGCCGAGGGCCGCGCGCTCGCCTACCTGGCCCACAAATTCCTCGGCGACGGCTTCGGAACCGTCTACGACGTCAGCACCATCGCCATCCTCTGGTTCGCAGGCGCATCAGCCATGGCCGGACTCTTGAACCTTGTTCCCCGATACCTGCCCCGCTACGGCATGGCACCGGCATGGGCTCGGGCTCTCCGTCCGCTGGTCTTGGTGTTCACAGTCATCGCATTCTTCATCACCATCATTTTCAAGGCGGATGTAAACGCCCAAGGTGGCGCCTATGCCACAGGCGTGCTTGTCCTGATTACCTCGGCGTCCATAGCGGTGACCCTGTCCGCCCGGCGAAAGAAGCAGCGCGCGCAGGTCATTGGATTTGGATTGATCTCCCTGGCTTTCATTTACACCACCGTGGTCAACTCGATCGAGCGCCCCGACGGCCTAAAGATTGCAGCCCTCTTTATCCTGGGCATCATAGTGGTCAGCTTTACCTCCCGCATGCGCCGCGCTTTCGAACTCCGCGCTACCCACATCAAGCTGGACGAGAAAGCCCTCGAATTCACGGCGAACGCCGCCGAAGGACCTGTCCGCATCATCGCCCATGAGCCAAAGCACCTCAGCGCCAGCCGCTACAGGGAGAAACTACAGCACGCCCAGCAGGCCAGCCACCTGCCCATTGACTGCGACGCCATGTTCATCGAAGTCATTGTGGACGACAGCTCCGACTTTGAGCAGGAGCTTCAGGTGGTGGGAAAGCTCCGGCACGGGTTCAAGATCCTGGAGGTGCACAGCAATAACGTGCCCAACACCGTGGCCGCAGTACTCCTCCACATCCGCGACGTCACCGGATTCATGCCACACATCTACTTCCGGTGGACGGAGGGGAACCCGATTTCCAACCTCAGCAGGTTCCTGTTCTTCGGCGAAGGCGAGATCGCGCCGGTAACCCGCGAAGTGCTGAGGGAAGCCGAGCCGGACGTCACCCGGCGGCCGTGGGTCCACGTGGGCTAGCGGCTCGCCGCAGGAACCAGCACCCACAGCACCTCGACGGTCTCGTCGGTGGGGTTGATCCAGGTGTGGGGTTCACGGCCCGGGAAGGAGAGGGTGTCTCCTTCTTCGAGGTCGTACTCTTCATTTGTCAGGATGAGCTTGATCCGGCCCTTGACCACATGCAGGACGTCAACGTCGCAGTCCACGGCGTAGAGCTCGTTTTCACCACGGCCCCGCGGTTCGATGGTTGCCTGCAGGATCTGGAGCCGACGCTCGGAGCGGGCGGTCAACAAGCGTTCCACTATGCCTTGACCGCCCAGGGAGATGCGGGGGCCGTCGTCGCGCCTGGTCAGGTGGGTCTCCGGGGCGGCGAACAAGTCGCCTACGGATACCGACAGCACTTGGCAGAGCGTAACCAGCGAAGCGACCGACGGCGATGTCAGGTCACGCTCCACACGGCTGAGGAAGCCTTTGGTCAGTCCGGTAGCATCCGCCACTTGCTCGATGGTGAGGCGCTGCGCTTGCCGGGCTGCGCGGATTCTGGAACCGATGGCAACGGGAACATTGCTCGGTTCAACGGGTAGAGCCTTCATTCACGAACCTTTCAGGCCTGTCATGTGGCCCTGTCATTGGAGCAATAGTAGCCGGGAGACAGGCCAAGAGCGCCAGAATACCCGGAAGCATGACCAAAGGATCTTGACTGTTACTCCCATCACAACATATCCTCATAGGCAACAAGTGTTGTCTGTGAGGCACACAACACATCCACAATCTCCAATCGTCAGCACAGAGACTTCGACGCTTCGCAGGAGTATCGTCGAAAACCCCAACCTCCGTGCATCAGCTCCAAGGACCGTTCATGGAATCTTCGGCTATAAACATCGCAATCGTGGTGGTGTACCTGCTCGCCATGCTGGCATTCGGCTGGTGGGGCAAGTCCCGCACAAAGAACAACAGCGACTTCCTGGTGGCCGGCCGCCGCCTGGGACCCTTCCTTTACACCGGCACCATGGCCGCAGTGGTCCTCGGTGGCGCGTCCACCGTGGGCGGCGTCGGCCTCGGCTACAAGTTCGGCATCTCCGGCATGTGGCTGGTTGTGGCCATCGGCTGCGGCGTGCTGCTGCTCAGCCTTTTGTTCGCCGGCACCATCCAGAAGCTCAAGATCTACACGGTCTCCCAGATGCTGACGCTTCGCTACGGCAGCAGGGCCACTCAGACTTCGGGCATCGTGATGCTCGCCTACACGTTGATGCTCTGCGCCACCTCCACCGGCGCCTACGCCACCATTTTCGTGGTCCTGTTCGATTGGGAGCGCTGGATGGCAATCGCCGTCGGCGGTGCGATCGTTCTCGTCTATTCCACCATCGGTGGAATGTGGTCCATCACCCTTGCCGACCAGGTCCAGTTCATCATCAAGACCGTGGGCATCTTCTTCCTCATGCTCCCCTTCACCCTGAACGCAGCCGGTGGCCTGGACGGAATCCGCGCCCGTGTTGATGAGAGCTTCTTCCAGATCGACGGCATCGGCATCCAGACGATCATCACCTACTTTGTGGTGTACACACTCGGCCTGCTGATCGGCCAGGACATCTGGCAGCGCGTCTTCACCGCCAAGACACCCACTGTTGCGCGCTGGGGTGGCGCCACCGCCGGCGTCTACTGCATCCTTTACGGCCTGGCCGGAGCGCTGATCGGCATGGCAGCAAGCGTTGCCCTGTCTGATATTGCCATCGAAACCAATGACGACGTCTACGCAGAGGTCGCTACGAACCTGCTGCCCGTTGGCATCGGCGGGCTTGTCCTGGCCGCAGCCGTCGCTGCCATGATGTCTACCGCGTCCGGTTCGCTGATCGCTGCCGCAACAGTCGCCCGCGCCGACGTCCTGCCGTTCGTGGCCAGCTGGTTTGGCAAGACCATCGACACCTCCGATTCGGAGAACCCCGAGCACGATGTCAGGGCCAACCGCATGTGGGTCCTTGGCCTGGGCATTGTGGCCATCGTCATCGCCATTTCCACCCAGGACGTGGTGGCTGCCCTGACCATCGCCTACGACATCCTGGTGGGCGGCCTGCTGGTCGCCATCATCGGCGGCCTTGTCTGGAAGCGTGGAACCGGCATCGCCGCAGCAGCATCCATGGCTGTAGGCACCGTGATCACGCTGGGCACCATGATCGTCCTTGAGATCAACGCCGAGCAGCCCTTGGACGGGGTGTATGCCAACGAGCCGATCTACTTCGGTTTGATTGCCTCGGCGCTGGTGTTCGTGATCGTATCGCTTCTGAGCAAGCCCACGGATCCGGCGGTCATGAAGGCTTGGACGGACCGCGTCGCCGGCACCCGCGTGGCGGAGGACGAGCTCACAACGCCCGCGTCCTAAGCAGGCACGAGGAACTAAGCAAGGTTCAGGAAACAAGCAAAGTTCGACGGCGGCGCCTCCCCTTTCG
Source organism: Paenarthrobacter sp. (assembly GCF_031180005.1). Taxonomy (NCBI): domain Bacteria; kingdom Bacillati; phylum Actinomycetota; class Actinomycetes; order Micrococcales; family Micrococcaceae; genus Paenarthrobacter; species Paenarthrobacter sp. The sequence continues at coordinate 69,842 of NZ_JAPSHI010000004.1, read as the reverse complement.
GGCGGCGCCGCCGTTGCGTTATATCCCCGTCCGTTGGAAGGCCCGCTCTGCGCGCCAACACCACCCCAAAGGACGCAAACCAGGCCCCACAACGCGGGGGCGTGGACAGCAATGGGATAGGGTGGTCCCAGCTTCAAGAGATGTGGTGCCAAGCTCCGACTGGCCACACACCAACCCCATGTTCACGGGTGGTTCGGATGAGGAAGCGGCCCGTCCCGGACCAGAGACAACCGAGCGGGCAAGAGCACTCCCCCAAGGAGCAGTCCCTTGCCGTACCAAGGCGATACCACCCAGGTAGACACAGCAGCAACAAGCACCCCCACCAAAAAGGCTGCCCCCACCGTGGCGGTGATTCCCGCCGTCGACCTCTTCCTGGGCACGGTGACCATCACTTCCCACGCGGGAACCGGGCAATTCGGACATCCCCAACCGCAACTCATCGCGCAGGCGTTGGCCCAAGCCGTCCGGCCAACTCGCTGGTGCGAGTCGTCCAAGACACTAACGGTGACTATTGCCGCCGTCGGCAAACGGGAAGGCCTCCAACGTCACTTCACACTGGGGCACGAGGACAGAGCTTAGATTTCGTCGTCTTCCTCGCGGAACTCTTCGGTTTCGTCGATGGGGACAACACGTTCGTCGTCCTCGGGGGCGTCCACTTCCTCCACCCAGGGTTCGTCCACTTCCTGGTCTTCGGCGTAGTCGTAGGCCGGGTCGGACTCAATAGTTGTCCGTTCCGGGTAGTTGGCGTGTGATTCGGTGGTGTTCATGGTGCAACCTCCGTCTCGTGGGCCGGTTCTCGTGGGCGGTTCTGCCCGTTGACCCGAATGCAGGAATCCAGCGGCGGGAGGGCCCCGCCCCTGTCCTTCCATCTGAGCACCGGCACAAGCGAGGGTCAAGGAAATTACGGTGCACCGAACATTCCATTTAAGGAATACCAGCCAAAAATCCGCGCGGATAAGCGGTAGTGTGGGGCGTGCAATGGGGCCGCAACTACCCCACCCAGCACAGGAGACAAAGTGCAGATGCACCAGGAATCCCACAGTTCGTCGAGCTCCGCTCCGGACCCCACCCCCGAATCAGCAGCCGCCGGAAACACCGGGACCCAAGCCCCGCCGCCCTCACACGCGGACATCCGCCGGTGGCGGCAGTACCTGGCGGACGAGCGTGCCGAGGCCGCTGTCTACCGCGAATTGGCGCAGCGGCGCGACGGCGAAGAACGCCAAATCCTGCTCGCCTTGGCCGAAGCGGAAGGCAGGCACGAGGCCCATTGGCTCAAGCTCCTGGGCGAGCACGCCGGAATGCCCAAGGCAGCTTCCACCCGCAGCCAGTTCCTGGGCTTCCTTGCCCGTAACTTCGGGTCAGTGTTTGTCCTCGCTTTGGCCCAGCGCGCCGAAGGCCGTTCCCCGTACGGTACCGAACCTGCGGCGACGCCGGCCATGGTGGCCGATGAACAAATCCACGAAGAAGTAGTCCGGGGCCTGGCCACCCGCGGACGCAACAGGCTCTCCGGAACCTTCCGCGCCGCCGTTTTTGGCGCCAATGATGGCCTGGTCAGCAACCTTTCACTGGTCATGGGCATGGCCGCAACCGGTGTTTCCAGCTCCGTGGTGCTCATGAGTGGCGTGGCGGGCCTCTTGGCCGGTGCACTTTCCATGGGCGCGGGTGAATACGTTTCGGTCCGCTCCCAGCGGGAGCTGCTTAATGCCACGCTGCCCACGCAGGCCACACTGACCGCAGCGCCATCGTTGGACATCGAGCACAACGAGCTGGTCCTGGTGTACTTGGCCCGCGGCATGACACGGGAAGCCGCGGAGCACCGCGCTGCCGAGCGCATGGGATTGTTTGGCTGCGACTGCGATCCCAGCCTCTCCCTGCAGCCGGAGAAGCCGCCCACTGACGATCATGAATCCGTGGGTTCGGCGTGGGGTGCCGCGATGTCCAGCTTCTGTTTCTTCGCCTCAGGCGCCATTGTGCCCATCCTGCCGTTCATTTTCGGCATGACGGGCATCGCCGCCTTGCTGGTGGCCGGCGTTCTGGTGGGCATCGCGCTCTTGGCTACCGGCGCCGTCGTCGGCTTGTTGTCCGGAACCTCGCCGCTGAGCCGCGGGCTGCGGCAGCTTGCCATCGGCCTGGGAGCGGCTGCAGCCACGTACGGGCTGGGCCTGGCCTTCGGAGCAGCAATCGTCTAAGTTTGGACGCTTCGGTCCGGAGACCGTAATGTTGGTTCGTCCTCCGCGCTGCCCCGCGTGACCAGGGCATCAGGAATGGAGAACCGTGGACCCGGAGCGGGAAGCAACGCGCGTGCCAAAGCACCGCCGCACTGGAACGGCCATGCGTGTTCTCCGCGGCGTTCTCTTGGCCGCCATTGCCGCCGTCGTTGCCGTCCTGGTCAGTGGATTCCTGCAGGGTGATCCTCGTATTTCCGCACTTTTCCCGGGCGTGAGCATGCCGGGAACCACGCAGGACCGGCCAGGTGGAGCAGAACCAGCGCGTCCCCTGGACGCGCCGCCGCCTGGACTTGAGGAGGCGGACGCCCCACTGGCCTCGCCTTCAGCGCCCGGCACCACCAACGATTCGTACAAGTTCCTGGCCACGAACGACGACGGCACCCCGGTAGGTTATTCACCTTGCCGTCCGCTCCATTACGTGGTCAACGATGCATCCGCACCCCTTGGCTCAGATGCCCTCCTGACCGCCGCCCTGGCAAATATTTCTGCGGCGTCCGGCATCAAGTTCATCAACGATGGCACCACGGACGAGTTGCCGGTGGACCGGCGTGAGCCATACCAGCCCTCCAAGTACGGCGACCGGTGGGCCCCCCTTCTGATTTCCTGGACCACACCCGTGGAAGCACCTGCACTGGCTGACAATGTCATCGGCACAGGAGGCAGCACCATGTACTCCCTCAACGAAGGACCCAAGAGCTACATCACTGGAAGCTTGGAGCTGGACACTCCGCAGGTGACGGAACTGCTCGCCAGTCCCGGCGGGGCCGACTATGTCCTGGCCGTCATGCAGCACGAGCTGGGCCACGTGATGGGCTTGGACCACGTTGATGACCCGATCCAACTCATGTACCCGGAAATCGGAGCTCCCGACGGACTCGCGGCGGGCGACCTGAATGGCCTGCATCTCCTTGCCTCGGCACCCTGCCGCAAAGACATCTAACCCTTTCGCGCTTCAAGCATTCCCGGCATGGACTCCCGGCGGAGCGGGACTTATGCTGACAAATACGGCCGACGGCGGCGCCCCACTTCCCGCCGCAGCCGCCACGTCAGGGGGTTCCATGGAACCTTACGGGTCGCCCAAGTGGCCGGACCACGATCCCCCTCGTCCGAATTACCTTCCGCATACCCCGCGCCCGCCGGATCCTCCGCCGGTCAGGCCGCCTATAAAGCACAGCAGCGTCGCGGCCATCCTGTTCCTTTTCAGCGTGCTCGGCCTGGTGTGCGCGGGCGCCTACTTCAGCGGCGAACTTCACCAACTCCTGTACGGATCGTCCGCCACTCAGAGCCAGGCGCCCCGCCCTGGGCTGGTCCCGTTTGGCCAACGCCAGGAGCCTGTCCCGGGACTCGAGGAAGCCGACTCACCGCTTGGAACGCCGGCACCTCTGAACCGCACCAGTTCCTCGTACAAGTTCCTGGCTCTCAAGGAAGACGGAACTCCGCTGGCCTACTCGCCGTGCCGGCCCATCCACTACGTGGTCAACTCGGACCTCGCACCGGCCTCGTGGCAGCCGCTGGTGGAAGAAGCCGTGAGGCAGGCCGGCGAAGCCACAGGATTGAAGTTCATCTACGACGGCCCCAGTTCCGAAATCCCCTCCCCCAACAGGTCCGGATACCAGCCCGAAAGGTACGGAGACCGCTGGGCTCCTGTCCTCATCGCGTGGAGCACTCCCGAGCAGGTGCCACGCCTGAGCGGGCAGACCGTGGGCCTTGGCGGAAGTTCCTCGATTGGCCTCAGCAACGGCTACAAGGCCTACGTGACAGGCACGGTGTCCCTGGATGCCCCACAATTCGCTGATATCGTGGACGCTCCCAGCGGCGAAGAGATCGGCGTGGCAGTTATCATGCATGAGCTGGGACACCTGCTCGGCCTGGACCATGTGGATGATCCCCGACAGCTCATGTTCGACCAAGCTTCCTGGGTTCGCGGATACGCTGCGGGCGACCGGACGGGTTTGGCCCAGCTGGGCACGGGCCCCTGCAGCAAGGACTTCTGAGGGCCAGGCCCGGAACGCCTGCTACAAGTTTTGGGTGTGCGGCAGCAGTCCGGTGCATCATGAGACATGAAGAGTTCAAGAGTTGCTCGTCCGCGCATCGGCGTTCCGGTACGTCTCAGTAGTTCGGGCAATCCCGACGCCCGTGTGGGTGAAGCCAACGACCTCTTTACGTACATCGTGGACCTCCTGCGCGAAGCGGGCGCACAGCCAGTGCTGTTGACCCCGGTTTCCGCTGACAGCGCCGGGCGCTTGGCCACCGAGATGCAAACGCTCGACGGCGTTGTGCTGCCGGGAGGCGGCGACATCAACCCACGCCTCTATGGACAGGACCCTCACGAGTCGCTTTATGATGTGAACCCCGAGCAGGACCACCTGGACATGGATGTTGCCCGGGCCACTATCGACGCCGGCCTGCCGCTGTTCGGCGTCTGCCGCGGCCATCAGTTGCTGAACGTCCTCTACGGAGGAACGCTGATCCAGGACATGGAGCCGTCGGCAGTAAACCACAACGGCTTGGATCCGCACGACACCCAGGGAAGTGAATGGGCTTGGCATGACGTGCTCCTGGCGGCCGGTTCCAAGACTGCAGGGCTATATGGAGCTCCTGGTGGGAGCACCATTAAGATTGCCTCCGGACACCATCAGGCTGTGTCCCGGGTAGGCGAAAGCCTGCAGGTCACTGCCGGGGCAGACGACGGAACCGTGGAGGCCTTGGAAGACCCCTCGCGATGGGTCGTTTCGGTCCAATGGCATCCGGAGGCCTCCCAGTTACCCGACGCTGAGCGGTTGTTGCCGTTCAAGAATTTTGTGGATGTCTGCGGGAACCCTATTCATAGCCCGTCTGCAGGAGTACAGTAGCGGTCACTGCACCACTTTCGGTCCGCCGAAGGGGTCCCGCAGTGAACAACTGAATTCGAAATGACGTCTTGGGGGCGTCGTAAGTTTGCCGGCTGGGGGGCCCAACACCTGCTCAAGGAGCATAGTTGTGGACCGTCCAAAATACGCCCGTCGTCATACTCGCCATTCCACCTTTAGGACCCGCGCCTTTTCCAAGCAAGTCATTGGGTTCCTGCTGGGCCTTTCTGTCGCCCTTTCTGCGCTTACGTTCGGTTTTGCCACTCCCGCTTCGGCCGCCGTGCCTCCGTGCCCGGGGACCGGCGGTGCCATGCAGATCGTCGCGCACACCGATGATGAACTGATCTTCATCAGCCCCGATTTCATGCGCGATATCCAAGCCAAGCGGTGTCTCCAAACTGTTTTCATCACCGCTGGTGAAGCTGGCGAGGGCCAGGCGTACTGGAGCAGCCTTGAAAACGGAATCAGGTCGACCTACGCCAAAATGGCTGGGGTTGCCAACGCGTGGACAGCCTCGGACGCCGGGGTACCGGGCCGTCCATTGACGGTTCACACCCTCAACGCTGCACCTAATATCTCCGTCGTCTACATGCGGCTTCCGGACGGCTACCCCAACGGCGGCGGCACCTCCCGCTACAACGGTCAGAGCATCCTCAAACTGTGGGATGGCCGGATCTCCAGTATTCGCCCTGTTGACGGGTCTGCCACTTACACCAAGGCACAGCTCCAAAGCACCCTGAACAGATTGATAGCCAACTTCCAGCCCATCACCTTCCGTACCCAGGACTGGACAGGTAATTTCACCACCCCTTACGACCACAGTGATCACTGGGCTGCGGCCAAGTTTGCCCAAATCGCAACAAGGGCTTACACCGGCCCTCATACGTCATCGGCTTACGATGCCTACGTCATCGATGAGTACGCCCAAAACGTGCACGGGCATGAACTCACCAGCAAGGTGGACGCCTTCGTCCACTTCGCTAATTTCGACAAACACCTCTGCGGTGCTATCTGTCCGAGCACGCCCTACAGCGACTGGCTCAAACGGCAGTACATCACGGCCATCGAATGGACAGGTAACGCAGCGAAGTCGGCAGGCACCACAGTCTCAGCATCCTCCCAAAGGGCCTCTGCACAAAGCCCGGAAAAGGCCCGTGACGGCTACGCCTGGGGCACCCCCATGGACGCCAACCGCGAGTGGGTCACCAACGGGGGCAAAGCGGGCAGCTGGATCCAATACAACTTCTCGCCCGCAAAGACCATCAATGCTGTGACGCTCTTTGATCGACCCGTCACCAGCGACCATGTCACGGGCGGCAATCTCGTCTTTTCGGATGGCAGCACTGTCCCGGTTGCCGCCCTGCCGAACAATGGCTCCGGCCTGACAGTGAATTTCCCGGCAAGGACTGTCAGCTCCGTGCGCTTCAACATCACCTCCGTCAGCAGTTCCACCACCAGTGTGGGCTTGGCCGAATTCGAAGCACATATCACCGCTGACATCGTTGCCCCCGTGGTGACAGCCACACCACAGGGCGGAACCTACGACATCGGGCAAAAGGTCACACTTACCGCCAGTGAGCCAGCTACCATCTACTACACAGTGGACGGGTCTACGCCCACGGTGGCCAGCAGCAAATACGCCACCCCGTTCACCTTGGACGGCCCGCTGACCCTGAAGTACTTCGCGGTGGACTCTGCGAACAATCCCTCCGCCGTGGTTACCCAGACGTACTCCACTGGACCGGATGTGACCAAGCCGGTGGTGACCGCCAACCCCTTGGGCGGCGCCTACGCTCCAGGCACCACCATCACCCTTACGGTTAACGAAGCGAACTCGGTGATCAAATACACCACTGATGGCAGCGACCCGTTGACAGCCGGACAGGTGTACTCCACACCGATAGCGTTCCCCGGTACGGCCCCGATGACACTGAAGTACTCCGCCACGGATCCTGCCGGAAACGTCTCCGACGTCGTCACCCAGACGTATACCGTCCCACCGGACACCACGGCGCCCGTGGTGACAGCCAACCCCACCAGCCGGGCCTTGGCCAGTGGGGCCACCATCACCCTCTCGGCAAATGAACCAGAGGCGGCCATTTACTACACCACCGATGGCAGCACGCCCACGGCAACGGACTCGGCCACCAACATCAAGTACACAGCCCCGATTGCCATGGGGAGCTCCACGCTAGTCCTCAAGTACATCGGGGTGGACACAGCCGGCAACGTCTCGGCCGTGGGCAGCCAGACGTACACTGTCCCGGCAGCAGGGCCGCCGTCGGCCCATGACTACAACGGTGACGGCAAAGCCGATGTCCTGGCCTCTGATACTGCCGGCAATCTGTATCTCTACCCAGGAGACGGCGCAGGCGGCCTTTTGCCCCGGCAGGTAGCCCTGCCGGCACCTGCATGGTCCACCGTGACTGACACCATCACTCCAGGTGACTTCAACCGGGATGGCAAACCGGACCTGTTGGCCCGTGCCGGTGACATCCTATGGTTCTACCCGGGTGACGGTGCCGGCAGCTTCGGGGCCCGGGTGCAGGTCAGCTCTGGCTGGAGCACCATGAGCCAACTGTTTTCACCCGGGGACTTCAGCGGCGACGGGATTCCGGACTTCATGGGGCGGCTAAGCACCGGCGAGTTGCGTCTGTATGAAGGCAACGGGACCGGCGGACAGCGGACGCCCACCACCGTGGGAACCGGCTGGAATATTATGAATGCAATTCTGAGCACGGGGGACTTTAATGGAGATGGAAAGGGAGACGTGCTGGCGCGACGCTCTGACACAGGCGCCCTCTGGCTGTACCCCGGAAACGGAACCCGTGGATGGCTGCCATGGAAACAGATCTCCACGGGTTGGGACAACCGAACATCGATAGCCGGGCCCCGCGACCTCAATGGCGATGGCAGCAACGACGTCATAGGCCGCATCGCTGACACCCTGTGGCTGTATCCGGGCACAGGCAGCGGAGCGTTCAGCACCGTACCGCCCATCAGCCTCGGCACCGGCTGGCAGGCGATGAAGATCATCGCTTAGCCGGCCCCATTGACCTGGCGCGGGTCGGAGTTTTCCCCCAGACTCTTCGGCTCGCGTCAGCTGGTTTAAGGAACGACGACGGCCCTGCACCTTCCGTTGGGAAGACCCAGGGCCGTCGTCGTGAATTTGCTGTAAAGACTAAAGCGTTGCGTAAACTTCGCGCAGCAGCTTGGCGGTCTCGGATGGCGTCTTGCCAACCTTTACACCAGCGGCTTCGAGAGCTTCCTTCTTGGCCTGGGCCGTACCGGCGGAACCGGAAACGATGGCGCCTGCGTGGCCCATGGTTTTGCCCTCGGGAGCGGTGAAGCCGGCAACGTAGCCAACAACCGGCTTGGTGACGTTGGCCTTGATGAAGTCGGCTGCGCGCTCTTCAGCGTCACCACCAATCTCACCGATCATGACGATTGCCTTGGTTTCCGGGTCAGCTTCGAAGGCTTCCAGGGCGTCAATGTGCGTGGTACCGATGACGGGGTCGCCGCCGATGCCGATCGCAGTGGAGAAGCCGAGGTCGCGGAGTTCGTACATCATCTGGTAAGTCAAGGTACCGGACTTGGATACGAGGCCGATGGGGCCCTTGCCCGTGATGTTCGCCGGGGTGATGCCAACCAGGGCTTCGCCGGGGGTGATGATGCCGGGGCAGTTCGGTCCGATGATGCGGGTGATCTGCTTGCCGTCAGCGTCCACCTTGGACTGGGCGAGTGCCCAGAATTCGGCGGAGTCCTGAACAGGCACGCCTTCGGTGATGACAACGACGAGGCCGATGCCGGCTTCGATTGCTTCAACCACGGCGTCCTTGGTGAATGCGGGGGGAACGAAGACGATGGAGACGTCAGCGCCGGTTTCAGCGATGGCTTCCTTGACGGTGCCGAAGACGTTGATTTCCTTGTCACCGTGCAGGACCGTGGTGCCGGCCTTGCGGGCGTTGACGCCACCAACAATGTTGGTACCGGCCTTGAGCATCAGGGCGGTGTGCTTGGTGCCCTCGCCGCCGGTGATGCCCTGAACGATGACCTTGGAGTCCTTGTTGAGGTAGATAGACATGTCGCGTCCCTTTACTTAGCTGCGTTGGCGAGCTCGGCGGCCTTGTCGGCGCCCTCGTCCATGGTGGCGGCCAGGGTAACCAGCGGGTGGTTGGCCTCGGTCAGGATGCGGCGGCCTTCCTCAACGTTGTTGCCGTCGAGGCGAACTACCAGCGGCTTGTTCGCGGAGGAACCGAGCTCAGCCAGTGCACCGACGATGCCCTTGGCAACAGCGTCACAAGCGGTGATGCCGCCGAAGACGTTCACGAATACGCTCTTGACCTGGGAGTCGCCCAGGATGACGTCCAGACCATTGGCCATGACCTCGGCGGATGCTCCACCGCCGATGTCCAGGAAGTTTGCGGGCTTCACGTTGCCGTGGTTCTCGCCGGCGTAAGCAACGACGTCGAGGGTGGACATCACAAGACCGGCGCCGTTGCCGATGATGCCTACTTCGCCGTCCAGCTTGACGTAGTTGAGGTCCTGCGCCTTGGCCTTCGCCTCGAGCGGGTCAGCTGCGTCCTTGTCTTCCAGGTGTGCGTGGTGCACGTGGCGGAAGTCAGCGTTCTCGTCCAGGGAGACCTTGCCGTCGAGGGCAACGATCTCGCCAGCACCGGTGCGGACCAGCGGGTTGACCTCAACCAGAGTTGCGTCTTCCTTCTTGAAAACGTCCCAGAGCTTCAGAATGACGTCGGCTACCTTGCCGCGCAGTTCCTCAGCGAAACCTGCAGCTGTAACGATCTCGTCAGCCTTGGCCTGGTCGATGCCCACAGCGGGGTCGATGGCGATCTTGGCCAGGGCCTCGGGACGCTCGACTGCAAGCTGCTCGATTTCCATGCCGCCTTCTACCGAGCACATGGCCAGGTAGTTGCGGTTGGCGCGGTCCAGGAGGACCGAGAAGTAGAATTCCTCGGCGATGTCAGCACCCTGGGCGATCATCACCTTGTTGACGGTGTGGCCCTTGATGTCCATGCCCAGGATGTTGGTGGAGTGCTCAAGTGCCTCTTCGGCGGTCTTGGCAACCTTGACGCCGCCAGCCTTGCCGCGGCCACCAACCTTAACCTGTGCCTTTACGACAGTTACGCCGCCGATCTTCTCGGCAGCTGCCTTCGCTTCTTCAGGAGTGTGCGCCACGATGCCGGCGAGCACGGGTACACCGTGCGCCTCGAACATATCGCGCGCCTGATATTCAAACAGGTCCACGGTTTAGTGTCCTTCTACGTCGAAGTAGTTTTCTGTTCAGCCGGGAACCGCGATGACCGCGATAGCCAGCTGCGGAAAGTACGCGGTAGCAACCGGGATTGAAGCCGGTCACATTGCGTAAGGTCCTCTCGGAACTTTAGCCCTTTGAGGAGTCCCGCCAGCTACACACTACCTGTTAAGTGAGTAACCTTACACTTCTATCGGATGTAGAAAAACCGCATAATGACGCGGTTTTTGGGCTGTCGGAAGGCTTTCGAATGCGGTTCAGGACGCTTCTTTCAGGTTCCCGCGGACCGTTTTGCCGCCGTCGGAAATCAACTGGTAACCCTCGCGGTTTACGAAGAATGCCACGCCACCAGAGACGTTTCCGCAGGCAACGCCGCCGTTATAGGCCGAACACCGTAGCCCGTTGCGCTCGATGTTCTGCCCGTCCGGGAGCTCCCGGAGCTTGGAGATAGGACCCCCACCACTGCCCTTTGGCCCGAACTCCGATTCCATTTGTGTTACGCCGGAACGACATGAGCCGTAGACAGCCTTCTCAGGAGTCAGCAGCGCTGTCCCGCCAAGGTAGCCAAGGCCTGTTCCAGCACAGTCCTCCACAACGTCATCCAGGTCCGGTTTGGCATACTTGGCCAGCTCGCAGTGCGCCACAGGAACAACCGCGAACTTGTTGTTGGCCGCGTCCGAGTAGGAGTTGGCCTCATAGGGAAGGTTAAGGTGCCCGCCCCGGGAAGATGTCAGGGCGCACACAATGTTCTTGTCAGCAGTGATGAACGCTGTGACATCCTCGCCCGCGGACAGGGTGGTCTGCTCAGTGACAGGAACCTGCTGGAGCTGCTCCAGCGGCGGCAATGGGGCCGGAGGCACATAGTTGGGATCTTCGGTGGAGAAGGAACACCCGGTGACCAGCACCATGATCAAGGCGGCCAGTATCCCCCAAACAGTCCGTCGCATGTCCCTCATTATGCCGTGCCGTTTCATGCATCGAGTTTGGTCAGGGGCGCGTACCGCAACAGCAGCCGCTTCTCGCCGACGTCGAACTTCACCTTCGCAACCGTCTTGTCCCCCGCGCCTTCGATGCCCAGCACCACACCGTTGCCGAAGCTCGTGTGGTTGACTTTGTCCCCCACCACCACGGAAATGACTTCCTTTTGCGGCTGGACCCTGTTGCGTACGACGGCGGCAGGGACGTCGGCGTCGAACCCTGCGGTCGGGCTTGCGGCAGCGCCGCGGGAGGTGCCCGCACCCCAGAAGGAACCACCGTAGCGGTTGGACCCGATGGGGGCGCTCCCCCAGCCGCCTGCGGCCTGACGGCTGATTCCTTCGCGCTTCCACTCCACCAGCTCGGAAGGGATCTCTTCCAGGAACTGGCTGGCCGGGTTGTACTGGCTCTGGCCCCACATGCTGCGGACCTCCGAACGAGTGACGTAGAGGCGCTTGCGCGCCCTGGTGAGGCCCACATAGGCCAGACGCCGTTCTTCCGCGAGTTCCTTCGGATCCGTCGCGGAACGCTGGTGCGGGAAGATGCCGTGCTCCATGCCGGTGAGGAACACGACCGGGAACTCCAAGCCCTTGGCTGTGTGCAGCGTCATGAGCGTGACAACGCCCATGCGTTTGGCCTCCGCGACGGCGGCATCAATGTCAGCGCCCGGCGCGTCCGGAATCTGGTCGGCATCGGCCACGAGGGAGACCTGCTCCAGGAATTCACCGAGAGACCCGTCCGGATTGTCGCGTTCGTATTCCCGGACCACTGCCACCAGTTCGGCGAGGTTCTCCACCCGGGATTCGTCCTGTGGATCGTTGCTGGCGCGCAGCCCCGCCAAGTAGCCGGTCTGTTCGAGGACGGCTTCCAACGCAGCGGCAGCACCAGAGCCCGAAGCCACCTCGGCAAGGTCATCGAGCAGCTTAACGAATCCCAGGACGGCGTTAATGGAGCGTGTGGCCATGCCCGGCGCTTGGTCAACGCGGCGCGCAGCGGCCATGAACGAGGTGCGTTCCCGCTCGGCCAAGGCAGCCACGGCGCCCTCTGCACGATCCCCGATCCCGCGTTTCGGTTCGTTCAGTACCCTGCGGAGGTTGACGTCGTCGTCCGGGTTCACCAGGACGCGGAGGTAGGCCAGGGCATCCTTGATTTCCTTGCGCTCGTAGAAGCGCGTCCCACCAACAACCTTGTACGGCAGTCCCACCCGGACCAGAACGTCTTCAATGGAACGCGACTGTGCGTTGGTGCGGTAGAAGATGGCGACGTCGCCCGGACGCAAGCCTTCTTCATCCTGCAACCGGTCGATTTCCTTGGCGATGAACTGGGCTTCGTCGTGTTCGTTCTCACCCACGTAGCCAATGATTTTCTCGCCGTCACCTTCCGCGGTCCACAAACGCTTTTCCTGGCGGTTGGGATTGCGGGAGATGACCGAGTTGGCAGCGCTCAGGATGTTCTGCGTGGAGCGATAGTTCTGCTCCAGTTTGATGGTGCGGGCGTTGGGGTAGTCGTGCTCAAACTCCACGATGTTGCGGATGTCCGCGCCCCGGAAAGCATAAATTGACTGATCGGAATCGCCCACCACAGTCAATTCGCTGGGTGGCACGTCCGTGTCCGTTCCCAAGCCCACGATTTCCCTGACCAGCGCGTACTGCGCGTGGTTGGTGTCCTGGTACTCGTCCACCAACACGTGCCGGAAGCGGCGCCGGTAAGATTCCGCGAGCGCAGGGAAAGCCCGGAACATGTAAACGGTTTCCGCGATGAGGTCGTCGAAGTCCATCGCGTTGGCTTGCCGGAGACGCTGCGTGTAGCCCTTGAAGACGTCGGCCACGGCTTGTTCGAAGGGGTCGTTGTGGTTTGCCGAGGAGACGTACGAGTCGGCGTCAATGAGCTCGTTCTTGAGCGCAGAAATCTTGTGCTGGATGGCCTTGGGTGCGAACTTCTTGGGATCCAGGTCCAGGTTCTTTGCCACGAGCGTGATCAGACGCAGCGAATCAGCGGAGTCATAGATGGAGAAGTTCGAATTCAGCCCGACGTTGGCGGCTTCCCGGCGCAGGATTCGCACACAGGACGAGTGGAACGTGGAAATCCACATGCCCTTTGCCCGGGCGCCGACCAAGGCTTCGATGCGTTCCCGCATTTCGGCCGCTGCCTTGTTGGTGAAGGTGATGGCCAGGATTTCGCCGTGATGCGCACGCTTGGTGGCAATGAGGTAGGCGATCCGGTTACTCAGTACGCGCGTCTTCCCCGAGCCCGCACCCGCAACGATCAGCAGGGGGCTTCCGGCGTGCTTCACTGCCTCTTCCTGCTGCGGATTCAGTCCTTGGAGGAGTGCCTCAGCGCTTGGCAACCCGTGGGCGCCCTGATCGCCCCATCCCCCTGGGGCGAGTGCTTGGGGAGCGTTCCCTGACCCGCCGGTTCCCTCCTGGAGCCGCGGCCCGGAGGCGCCACCGCCGGAATGGGAAAGTTCCGGGGCAGCCTTGACTGCGGCTTTGGTGCCAGCTTTGAAGGGTCCGTCTGCGTAGGGGTCAAACAACATATCCATGGTGCCTACCAGTCTAGGCGGTGCCCCTGACACTATAAGGCGCCATGGTCAGCAGTAGCGGATGCTAGGCAAATTGGGGAACAGAGGTGAGGGCAGCACTCAACTCGCGTACCGCCGTCGAGCCCCCGGCCACGAACCAATTCAAGCCATTGACCTGCACGACGGCGGTGTCCCCGCCGGCAGCGCGGACGATCGCCTTCCCGGGGAGCCAGTCCCATTCCGGGCAGCTGTGCTGGAACCAGCAGCCGAGCTCCCCGTCAGCCACCCGGCCGAGGTCGCAGGACCCTGACCCGAACATCCGCAGGGACGCCGCGGAGACTGCGGCCGCGTGCCAGGGCATGGCGGCCCGGGGGTCGGCGAGCCAGGTGGGGTGGATGTACGTGGCTGCGGAGATTTGGCCAACGGGGAAGTCACCTGAACCGGAGATCGCCTCGCCGTTCAGGGTTGCGGGGCGCTCCGCCCCTCCCAGCCAGAGCTTATCCAGTTCGGGCTGATAGATGGCCCCGAGCAACACGTCCGGATCCGCGACCGGGTTGCCGCCGTGGTCCGAGTCGTCACGCTTGAGGGCAATGGCCGAGCACCAGTACGTGGACCCGTGGAGGAAGTTGTACGTGCCGTCAACGGGGTCGATCACCCAGGTCCGGCCGCTCGTCCCCGCGACGGAGGCACCCTCCTCGCCGAGGATGCCGTCTTCCGGACGGCAGCGCCGCAACTGTTCAAGGACGTAAGCCTCGGCTGCGTGATCGGCTGCAGTGACGACGTCGGACACTGAGGTCTTGCGTTCGCCTTGGAGGCCACCCATCCGCATGAGCAGCGCAAGCTGGCCTGCCTCGCGGACCAGGGCGCTCGCCAGTTGGTAGTCATCCAGTGTTGGATCGAGTTCAGTTGCTGTGTGCCTGCCGGTGGTCATGGTTCCAGCTTATGTGGCGGAATAATGGATGACATGGCCAAGACACCAGCCCAGCGCGTCAAGAAGCACGGAGCAAAGGCAGTGGTCCCCGATCACTCGCTGCCACCTGTGATCAACACCACCACGCAGCGCACTCCTCAAAAGGCGCAGAGCAACTCCAAACTCATCGTGATCGCGGGCGTCGTGGCCAGCCTGTTCCTGTTCTGGTACCTGCACCTGCTCACCTTGAACCAGATGACGCAGCTCTCCGGTGGCCTGGCGATGCCGGATTCGCTGATTGGCGGCTTCTCACAGGACTACATCGTCCAGCTTAGAGAGGCCATGGATGACTCGGCGCGCGGGCAGCTCAACTACGTCCATAAGACTGCCGGCACCCTGTTTCCGCTGATTTTCGGCTTCAGTTGGCTCCTGCTGATTGGCACCAATGTGGCGCGAAAGTCCTGGCGTTGGGCCATGTGGGCTGCTCCCCTGCTGTTCGCCGTGGCCCACCTATGGTCCAATGTCGCCATCGATTCCGTGCTGGCCGCTGAGGCGCCCGACGCCGGTTCGGTGGCCCTGGCCTCGGCTGTCACCGTGGCGTCATGGGTGTTGTTCCTGATCAGTCTCCTGTGCGGCGTGCTGGCAGTGTTCCTTGGGCGAAAAAGCGCAAAGCCTGCGGCAAAGGGCGCGGGAGGTCTCAGCCGGCCCTGAGCGCTTTCCGTTCCGTGTGGACACGCTGGGCAATCACCAAACCGGCAGCGGCCAGGCCGATGGTCACCGGGTAGCCCATGAGGCGCTCCAGCAACCCCGGCCGGGGCACCTCCATCCCGGTGATTGCGCCAATGATGAGCGCCCCGATGCAGACAAGCCCGCACGCGGCCAGGAACCAACTCACCGGCGTCTGTCGCCACCACAGGATTCCAAGGAGCAGGAGGGCAAACCCTCCGGCGATGAAGAACATCAGCGCACCCGCAAAGTGCCAAGGGGAGCCCACGTCTTCGGGAACCAGACCCACTATTACCGTTCCCACGCCGGCAACACCGGTAAGGATCCGGATGGCAACAGCCAGTATCCAAGGAACGGTCAGGACCCGGGTTTGTGGTGAATCTCCTGCAACGGCTCGAAAACGCCGGGCCGCTACACCGGGCCGCGCGGCCACGCTCAGCAAACCCGCCGTCAGGAAAAGTGCACCAAGGACCAGAGCCATGCCCTGAACCACGAACGAGGCATTCATCAGCCAGTGCAAAGGCGAGCAGACGGCCCTGTCCTCGTAGATTCCGCAGGAAATTGCTCCGAGGTCACTGATGAATCCTGTGGCTCTGCTGTAAGGCTCGGGACCTGCCCAGGCCTCGATCACGGCAGCCTCGGCCACGAAGTATTGGACCACGCTCAGCTGCGCCCACCCTCCGATGTTCGCCCTGATGCTTCGGGTGTCCGGAAGGAAGGATCCAGCTGGCGCCGGTGCAGTCGCGTGCCCTTTCATGAACGCCAGCCTAGCGGTGTTCGGGCAGCGCCCCCGCAGCTTGTATGCTTGTAGTCGTGTCCGGGCCCTCGAGCTCCAGCAGTGGGATTAAGAGCCATGGACACACAGGCCCTCGTAGCTCAGTGGATAGAGCACGGCTCTCCTAAAGCCGGTGTCGTTGGTTCGATTCCAATCGAGGGCACTTGAACCACCAGCAGCCCATCCAGGACTTGCAGGCCTACTTGGCCGGCAGCTGGCTTGTTGAGCGCACCCTCCTGGACCGGACGTCCGGCACCAACGGAACCTTCGCCGGCGTCGTGCGCTATACCCGGAACCCCGACGGCGGCCTGGACTACCGCGAAGACGGAACCATGCACTGGCCCACCCATTCGGGTCCGGCATTCCGCGAGTACGTCCTGAAACCGGGTGCCGGGCCGGAGTCGATGGACGTGTTTTTCCCCGACGGCAGGCCCTTCCATGTCATGAGCTTCTCCGAACAGGGTAACCAGGACAAGCACTGGTGCGACCCCGACGACTACCGCGTCAGGTACACCTGGGAGGGCCCGGACTCGTTCAACTTCACCTGGGACGTCCGCGGGCCCGCCAAGGATCTGCTGCTTGAATCGCGCTTGGTCCGAATCGACGCCGGGAGGCAATCATGACTGGAACCGGCACGGACCTGATCGTCGTCAGCGCAGTCTGCGTCTACAACCACCACGGCCAACTCCTGACCGTCCGCAAGCGTGGCACTGAGAAGTTCATGCATCCTGGCGGCAAACCCGAGTCCGGTGAAACCGCCGCGGAAGCCGCTTCCCGTGAGCTCCTGGAGGAAGTCGGCATTGACGTGGCGCCGAAGCGCCTCGAGCTTCTCGGCGTGTGGCTGGCCGTGGCGGCCAACGAGGCAGCGACGAACATCGAAGCCACCGTTTTCACTGCGCCTGGAAGGTGGGAGGCACACCCGTCGGCGGAGATCGCCGAGATTCGCTGGCTGGACCTCGACGCGCCTCTCCCCACTGACTTGGCCCCGCTGCTGACGGACCACGTACTTCCAGCGCTCACCTCACCCAAGTAAGTCGCAGATCAGGCCGTTATGAGCGCTCATAACGGCCTGATCTGCTACTTACTTGGGTTACAGCTCCGGGACCGCTTCCTGGGCCACCGCCGTGGCTTCGGCGAACTGGGTTTGATACAGCTCGGCGTATCGTCCATCCGCCGCCAGCAGCTCGGTGTGCGTGCCACGCTCCACGATCCTGCCGTCCTCAACCACCAAAATGGCATCGGCAGCACGGATGGTGGACAGCCGGTGGGCAATCACGACGGCGGTGCGCCCCTCGAGTGCCTCGCCCAAGGCCGCCTGGACGGCGGCTTCATTGGTGGAGTCCAAGGCTGCAGTGGCTTCGTCAAGGATCACGACGCGAGGTTGCTTGATCAGCAGGCGGGCGATGGTGAGCCTTTGGCGTTCACCACCGGAGAGCCGGTAGCCGCGCTCCCCCACCACGGTTTCCAAGCCATCGGGCAAGGACCGGATCATCGGCTCCAGTCGCGCCCGCCGAAGCACATCCCACATGTCAGCTTCCGTAGCGTCCGGCCGGGCGAGGCGCAGGTTTGACGCGATGGTTTCGTGGAAAAGATGTCCGTCCTGGGTCACCATACCCATGGTGTCGCGCAAGGAATCGAAGCTCAGATCGCGGACGTCCACGCCTGTTCCGGGCTTTTGTCCGCCAAGGCGCACTGCGCCGGAGTCGACGTCATACAAGCGCGACAGCAGTTGGGCCACCGTGGACTTACCCGCACCGGAGGAACCCACCAGGGCAACGGTCTGCCCCGGTTCAACCCTGAAGCTCACACCGTGCAGGACTTCCTCGCCGCCACGGGTATCCAAGGTGGCGACGTCCTCAAGGGAAGCCAGCGACACCTTCTCGGCCGAAGGGTAGGAGAAACGGACGTCGTTGAATTCCACAGCAACAGGGCCAGCCGGAACACTGACGGCGTCCGGCTTCTCGGTGATCAGCGGCTCAAGGTCAAGAATTTCAAAGACCCGCTCAAAGCTGACCAAAGCACTCATGATTTCCACGCGGGCATTGGACAGCGCCGTCAGCGGAGCGTAAAGCCGGGTGAGGAGGAGGGCGAGAACCACCACGTCACCGGGCGCCAACTGCCCGCCAATTGCCAGCCAACCGCCCAGTCCATAGACCAAAGCCAAAGCCAGCGCCGACACCAAGGTCAGGGCCGTCACAAACGTGAACTGCAACATGGCAGTCCGGATACCAATATCCCGGACGCGACCGGCACGGTCAGCGAACTCCCGGGATTCCTCGTCCGGGCGGCCGAACAATTTCACCAGCGTGGCTCCTGGCGCGGAGAACCTCTCCGTCATTTGCGTGCCCATGGCAGCGTTGTGCGCGGCAGCTTCGCGGCGGAGATCCGCCAGTTTGGAGCCCATGCGCCGTGCCGGAATCAGGAAGATCGGCAGCAACACCATGGCCAGCACGGTCACCAGCCAAGACGTGTTAAGCATGACCACAAGGGTCAGGGCCAAAGCCACCACATTGCTGACTACCCCGGACAATGTTCCGGCGAAGGCCGATTGCGCTCCGATGACGTCGTTGTTCAGGCGGCTGACCAGGGCACCGGTTCGTGTCCGGGTGAAAAACGCGATGGGCATCCGCTGCACATGATCGAAAACCCGTGTGCGAAGGTCCACAATGACACCCTCGCCAATGATGGAAGACAACCAGCGGGTCAGTAAGCCCACCCCAGCCTCGCCAATGGCGACGATGGCGATCAGGACAGCCAACCAGATCACCGTGCCCACGCCGGCATTGGCAATGATGGAATCCACCACCTGACCGGCCAACACCGGAGTAGCGACGGCCAGGAAAGCGCCCGCGATGGACGCAATCACAAAGGCAATGAGCTTGCCCTTGTGCGGCGCGGCAAAAGCCATGACCCGCTTCAGGGTTTCCTTGGAGAAAGGCTTCGAGGCGCTCTTGGCGGTAGTGATGTTGTACAGCGAGCTCCAGGCCACGCGGTCCATGCTCATGGGTTACTTCTCCTGGCTTGGGGTGTGGTGAAGCTCTTGCACTTGTCCGTTTTCCAGATGCCAGCGCGAATCGAGCCGGACGTTCTCCAGCAACCTGCGATCGTGCGTGACCAGCAGGAGCGCACCCTCGTAGCTTTCCAGCGCCTCCTCCAGCTGCTCAATGGCTGGAAGATCCAAATGGTTGGTGGGCTCGTCCAGCACCAGCAGGTTCACGCCACGGGCCTGCAGCAACGCCAGCGCGGCACGGGTCCGTTCCCCTGGGGACAACGAATCCACTGTCCGGGAGGTGTGATCCGCTTTCAGGCCGAACTTTGCCAGGAGTGTACGCACATCCGCGCTGTTCCAGTCCACCAGCACCGCTTCCACAGCGTCGCCAAGTTGCCGCCCGCCGTCGAGCAGTCCGCGCGCTTGGTCAATTTCGCCGATGGCCACAGACGCACCCATGGAGGCGTCGCCGTCGTCCGGTTCCTGCGTCCCCAATAACAGACGCAAAAGCGTCGACTTCCCGGCACCGTTCGGTCCGGTGATGCCTATGCGTTCGCCGCCGTTGAGTTGGAGGTTCACCGGACCCAGCGTGAAGTCACCTTGGCGGGCGACGACGTTGCGCAAGGTAGCGACGACGGCACTTGAGCGGGGCGCCTGGCCGATGCTGAACTGCAGTTGCCACTCTTTTCGGGGCTCCTCCACCTCGGTAAGCCTCGAGATACGGGACTCCATCTGGCGGACTTTCTGGGCCTGTTTCTCCGACGATTCGCTGCTCGCGGCGCGACGGATCTTGTCATTGTCCGGGTTTTTCTTCATGGCGTTCCGGACGCCTTGGGAGCTCCACTCACGCTGGGTACGTGCACGGGAGACGAGGTCGGCCTTGGTGTTGGCAAACTCCTCGTAACGTTCCCGGGCGTGGCGTTTGGCGACGGCCCGCTCTTCGAGGAACGCTTCGTAGCCGCCGTCGTATACGGCCACGGAGTTCTGGGCGAGGTCCAGTTCCACCACGGTAGTGACACAGCGGGCCAGGAATTCGCGGTCGTGCGACACCAGGACCACACCTCCGCGGAGGCCTTGGACGAAGGCCTCAAGCCGGGCGAGCCCGTCAAGGTCGAGATCGTTGGTGGGTTCGTCCAGGAGCACCACGTCGAAGCGGCTGAGCAGCAGGGCGGCCAAAGCCACGCGTGCAGCCTGACCGCCGGAAAGACCCGTCATGAGGGCGTCGGCGCCAAGCTCCAAACCGAGATCGGCCAGGACAGACGGAATGCGGTCCTCCAGGTCTGCGGCGCCGGAGGCCATCCATCGATCAAAGGCCAGGGAATAAGCGTCATCGGCTCCGGGAGCTCCCGAGCCGAGGGCTTCGGCAGTGGCTTCCATGTCGCTTGTTGCCTGGGCACAGCCGGTGCGTCGGGCAATATATGCGGCGATTGTTTCGTCAGCAGTTCGCTCGTGTTCCTGCGGCAACCAGCCCACGAACGCGTCCGAAGGCGCCAGGTTGACGCTGCCGGCCTCGGGCTGGTCCACTCCGGCAAGAATGCGCAGCAGCGTAGACTTACCGGCACCGTTCGCTCCCACAACTCCCACAACATCGCCCGGGGCAACGGTCAGGGACAGCTCCGTAAATAGTGTGCGATGGCCATGACCACCAGCAAGATCCTTGGCCACCAAAGTTGCAGTCATTGTTTATCCTCCAGCAAGGAAACGCAGAAATTCAGGCCGCGATTCCCGCGGGCATGGAAAAACCCGCTGGTCCGGACTTGGGGGGTGTACGGACCAGCGGGTTCAATCATCAAGCATAATTCAATGTGGCTTCGGCGTAAAATCGTTTCGTACTCCCACTTACGGCTAACGCAGCCTTGCCCTCGCGGCCCGTCCATGAAAGTCCCACATGCCCTTACCGTCCAAGGCGTTCCAGCGCTGGCTTCATGGCATTGCGCCCGATGCCAGCACTGCTGACGTCTGCAGGATCGCCGGCATCAAGCGAACAACACTGGCCCAGCAGCTGGTTCGCGGCAAGGTTGCCGAGTCCACTTTGGTGAGCATCAGCCGCGGCTTCCACATCAATCCAGTACAGGCCCTGTCCACTTTCGATCTTTACGCCGAGCTTCGGGGAGACCCCGTCCCACCCACGCCCTGCGAACTCGTCAGCCAGGTGGCTACTATCGATTTGCTGCGTGCAGTGGTGGACCGGAGCGAGCCCGGCGCCGCCCCCGCTCCGCGCCTTTCTGAACCACCGCACCCCACCTCAGTGCGTAACTGGGTAGACGCGATCGACGACGGCGAGTTGCGGCACCGTGTCAGCGATACCACCGGGATCGCGCCACAGAACTTCTCCGCCCACCTGACCGCCAATAGGCTTCCGCCGGAGTTGGCCATCGCCACATCGCGCGCGGCCGGGGTTGGGCCTGCGGGAGGTTTGGTGGCCGGTGGGTTGATCACCGAGGCCGAAGCCGGCTGGCCGCCCAATGCCCGCCAGGAAGCGCTGGACAAGTTGTCGCAGGGACGATTGGTGACGTTGGCCGGCGAACGTCTTTTGGCGCTCGGCAAGACACTGCGCCGGCAGGAACAAGACCACGAACGAACCGAACGAATTTGGGAGAACCTCGGATGACGGCTGTCCTGCCCTGGGTCACGCTGGCAGTGTGCCTGGCGATTACCATTGCCCGGATTCCGAGCGCCTTGCGCGGAGAGAACCGTGAGGTTTTTTACATTTTTTCGCTGATCTCGTTGAGTATTTTCATCAGCATCGAAGCGCCTTACCTGCTCATCGATGGGTGGCTCGGCGGGATGAACATCGGCAACTTGATACTGCGTTTCCTGCTGTACGGCACCTTCTACTTCATGGGCATCAAAATCGCCACGGCTTTCGGTTCAGCCTCAGCCGTGCGCGCCATCCGCGGACCCCTCGGGATAGCGGCGGCGGTAATTGTTGGCGCCCTGACTATCTACTTCTTCGTCATCACGGACACACAAGGATCCTCGGCGGGGATGAGCGGGCTGAAATGGGGCCCTTCCTTGGACGGATATGCGGCGATGGGTCGTTTGTATCCGGGGTTTGTGGCCGCCTGCCTGATACCCGCCATCTGGCGCACGGTGGTAAGCACGGCCCCCATACTGCTGCGCGTGGCCTCCGGGCTCTTGCTGCTGGGACTTTCTTTGCTCCTGTCGTCCCAGCTCTTTCCCCTCATTCCTTTCTCGGAGGCTTGGTTGCGGGTACTCATCAACTATTCGGCTGCCCTGTTCACGTGCCTGGGACTCGCCGGAATCTGGTTCTCCAAGTCTTTCGCGCGACGAAAGCAACGCCTCTCG
Organism: Paenarthrobacter sp.; assembly: GCF_031180005.1. Taxonomy (NCBI): domain Bacteria; kingdom Bacillati; phylum Actinomycetota; class Actinomycetes; order Micrococcales; family Micrococcaceae; genus Paenarthrobacter; species Paenarthrobacter sp. Next base: position 47,288 of record NZ_JAPSHI010000004.1, on the reverse strand, counting down.
GCGTAAGACTTTCACAAAACCATTAGATCGTGGCACAATCATGAATGTGTGAATGCGGCTTGCAGCCTGACACCGGAATCAGAGAACGGGTTTCCGGTGGATGTGGCGCCCACGTGATCACAATTGGGGGGATGAGTGGTGGCGGGCTGTTGGGGACCGCCCCCACTCAGCCTTTTTAACGTCCTTTCGCAAGCCGCCCGCCAAGCCTGCCCCGGGCGGTGACTAAGATGGCTCCATGAACAGCCTTCGCACCCGCCGCTCTGTCCTCGCAGCCACCTTGGCCTCGGCCGCCCTTGCACTTTCTGCCTGCGGTGGAGGATCGGCACCCGCCCAGTCCGGTGGGGACACGTCCCTTTCGGACGTGAAATCCAAGGCCGAACTTGTCATCGCCACCGAAGGTACGTACCGCCCCTTCAGCTTCCATGCTGACGGAGCCGGAGAGCTCACCGGGTTCGACGTCGAAATTGCCCAGGCCGTGGCAGGGAAACTTGGAGTGAAGGCTACCTTCCAGGAGACGCAGTTCGACGGCATCTTTGCCGGGCTGGAATCCAAGCGGTTCGATACCATCGCCAACCAGATCTCCATCAATGACGAACGCAAGGCCAAGTACGAGTTCTCAACTCCGTACACCATCTCCACCGGCGTGGTAGTCACCAAATCGGACAACAGCAGCATCAACAGCTTTGCAGACCTTAAGGGCAAGACCACCGCCCAGTCGCTCACCAGCAACTTCTACAAGATGGCCGTTGAAGCCGGCGCTAACGTCCAGGCCGTGGAAGGCTGGGCGCAGTCTGCCACGCTGGTGCAACAAGGACGCGTGGATGCCACGGTGAACGACAAACTCACGTACTTGGACTACGCCAAGAACACTCCTGATTCCGGCCTGAAGGTCGCAGCCGAAGCACCGGAAAAGACCGAAAGCGCCATGGTATTCCGTAAGGGGTCTACGGAACTCACGGCAGCAGTGGACAAGGCGCTGGCTGATCTCCAAGCCGATGGCACCCTGGCTAGGATTTCGGAAAAGTACTTCGGCGCGGACGTCACCAAATAGATGAACTGGGACCTCATCTGGAGTTCCTTCGGTCCGCTCATCACCGGCGCCGTCACGGGAACCATTCCGCTGACGCTCGCGTCCTTCGCCTTCGGCTTGGTGCTTGCGCTTGTGGTCGCGCTGATGCGCCTGAGCCCAAACTGGCTGCTCTCGGGCATCGGCCGGTTTTACGTCTCGGTGATCCGCGGCACTCCCCTGCTGGTGCAGCTCTTTGTCATCTTCTTCGGCCTGCCCAGCATCGGCATCCGGCTTGATCCCTGGCCAAGCGCCATCATCGCCTTCTCCCTGAACGTGGGCGGGTACGCAGCCGAGATCATCCGTGCTGCCATCCTCTCCGTGCCGAAAGGCCAATGGGAAGCCGGCCACACCATCGGAATGTCCCGTCCGCAGGCCTTGGTGCGCATCATCCTTCCGCAGGCAGCACGGGTGTCAGTTCCCCCGTTGTCCAACACCTTCATTTCGCTGGTGAAAGACACGTCCCTCGCGTCGCTCATCCTGGTTACTGAACTGTTCCGCAACGCACAGCAGATCGCCGCGTTCAGCCAGGAGTTCATGGCCCTTTACGTGCAGGCAGCCTTGGTCTATTGGGTCATTTGCCTGGTACTTTCCACTGCGCAATCCGCCGCGGAAAAGAGATTGGACCGCTATGTCGCTCACTAACGACCCCTCCCGCCAGCCGCGCGTCACGTCGGTCCTGAAGGCACGGGGCCTTGCCAAAGCCTTCGGAAGCAACGTTGTCCTGCGCGACATCGACATCGATATCCGGCGCGGCCAGGTGGTGGCCCTGATCGGGCCTTCCGGCTCAGGCAAGACCACGGTCCTGCGTTCCCTCAACGGGCTGGAAATTCCCGACGCCGGAACGGTGGCTTTTGGAAGCGGCGACTCCTCAGCTGAGCTCGCCATCGACTTCGGTGCCAAGGTAGGGAAGAAGGAGGTGGCTGCACTCCGCGACCGCAGCGCCATGGTCTTCCAGCACTACAACCTGTTCCCCCACATGACCGTGCTGAAAAACATCATCGAAGGCCCCGTCCAGGTCCAAAAACGGCCTCGCGCCGAGGCAATCGCCGAAGCCGAACGCCTGCTGGAACGTGTTGGTCTTGCCGACAAGCGCGACGCCTACCCTTTCGAGCTCTCAGGCGGCCAGCAGCAGCGCGTGGGAATCGTCCGGGCGTTGGCACTCAAGCCCCAACTGCTCCTGTTTGACGAGCCCACGTCCGCACTGGACCCCGAACTTGTGGGCGACGTACTGGGCGTCATCAAAGAACTTGCCGAAGAGGGCTGGACCATGGTGATCGTGACCCATGAGCTTGCCTTTGCCCAGCATGTGGCCGACGAGGTAATTTTCATGGACGGCGGGGTGGTAGTGGAACGCGGGCCGGCAGCCGAGGTATTGCGGGCACCGCGCCAAGAACGGACCAAACTCTTCGTGAAGCGGCTCCAGCACGACGTCTAAGTGGTTCACCAATATGGGGGATATGAATTTGGAAGAAACAATCAGCGAACCTGGCCGGAGTGGTTCCAGGCGTACCGTAATCATTGTGGTTGCCGTAGTGGTGGCCTTGGTAGCCGCAGGGCTTGGCACCTGGTTCGCCCTCTCGCGGCCTGCAGGACCAGGCCGTGCCGACGTCGTCCGCTTGGACAAACAACGCGTCATCGTTGACAACTCGATGAATCTCTACGACCCCCTGGTGCAGCAGTTTTCGGGCCGGTACTCGAACGCGATTTCCGAAAAGGCGGGACAGGCGGAAGAGGATAAAGTCCTCAGCCAGGACCGTGAGCGCATCGTGCGTGAGTCACAGGTAAATCGTGACCGTCTGCAACAAATGGCGGAATCGCCGGCACTGCAGGATCAGGAAGTCGCCGAATCCTTCAACCGCTTCAAGGATCAGTACGGTGCGGTGATCGCTTACAACGATCAACTGGTGGTCAACACTTCCAACATCTACCGCTCCGTGGGTGGACCGTGCGCGGCCCTGCATTCATCCCTGAACGTCGCCAGTGAGACCTATGCCCAGGACTATGTCAAGAGTGCTGATGAGTGCCTGGCAGCGCTGGGCACGGCCAAGGAAGGTGCCGACGCCGAGACCACCACCTTGCTCACGGACGTTGAGTCCGTCATCAGAGGCCAGCGGGACAAGCAACAGGAAGTGCTCAACAGCAAGGACAACTTTGAGCGCCTCAGCAAGAGCACCCTCGCGGGCATTGCATTGTTGGACATCAATGATGCGTTCGCCAAGGCGCAAACAACGTATGAAACTGCCACCAAGGATAAGTACTCAAAGATCATCGAAAGCGCCAACAGCTCAAACTCCGAATTCGAAGGCGTTCTCAAGAAGAGCCTTGAACAGTTTGATGCCGCATCCGGTGAGGGGAAATAGCCATGACCATTGAACCCGTTCGCAGTAAGCGCCGCCCCGTCCTTATTGCCCTTGCCATTGCAGTTGTGCTGGCGGTGGTTGCCTCGGCAGTGGTGATCGCCTTGACCAACTTCGCCGGCCAGCAGCGCAAGGAAAGCCTGGCCCTCCTCAAGGAGGATCGTCTGACATCGCTCGTTGAGGCAAGGGGCAAGATCCAGCCCGCTGTCAACGCCTACTTGGCCGCGTATAAGAAGGCACGCAACGTCCCCGCTTCACGTGAAGATGCTGAGAAGAACTCCGCCAAGGAGCGGGACGAGTTCCAACAGGCCGTGGACTCCGCACGGACCGCTTTGAACGACGTGCAGACTGGCAACGGTGCCGGGGGCGAAGCGGAGACGATTGCTGTGGCCATAACCCAGCTGGGCGATTCCTACCAGGCTTACCTCGACTCCATGGAGGGCCTTGTGGAGTCATACCCGCAGTTCGAAGGGCTCTTCAGGGAGGACGCCGGATGCAGCGGACTCTTTGTGGGCTCCAAAGCAGCCAACCTCCGGGAGCGCCAAACGCTCCTTGCACAGGCAGCTGTTCCGTGCCGCGAAGCCGTGAACCAACTCAAGAAGTCCAAGAACATCTCCTATGTTGAGTTTGCCCGCACCTTGGACAACGAGATTGCACAGCTGGAATCGCACGCAGAAACGACCGCAAAGTCCGAGGAGAACTACAACGAATTCGTTCGGCTCAAGGATGAGTACGTCAAGAAGATCGATGACGCCACCGCCCGGAATGCCCCGGAAGCGGAATACCTCAAGATTGCCGACGAACTCAAGGCTCTCAACACCCGGATAAGGAACAACAGGTCAGAGTTCGACTTCGCCGCCAAACGCTACGTTAGCGGAGTAAAGGACATGCCCACCTTGGTTGAGGATGTCTTCTCGAAGAACGTCGCAGCCCAAATCAAACACCATGACACCGTGATCCCCGTTCGGGTTCAAGTGTTGAAAGATGCCATCGACGCGGAACTGGCGGAGTAACCCAGGCGGCTCAGCGAAGCCAGGCAATCAGCGTATTAGCCGCAGCGTGACCAGCTGGAAAGGCCGTAGTACCAGCTTGACCAAGGGCCCCTGCTCCACATCCACAGCGGCGGCTTCCGTGGGACGCTCCAACAGGTCCGTCGCCACTGCATCCGAGCACTCAAAGTTGGCCGTTAGAAGGCCCGTTGAACGCTCCCCCAACGATTCGTAGAGCCGAACAATGACGTCGCCCGAGTCATCTTCGGCCAGCTTCACTGCCTCCACCACGATCGCGGGATTGGACACGGAAAGCAGCGGTTCCACGGGCCTTTCGCCGGAGATGAACCTCGGTTTCAGGTTGGTGCGGTATCCCTCTTCCACGGCATCCGCGATCGCAGCGCCAGGCCTGATGGTCACCTCAAGTGTGTGCTCACCCCGGTCAGCTTCCGGGTCAGGGAACCGGGCAGAGCGCAGCAGCGAAGTGCGGACCGTCGTCGTGGTTCCGCCATCGGCACGGACGGCCCGGGTGACATCGTGCCCGTAACTGGAGGAATTGCTCACTGCGACGCCATAGCCGGGTTCGGCTACGTGGATCCAGCGGTGGGCACAGATCTCGAACTTGGCCGCTTCCCAGGATGTGTTGGTGTGCGTCGGCCGGAAGACGTGGCCGAACTGCGTCTCGGATGCTGAACGATCCGCCCTGACATCCAATGGGAAGGCGATTTTGAGCATCTTTTCGCGTTCCTGCCAGTCCACCGTGGTGGCAATCCCCAGCGACGCCGCACCGGCGTCGAGAGTCAGGCGTTGCGTGATGGTGGAGGCACCCACCTTTCGTTTGACCACTACGACGACGCCGGCGGGCGAACGCTCAACATCGACGCCATCCGCTTGGGTCAGTGGTGTGACGTTTCGGCGATAGAACTCTTCGATATCCCAGGCGTCCCACTCGTTAGGAGTGTCCCTGAAAAGCTCCAGCAGGTTTCCGGCCTGTCCTGGAGCGATGGCGTCGCGGCCGCTGAGGTAGTCAACCAGCGAGGTAAGCAGGCCGTCCTTGCTAAGGACCGCGCGGATGATGCCGTTGTCCAAGGCGTAGCCGTCTTCAAGTTCCTCCACGTGGACACTGGGAGCGGGCTTCGTGGCCTCGGCCGCACCCAATGCAGGCACTCCGTTGCGTTGATGCGGCGCGGCGTTCAAGAGGAGCAGTTGCTCGCCCTCGCCTACCAAGGCCTGAGCGGCATGGTTGATGATGTCCTCGAGATTCCGGGCTATGGCCTCATAGTTGCGCTCTGCGTCCTGGTGGACCCAGGCAATGGAGCTGCCCGGAAGGATGTCGTGGAACTGCTGGAGGAGGACCAGCCGCCAGAGTCGCTTGAGCTCATCCGTAGGATAGGAGTAGGCAGCGCCGAGCCGAACAGCGGCAGTGGCACACCAGAGCTCCGCCTCACGCAGGAGGTGTTCGCTCCGACGGTTGCCACGCTTGGTCTTGGCCTGGCTGGTGTACGTTCCACGGTGCATTTCCAGGTACATCTCCCCCACCCAGACCGGCAGGTTGGTGTACTCGGCCTCGGCCTTGGTGAAGAAGTCCTTTGCCGTGCCCATGCGGACCTTCGGGGAGCCTTCCAGATCCGCCGTGCGATGCGCAGCGGCAACCATTTCGCGTGTAGGTCCGCCACCGCCGTCGCCATAGCCGAACGGCACCAAGGACATGGTCCCGCGGCCGTGATCGCGGTAATTACGCTGTGCATGGGCCAATTCCCGTCCGTGCAGCTCAGCGTTGTAAGTGTCCACGGGCGGGAAGTGCGTAAACAGCCGGGTGCCGTCGATGCCCTCCCAGGCAAAGGTGTGGTGAGGCATACGGTTGACCTTGTTCCACGAGATCTTCTGCGTGAGGAACCAGCGGGAGCCGGCTTCCTTGACTATCTGCGGGATGGCACCGGAATAGCCAAACGAATCGGGAAGCCAGGCTTCCTGGCACTCGATATCGAACTCGTTCAGGAAGAAACTCTTGCCTTCCACAAACTGGCGGGCCATGGCCTCGCCACCTGGCATATTGGTGTCCGATTCCACCCACATGCCGCCCACCGGGACGAACTGGCCGGCCTTCACTTTTTCCCTGATGCGCACAAAGAGCTCAGGGAAGAACTCCTTCATCCACGCCATCTGCTGGGCCGAAGAACAGGAGAACACGAAGTCCGGGTCTTCATCCATCAAGGCCACAACGTTGGAGAAGGTGCGGGCACACTTGCGGATGGTTTCACGGACGGGCCACAGCCAAGCGGAGTCGATGTGCGCGTGGCCGGTAGCGAGCAGTTCATGGGCCGACGCATACGCGGGACGGCTGAGGACCTGCCTCAGCTCTGCACGGCCTGCGGCAGCGGTTCCGGCAACATCGTCCGGATCCATGATGTCCATCATGCGCTCGAGTGCGCGCAGGATCTCGTGGCGCCGGGGCATGTCCATGGGTAGTTCGTGCATCAAACCGCTGAGGGTCCAGATGTCCTGGTTGAGTTCCCACACGGTTTCGTTCAGTTCAGCAATGGCGATGCGGCCCAGGCGGTACCGGGGCTCATCGCCGGAGGTGGCCCTATCCCCCAGCGGTGTGGGGGCGAACGACCAGCCCTGTGCTACATCCGGGTTGGCGGCGGCCTCCACGTAGAAGTCCACGGAATGCCCTCCACCCAGAAGCTTGAGCGGAACGTGGAAGTTCCTGGGCGAGATCGCCTTGATGATGCTTCCATCGGAGCGCCATGCTGTGCCTTCACACTGAAACCCCGGGACATCGCTGTTGAAGCCTAGATCGACGATGATCTCCACAGTGGTGGAATCCGTCATTCCCCAGTCCTGCGGCACCTCACCTTGGAGGCGTAGCCACTTGGTGCTCCAAGCCCTGCCCCACGCGGAACCGGGCTCCTGCGGTGTGAAGACCTGGCGCAGGGCTTCCGCGGCGGGCACTGGTTCGCCCGGAGCGTCCCAGCTGCTGAGCTGAAGCGGGATCGCCCTACCGTAGATGGCCGGAAGAATGCGTTCCCGAACAAACCGATCGAGACGCTGTTCAGTGATCCGGCGGTCGTCGTGCAATTAATTCCCCTTTGGGCGTTCGCTGGGTGACAGGGCTTGTTTACCGCGACCCGAAACTGCTGGGCGCGGACGGCTAATCTTGGGTCACCGTGTTTCCATTCGATGGATAAAATCTACGTTGTTCCAGCTCAATAGCCAAGTGATTGCCGGCTATCCTCCACGGTATGCGAGTCTGTTTCCGCCACCTCTGCAACGATTCTGTCCCGTCCGGCATATACATTGAGGCTGAGCCCGCGACTGAAACCGGCCAGGGTAATCCCCGTTTCCTCCGCAAGTTCCGCCGCAAGGCTGGAGGGGGCGCTCACTGCAGCCAACACGGGGATTCCCGCCATGGCAGCTTTCTGGACGAGTTCAAACGAAGCCCGGCCCGAAACCTGAAGAACAGTCCCTTTGAGCGGCAACATGCCCGCACGCAACGCCCAGCCCACTACTTTATCCACGGCGTTGTGCCTGCCCACGTCCTCCCGGAGGCAGAGCAACTCAGTAGAGCCGTCGTCATGGATTTTGAAAAGGCCGGCAGCGTGCACGCCACCGGTCTTGTCAAAGACCGCCTGGGCTTCACGGAGACGGTCCGGCAGGGCGGCGAGCGCCCGTACCGGAACAGTGACATGGTCTTCCTTGGGGCTGTGGTGCGAAGACTTGCGAACGGCATCAATGGAGTCCGTGCCGCAGATTCCGCACGAGCTGGAGGTGTAGACGTTGCGGCCGGTGTCGGGTCGTTCAACATCAGGCCGGAGTTGTGCATCCACGACGTTGAAGGTCTGCACCCCGTTCTCGTCCTCCCCGGCGCAGAAACGCTCCGAGACCAGCTGACCCGGTTCCCACACGATCCCTTCCGAGACGAGGAATCCCGCAACGAGGTCGAAGTCGTCTCCGGGGGTCCGCATGGTCACGGAGAAAGACATGTCACCCAAGCGGATCTCCAGCGGCTCCTCCACAGCCAGGACGTCTTCCTTGAAGCGGATGGGATGCTCCAGGGCCTGGGGCGAGCCATCCAGGACAAACTTGTGCACCTTGCGGCGCTGGGTTACTCGTCCCATATCACGAACCGTTCTCCTCATGCTTCACGAAGCGTACGGTCATTGCTTTGTAGCCGGGGGTGTTGGATTCCCGGGCCACCAGTTCACGGTGCACCAGGGCATTGGCCTCCGGGAAGTACGCAGCGGCGCATCCTTTGGCCGTGGGGTACCCGATCAGGCGGAACTTGTTGGCACGCCGTTCAGTTCCCGCGAAGGTGGAGATGACATCCACCAGGTCACGGTCCTCGAAGCCCAATTCCGCCAGGTCACCAGGATGGACCAGGATCACCCGACGGCCGTCCGAGACACCGCGGTACCGGTCATCCAGGCCGTAGAACGTGGTGTTGTATTGGTCGTGGCTGCGGACAGTCTGGAGGATCAGGTGGCCATCCGGGGCCTCCAGGTACTCAAGCGGCCGAACGGAGAAACGCCCCTTGCCGATGTCCGTGGCGAAGGTCCGGGTGTCCCGGGGTGGGTTGGGGAGGACAAAGCCGTTCTTCGTGCGGACCCGGGCGTTGAAATCCTCAAAGCCGGGAATGACGCGTGAGATATGGTCGCGAATCACGTCATAGTCCTCGGCCATGGCGCGCCAGTCCACGCTGTGGTTGTCCCCCAGCGCCGCCTGGGCCATTCGTGCCACAATCACGGGTTCACTCAGCAGGTGTTCTGAAACCGGCTCCAGCCGCCCTTGCGTTTTATGGATGACGGACATGGAATCCTCCACCGAGAGGAACTGCTTGCCTTTGGGGTGTTTGTCATCAGTGTCCGTCCGGCCGAGCGTGGGCAGAATCAGGGACGTTTTGCCGTGAACGATGTGTGCCCGGTTGGGCTTGGTGGAGATGTGGACGGTCAAGCCGGCCTTCTTCAAGCCTTGTTCCAAAGCAGCCGTGTCCGATCCAGCCGCGGCGAAGTTCCCACCCATGGAGACGAAGACATCCACTTCGCCCTTTTCCAAGGCGTGCTGGGTTTCCACAGAGTCGTAGCCGTGATCCCGCGGCATGTGGAAGTCGAACTCCTTGTCCAGCGCGGCCAGGAAGGATTCCTTGGGTTTCTCCCAGATGCCCATGGTCCGGTCGCCCTGCACGTTTGAGTGGCCCCGGACGGGACAGGCGCCGGCTCCCCGCTTACCGAAGTTGCCCTGGAGCAATAGAAGGTTGATGATCTCGCGGAGCGTATCCACAGAGTGCGGTTGCTGGGTCAATCCGAGTGCCCAGCAAATGATGGTTGCCTTCGACGCCGCCATCATCCCGGCTGCCTTGGTGATCTCTTCGCGGCTCAGCCCTGTTGCCCGCTCTGTCTCGTCCCAGTCCAGCACCGAACGTGCTTCCTTATAGGCTTCGAAGCCTTCGGTCTGCTCCTCGATGAAGGAATGGTCGACGACGGTCCCGGGGCTGCGTTTCTCTTCCTCCAGGAGCAGGTGTCCCAGTGCTTGGAACAAGGCGAGATCGCCACCCACTTTGATCTGCAGGAACTCATCAGCGATGGTGGTGCCGCCACCGATGACACCGTTGAGGGACTGGGGGTCCTTAAAGTTCAGGAGGCCGGCTTCGGGAAGCGGGTTGACCGCGATGATCTTTCCGCGGTTGTTCTTGCAGTCACGGAGGGCGGAGAGCATGCGGGGGTGATTCGTTCCAGGGTTTTGGCCTACAACCAGAACCAGCTCCGCATGATGGATGTCCTCCAAGGAAACAGTGCCTTTCCCGATTCCGATGGTCGGGTTGAGGGCGCTGCCGGAGGACTCGTGGCACATGTTCGAGCAATCGGGAAGGTTGTTGGTGCCGAGGCTCCGCGCGAATAGCTGGTACATGAAAGCAGTCTCGTTGGCCGTCCGGCCGGAGGTGTAGAACACGCATTTGTCAGGCGTGGTGGCGTTGATGTGCTCGCCGATCAAAGCGAAGGCTTCAGTCCAACTGATCGGAGAATAGTGCGTGTCGCCCGGTTTGATGACCACCGGCTCGGAAAGTCTTCCCTGGCTTCCCAGCCAGTACTCCGTCTTGTCCTCGAGGTCCGCAAGGGAGTGCTTCGCCCAGAATTCGGCACCGACTGTCCGAGTGGTGCTCTCCTCGGCGATGGCCTTGGCGCCGTTCTCACAAAACTCTGCGGGGCTTCGCCTGCCGGTGATTGATTCCGGCCATGCACACCCTGGGCAGTCAAAGCCATCATGCTGGTTGACTCTGAGCATGGAACGGACCGTACGGGTCACTCCGGCCTGGGCGTAACCTCGTTCAAGGGCAACCGTGACAGCTTTAAGGCCTGCTGCGGCTTGTTTGGGCGGGTGGATTTGCAGGTCATCTTCGTTGATGTCCTGTTCTGGAGCATGCCTGTTCATGAGTCCATCATTGCACTTTGTCCTCAGTCCGGAATCCGCTCAAGGCACCCCTCAAGCGTCCAAAGCACTCCAGTCAACCGGGCCCGAGGGAGCCTTCCTCTGTTGCCGGGATGCGGCTTTTCGGGGCTTGTCCTCCGGCGCCTTCGGCAAGGGCAGCGGTTTGCCCCAAGGCAAGGCGAATGCGGGCACCATTTCACCCAGCTGGACACCGTGGGGCGGCACCACCATCACCCCGTCTGCACCTGCCAGGCCCCGCATCATTCCGGGACCCGCATGCTGCGCCGGCGACGCCAGCCCGTACACGAGCTTGAACGGCGTCAGGCGGGTCCGTCCGGGATCCGCGTCGATAGTAGTGCCACAGGGAACCTCACCCACTTCTTCCAAGCGACCATGGCCCAAACCAGCCAGCAGGGGTCCACCCACGGTAAACAAGGCCATCATCGCGGCGAGCGGATTCCCTGGCAGTCCCAACACAAAGCGGCCATCGGGCAGCTCCGCCAACACAGCGGGGTGCCCCGGGCGCATGGCGATGCCATCGATCAGCAAACTGCCACCAAGCTCTGCCACCGCTTTGCGGAGGTGGTCCGTTCCGGAACGTCCCGTTCCGCCCGTGGTAATAACGACGTCGGCAGGGGCCTCCGCTTCAACGTACGGTTCGTCCGGTGCCAGTTCATCAAGCGCGGGCTCTGCGTCGCGAAGTGCGGCAATCCATTCCTCGTAGTTGTCGCCCACCTTGAGCTGCTCCCCTGCGATACCGCCCAAAAGCTCGACGACGGCACCCAGCTGCGGGCCGAAGGTGTCCCTGACCTGCCCGGGCAAAGGAACACCCCCCGCCACGACTTCCGAACCCGTCAGGAGGAACCGGACCAACGGTTTTCCCAGAACTTCCAAGTGGTCCAAACCCGCCAGCGCTGCCAAGGCAATATGCGCCGGGTTTACTACCGTTCCGGCTTTCAACAAGACGTCACCCTCGGCGGCTTCTTCTGCAGCTTTACGGATGTGTTGGCCGTTCCGGGGCTCCCCCGGTTTGGCGGTGCCGCCCAGCGCAAGAACCGGCAGGCCGTCGTCGTCCGTGGTAATGACGCCACTCTCGCTGCGCAGTACTGCCTTGGTGCCGGGCGGTATCAGTCCGCCCGTGACAATTGGACTAGCTTGGTGCGGTGCCAGCCTCTGCCCGGGCTCACTCAGGATCCAAGGACCGCTGCCATTGACGGCCCACCCGTCCATAGCCGACGAGGCATAGTGGGGCATGTCCTGCAGTGCCAAGGCATCGGAAGCCAGGGTGCGGCCGAGAGCGGAGCTGAGAGGCACGGGCCCCGGCGGGATGGGGGCAGCAACATCGAATGCGCGCTGCCGGGCCTCATGCCACGTGTGTGCCGCGTGATGGCCCTCGTTGGGGGCCTCCGTCATTCCGGGTCAGTCCCGGACTCCGAGTACTCCTTGGCAACTTTGCGGGCCAGTTCCAGGGCTGCGTTCATGGATGCGTCATCGCTGGCCTGACCGATCCCGCGGGCCATGCCTGCCGCGTAGCCGGCGATGAACGTGGTCAAGGGCGCGGCGGGCCGCACTACTGAATGCGCTGCTACTCCTGCGACCGCAAGGACCTCGTTGATGTCCACTTCCACACCCTCAAGCTCGAAAGCCTGCAGCAGTGTGCGGCACCATTCCTCGAGCGTCTCTTCCTGGCTCTTCACGTCCGCCTCCAACTCGTAGTCAATGCCCAAGGCCGCTGCGTCCTCCCACGTGTCCACGTCATCCGTGGAACCCGCGGGGACGTCAACGTCCAGCACGTTCAGCCTAGCAAGCAGGCGGAACACTGAAGAGTTCGTTAACCCCGTGCCTTCGGAAGCTACGGCCACTTCCCTTTCCAACGCAGCTGTACTGTAGGCCCCCAAGAGCGGTTGCTTGCGTCCATCAGGAGAAACAGCCATGGCTCCCTCCACGTCCGGACTGGACGCGATTGCGGTCCAGAGGAGGCCTACACCGCGGGAAGCATGCGGCATATCGCAAGCCAGCACCAGCGTCCACGGGGTGCTCGGGCTATTCTCCTTCAGTGCAGCCATACCGGCAGCGATTGCCGCGGCGGGGCCCGCGAACGCCGGTTCTTCCCGAGACCGCAAGACACCGACCGGTAGTTGCGTCCTTTCCGACCCATCTGGAGCGTCCGGCCCCACCACAACCACAGCCGAAGCACCCCTGGCCGCGTGCAGGGCGTGCGAAAGGAGGGTATCGCCGTCGTACTTCAATGATGGCTTGGGCACGCCACCGAGGCGGGTGGCCCGGCCACCCGCCAGAATCACGGCATTGAACTCCATTCGCCCAGATTACCCGGGACGGGTGGAGACCGGCAGAAATCGATCAGGCAGCGGATTCCGGCAACAGGAACGGGTCCCAGTCCGGCGCAGGTTTCTCGAGTTCCTTAATCTGCCACATGGTTCCCTGGGGCACACCGGGCTTGAAACGGAGTTTCCAACCCATCTCGGCCAGCGTGTGGTCGCTCTTGGCGTTATTGCATTTCAAGCACGCCGCAACCAGGTTTTCCCAGGAATCCGCGCCGCCCCTGGATTTGGGGTGGACGTGGTCTATGGTGTGGGCTGTTTTCCCGCAGTAGGCGCAGCGATGGCCGTCGCGGCGAAGTACCCCGCGGCGACTCACGGCAGTGATCCTGTTGTACCGGGGACGGATGTAGCGGTTGAGGAGGATCACGGAAGGTCTTCCGAGAATCTCCTGTGGCCCGACGACAGGCTCGTCGCCTTCGGCCACCACGCTAGCTTTCCCAGTGAGCACAAGGACCAGCGCCCGGCGGAATGTTATTACCGCCAGCGGTTCATATCCAGCATTCAGAACGAGTGTGCGCATGCACGTACCTCTTCACGGCCGCACCCGTCAGGGGCACGAGGGCCGGCTGCCCTCTGCATGTACGGGCTGTGGATCGACAACATAAGGGTAAGCACTTATATGCCGTATCAACGAATTTTTCTGTCGTTTCGTGTGCGGTGTCGGCAAGATTTCATGCGCGGTTAAGGGTTGCGTGCCGCTATCACCTGCTTTGAGGGGCAATTCCGGCCCGACACACTTGGTTGACGCGTGTCGGACGGTTTTCAGAACCAAAGTCGGTGGTGGGCGCACGCCCCTTACTGCAGGCACCCCGAAAATCGGCAACGGTTAATGCAGAACACCCCGCCGGCCGAAGCCCGCGGGGTGTTCTGAAGAAGATGGATCAGCCGTTGACGCGGATGAAGACCGGGCCGGAGCCAACGTTGGCGCTGAAGAGGGCCGTGGTGGATCCGTTCCATCCACCGTGGACTGCCTGGCCGTTGCCTACGTATACAGCGATGTGGGCCTGTCCGGCCAAACCGCCGTTGGCGTAGTAGGCGAGGTCGCCGGGCTGGGCTTCTGCTGCACTGACGGTGCGGCCGAGGGAGAGGTACCCGGCGGGCCAGTCGTGGAAGTTGATGCCAACCGCAGCCAGGGAGTTGGTCACCAGCATGGTGCAGTCCTGGGTGACGCCGAGCTGGGCGTAAGCCGCCGCAGCGATAGCGGCACCGAGTCCGCTGGATGCGGCGGGAGCTGCCGGAGCTGGGGTCGCGTTGCTGACGGCAACGGTTGCATTGGCTGCCGGAGCTGCGTTGGCGGTAACCGCAGGTGCCTCTTTGGTTTCGACCTTGGCTTCAACCTTGGCCGGAACTTCCTCAACTACCACGGGAGCCGGGGCTTCCACGGTGGTGACCACGGGGCGCTCGTAGGAAATGGCTACAGTGGAGTCCGCGGCGATGGTGGCCTGGACTACCGACTGTACGTCCAGGGTGGACGTGGACGTAGATTCACGGTCCACGTTGGTGTCGGCAGCGTTGGCGGCGATGCCACTGGTCAGGACCAGGCCTGAAGCTGCGGCAATAACTGCTGCCTGGCGTCCAACGCCACCGGCGTTGTTGCTGACGGCCTTGGCGATGACGGCAAGCGAGCTGGTCTTGGGGGCCTCAGCGCGGTGCCGTGCAACCTTATTTGCACTGGTCATGATTTTCTCTTTTCGTATCCGCGTGCAGTTGGGGTACACGCGGGTAGTGGGTTGGCCAGCAAGTGGGGCATTCGGCCGACCCCGAACCGGATTTTTAGCGGAGGGTGTAGAACGAGGAGGAGCCGGTGGACGCTACGGAGTGCAGCAGCGTTCCTTGACCGGGGTTCAAGGCGCTGATCATCATGCCGTTGCCGACGTAGATGCCCACATGGGCTCCGCCGTTCTGCATGACGAGGTCGCCGGGAGCAGGAGTGCTGGTAGGCGTCATGGCCGTCCAGGCGTTGACGCGGGGGATGCTGATTCCTGCCTGTGCGTAGACCCATTGGGTGAAGCCGGAGCAATCCCAACCGTTGGGTGTGGTGCCGCCCCAAACGTAGGGAGAGCCGATGCCGGTGTAGGCAATGGCGGCGAGACCGGAGGCAGCTGCGTTGGAAGGCGAATCCTTGGCCTCGGAGGACTTAGCTGTAACTGCTTGCACTGTTTCTTCAGTGGTGGCCGCTGCACGCTCGGTAATCTGCGCTGCGCGCTGGACTACTTTGGGGGCTTCCTTGGTGGCCACGATGGGGCTCTCGAAGGAAACAGTAGCTGTCGGTTCTGCGGTAACCACCGCGGTAGCCACCAGCTGTTGGGTGCTGGAGGCTTCCAACTTGGAAACGTCGGTGTCTGCTGCTTGTGCCGGCAAGCCGACGGTGAGGACGAGGCCTGAGGCTGCTGCGAGGACGGCGGCCTGACGGCCTACGGTCCCTGCATTGGAGGAAACAGCCTTGGAAAGAGTGTTCAACGGGTTCGTACGAACCGTTTGGGCGCGATGGCGCGCAGGGGTAGTGCGTGATGACACGAAGGTAGCCTCTCCCAATGCCTGCGAGGTGAGCTGTCGGATTCGGATGGGAGTCATCCGGCCGCGCTGCTTCCAAGGAAGCTTTTGCGACTTAACCCCAAGGCCTTCTTTCGAAGACCAGAAATGGTTCCCCCGCCCCTGCCAGACGATTTATGCGAACGGACCCTGAGCGGTGGCAGAGCTAGGCAATCCACTCAAGTGCATCGGCCCCCTAAAAAGCCGATGCGCTCTGTACGCTACAACAGTTGAACGCGAATGTCACATTCAGGTCACGGGGTGTCTCGCGAATGCGAGAGGCAGCCATCACCTGGCTCAGAGCCAGCCCATGGGGTCTACAACTTCACCGTTGACCTGGACCTCGAAGTGGAGGTGGCAGCCGGTGGAAGCGCCAGTGGTGCCGCTCAGGGCGACGGTGTCGCCACGGTTTACGGTCTGTCCAACCTGGACGGTGAACGACGACAGGTGGTTGTACGTGGTTTCAAGGCCATTGCCGTGATCAACGACCACGCGGTTGCCTCCGCCATACTCGTGCCATCCGGCGAAGGTGACCTTGCCTGTCGCCGCGGCGTGCACAGCCGTGCCGCACTGGGCAACGAAATCCTGGCCACGGTGGAAGTCACCGGCGCCACCCGTGAGGGGGCTGATGCGGTAACCAAAAGGGGATGCCGTGGAGAGCGTGTCAAGGGGGCTGGCCATGCTGCCAACGGACGAGGTCCGCTGGATGCTTTCTGTCGACTGCGCACTGAGCAGCTGCTTCAGCTTGCCATCCGGGTCGGCAGCAGTTGCGACGGCGGCGCGGCTGAAGTCGATCTTGGCTGACGCGGCAGCGGAGACTTCGGGCTGGCTGCCAGCAGGAGCGGCCACTGCAAGGGCGGACTCGGTTTGGCCCGATTCCGAGGTGGCCATGACAGGACTAGTGGCGGGCAGGCCGACAGTCAGGGCAAGTCCGGTGGCGGCTAGCGCAACACCGGCCTTCTGCCCGACGCCGCTGGCAGCGGCGAAGTCGGCAACCTGGCGCATCGGGCTCTTACGGCGGCGCACCTGACGCTCGGTGTCGCGAGGCCGGATCTCCGTTACGACGGTGGCTGGCCGCAGCTCAGCAGCGGGGCCGGACGCACGGCGGCGGCCCCTGACGTTCTGCGATGTCAAACTCTGTTCCTCTCTCAAAAGCCTGCGAAGTTAGCTGTCGGATTCGGGTCAGAGAGTACAAAGACCCGGTCCGCACGAGGCGCTCACGGCACACAGGTATCCCAAGAGGGACTTGTATACGTGGGCACTTCTGCTGCGGACTTCACCCCAAGGCTGCTTCTTTAGACAGCCGCTTGTGGTTCCCCCGCCTCTGCCAGTGGTGGGTAACACACCTGATCCGCTGGCAGAGCTCGGCTCCGGATCAGGTAACGCTTTGGTATCAGCGCTAGTAGATAACTATAGGGGATTAAGGCGTTCGGTAATAAATTCGTTATCAACAGGAACGGTCTGAACGCAGCAGCCCCTTATCATCAATTCCGAAAAACCGCAGGTCACACGCGCGCCGAAGGACCAAAAGTGAGGTTTGACACGGTACTGGGCCAGCTCCGGTCAGCTGAGGGAGACGAAGACGTGCGCGGCAACTTCAGGAGGTAGCTCCAAGGCGCCTTCAATACCAGGGACCCGGACCGAGATGTACTCACCGACGCGTTCCAGCGAGACGCTGGCGCCCGGACGGATTCCGCCTTCGTCCAACTGGGTAAGGAGCTCGGGCTCCACCTGGATGGGCTCCGCCAAGCGGCTGACCACCACACGCGAATCGGCGGCGTAGCCATCCATGGCCTGCAACAGGTTGACGTCAAGCCGGGGGAAGGGCTGGCTGGCAAGGCCACCAAGTGCTTCAAGTCCTGGAATAGGGTTGCCATAGGGAGACTCCGTAGGGTGCTCCAGGAGCTCGTAGAGACGACGCTCCACGCGCTCACTCATGACGTGCTCCCAGCGACACGCTTCATCGTGCACGTAGGCCCAGTCCAGACCAATAACGTCGGCCAACAGTCGCTCTGCAAGGCGGTGCTTGCGCATGACCTCGGTAGCGCGCTTCCGGCCCACTTCAGTGAGTTCCAGGTGGCGGTCGTTGGACACGATCACCAAACCGTCGCGCTCCATGCGTCCGATAGTTTGGGAAACAGTGGGTCCGGAGTGGCGCAATCGCTCGGCAATGCGGGCCCGGAGAGCCACTATGTTTTCTTCTTCAAGCTCCAAAATGGTCCGAAGATACATCTCAGTGGTATCGATCAGATCCGTCATCCAGCTCAGCTCTCCTCGAACGCAGTTCCTTGCGTAATCTCCACCGTACCGCGTCCCCAGCAAGGTCGGACGGTGTGCACCGCCGCCCCATGAACGCCAACCACCAGCCTAGCTTATTTGGAATTACTCTGGATAATTCCGGTCGCATCGTGGTCGCATCTTGTTCGTCCACGTTCCACGTGGCGGACTATGACGGTCGCAGGTTCCTGCGCCCGGGCCGGGTCAGGCAGAATTGGGGTGTCGAAGGGGCAGTTGCTGCCCCCTGCCACGACCCATCTCTAGCCGATACCCATTGGAGCCCTACGTGAGCGACAACAGCATCACCATTCCCGCCGACCTGCTGCCCAAGGACGGACGCTTCGGCGCTGGACCGTCCAAGGTTCGCCCGGAACAGATCGAAGCGTTGTCTGCCGCATCGACCACCATCCTCGGCACCTCCCACCGTCAGGCTCCGGTCAAGAACCTGGTGGGTTCAGTCCGTGAAGGACTCAGCCAATTCTTCCGTGCTCCTGAAGGCTACGAGGTTGTCCTCGGCGTTGGCGGCTCCACGGCGTTCTGGGACGTGGCTGCATTTGGCTTGGTCGAGAAGAAGGCCCAGCACCTCTCATTCGGCGAGTTCGGCTCAAAGTTCGCTGCCGCCACCAACAAGGCACCGTTCCTTGACGCTTCGTCCATCATCAAAGCTGAACCCGGCACCCGCCCCGAGGCAAGGGCCGAAGCCGGCGTGGACGTCTACGCTTGGCCCCAGAATGAAACATCAACTGGCGTGGCCGCTCCTGTGAAGCGTGTCCAGGGTGCCGATGAAGGCTCCCTCATCCTGGTGGACGCCACCTCCGCAGCCGGCGGATTGGACGTGGACGTCGCCGAGACGGATGTCTACTACTTCGCACCGCAAAAGAACTTCGCCTCCGACGGTGGCCTCTGGCTTGGCCTCTTCTCCCCCGCCGCCTTGGAGCGGGCTGCACGGGTCAAGGCGAGCGGCCGCTGGATCCCGGACTTCCTGGACCTGCAGACTGCCATCGACAACTCCAAGCTGAACCAGACCTACAACACCCCTTCGCTGACCACCCTGGTAACCCTGGACGCCCAAGTGCAGTGGCTCAACAGCAACGGTGGCCTGGACTTCGCCAGCAAGCGTACGGCAGACTCCGCCAACCGCATCTACTCCTGGGCCGAGGCTTCGGAGTACGCAACGCCTTTCGTGACCAACGCCGAAGACCGCTCCAACGTCATCGCCACCATCGACTTCGATGACTCCGTTGACGCCGCAGCCATTGCCAAGGTCCTGCGCGCCAACGGCGTTGTGGATACGGAGCCGTACCGTAAGCTCGGCCGCAACCAGCTGCGCATCGCGACGTTCGTTGCCATTGAGCCGGACGACGTTTCGGCTCTGCTCGCGAGCATCGACTACGTTGTGGGCGAGCTGAAGAAGTAGCACCGAAGGCTTTGGTCGGCGTCGTGCGGGTGGTTCCCGGACGGCGCCGCCGCCGTTTAAGGCGCGTTAACCGCCTTGTTGGCGGCTTCCGTCGTCGTCCGTTTCCGGGCGTGCCAGCAGCGACTCCACCCGGAAGTGCTTCAGTCCGCGGGCCCGACGATCGAACCGGAGCCGTAGCTGCTTCGCGCGGATGATCCACAGCAAACCCACGACGGCGGTGCTGACGCCGGCAACCGCTGCAACGCCGACCGCCCATCGAGGGCCACCGACGTTGGCCACCAGGCCCACCAACGGTGCCCCGAGGGGAGTGCCGCCCATAAAAATGGCCATGTAGAGGGACATGACCCTCCCCCGCATGACAGCCTCCGTGGTGGATTGCACGTAGCCATTGGCGCTGGTGATCAGGGTCAGTGCGAACAGGCCACAGGGAACCAGGGCAAGCCCGAAGAGCACAGCATTGGGTGCCAGGGCGGCCAAGGCGCTGGCAACTCCGAAGCCGCCGGCGGCCCCGAAGATCAACCTGAGGCGGGGCCTTCCGCGTCGGGCAGCCAGCAGCGCACCGGTCACCGACCCGATGGCCATGACCGAGTTCAACGCTCCGAACGCGCCGGCATCCATGCCGAATTGGGTCCCCACCATCGCGGCGATGAACAAGGGGAAATTAAGTCCGAAGGTGCCCACGATAAAGATCGCCACCAGGACCACCTGAATGTCCGGCCTGTTCCTGACGTAGCGCAATCCTTCCCGGATGCGCCCTTTTCCGGCCGCCACCCTGGGCTGGATACGAAGCGATGATGCGGGAATGAGTTTGAGTGCCCAGAGCATGGCCACGAATGACACGGTATTGATGAGGAACACCCAGCCGGGGCCGACTACCACCGTCAGCACGCCTGAGACGGCAGGCCCGATCATCCGGGCCACATTGAACGAAGCACTGTTGAGGGCGACTGCGTTGGGGAGGTAATCGTCGGTGACGAGTTCGGAGACAAAGGTCTGTCGGACCGGAGCGTCCAGGGCGGTCACGATTCCCAGGAGCAAGGCAAAGAGGTAGACATGCCAAAGTTCAGCGATACCCAGCAGCACCAGCACACCCAACCCCGCGCTGAGGAGGGCCATGGCCACCAAGGTGAGGAGAAGCAGCTTGCGTCGGCTATAACGGTCGGCCAGCAGGCCTGCCCACGGAGCAAGAAAAAGCTGCGGACCAAGTTGGAGTGCCAAAGTAATGCCCATGGCACCGGCGTCGTGCGCTGTCAGGTGGTCGAAGACCAACCAGTCCTGCGCAGTACGCTGCATCCACGTGCCGATATTGGAGATCAGCGCACCGAAGAACCAGATGCGGTAATTGAGGATTCCGAGTGACCTAAAGGTGGACATCAGCATCCGCCTTCACTGTGGTCACCCCGGGTTTCCGCAACGCCTATTCAGCCTCGGTTTCGTCGTCTTCGTCCTGGGTTTCGTCGTCGGCCGGTTCGGTGGCCTCATCACCGGATTCAGCGTCAGCCGGTTCAGTGGCCTCATCTTCCGCCGCCTGAACGGACTCTTCCGTGACATCCTCGACGGTCTCTTCCACCAGCGGAGTCTCGTCCTCGGGGCGGACCCGCTTAGCCCACGGCACCCATTCGGGAGCCAGGATGGAATCCTCGGAGGGCAGCAAACCCAGCTCACTCACGGTCACCACCTTGGAGCGGGAGTTACGGGTCACCACGGCATACCACTGCCAACCGCCATAGCCGGCCAGCCGTGACTCGAACAGGTGGGTTACTACGCGGTCGCCCTCTGACTTTGCGCCCAGGTGCGCCCCGACCTCGCCCGGGCTGGCTATGCCTTCAACTGCCTCACGTGCAGTATCGACGGCGGCAGCCAGGAACGCGTCCGGCTTACCGGTGCGCCACACAGGCAAACCAGCGCGGGACTTGGCCGCGACGGTCTTCCGCGCGGGGGCATCCCCGTTTCCAGGAGCCTGGGCAGCGTCAGGGCCGGCCTTGGTGTCCTGTGCGGATTCCGATGTCATGGCCGGTCCTAGGCTTCCAGCTCGTCGGCAACCTTGCGCAGTGCCATGCTGATGGCCTTGGCCTTGTTGCCATCGGGATATTTGCCTGAAGACAGGGAGCCGGAGAGGTTGTCCAGCACCGTGACCAGGTCCTGCACCATAGGTGCGAGGTCCCTGGCGTTCATGCGCTTGGCCTTGGCAATGGATGGCGTCTTCTCCAGGACACGCAGCCCCAGTGCCTGTGCTCCGCGGCGGCCGTCGGCCACACCGAACTCCACGCGGGTCCCGGCTTTGAGCTCCGTTACGCCCGCGGGCAGGGACGTTTTGGGCAGGAACACTTCCTGGCCGTCTTCAGCCGCGAGGAATCCGAACCCTTTTTCCTTGTCATACCACTTGACCTTGCCGGTAGGCACGTAATCAACCTTCTTCGTTCTTGCTTTGGGAGACACGTCGGGCCGTTCACCGCATCCGCAGGGATCTGCGGGATCGAGGGTGGCAGCCCTGTTCGTGTTGGTCTGTTCCTTCAAGGTTACCTGCCGAACCCCCTATTCCCGCTTTGCCGCGACCACGCAGTACACGAACAGCACAAGAGCCGCATCAATGTATCGGGATCCCGTGCGGCTGCTAGCGTTGTGGGCATGACTTCCCCGGGTTACCGCCGCCCCATCATGATCACTGCAGCCGTTATCGCCGTCATCTCCCTGGCTGCCGTTGGCACGGTCATGGCTGTGGCGTTCAACGGAGGCGTGGCACCGGTATGGGTGACGTGGACGGCCCTTTACGGACTGCCGGTCGCCTTCATGCTCGCGGTAGTCCTGGTGGTTGACTCCGTTCGCCAGCGCCGCCGACAGTAACCTCCTCCCCCAGTGACGGGGCACCAGCGGCCCGGGGGCGGTAACGTTGGATTGATGTCCCTTATTCGCGCGCTCAGCAAGGAACTTGAAGCGCGCAGCGACGACTCGCTGCGGGCCTTGTTTGCTGCGCGGCCGGACCTCATCTCCCCCATGGCACCGGACTTCGCGGCGCTGGCAGCGAGGGCGAGCGCCCGGGTCAGTGTGCAACGGGCCTTGGAGCGTTTGAACAAGCCGGAAATGCAGGTGTTGGAAACCCTGCACCTGTGCACGAACGCCGATACCGGCCACAGCATTTCCGCTGCGGGGCTAAAAAAGGTCATCGCCGGTTCCACTCTCTCGGCACTGGACCCCATTCTTGCTAAATTGCAGGAATTGGCACTGGTACACAGGGCAGATCCACCCGCCGGCTCGCCGGCAACATCGTCCCGTCAGCGCTTCTACCTTCCCGTGGGCAGCCTCAAGGACGTCATCGGCATTTATCCGGCAGGCCTCGGCCGCAGCTACACCGAACTTGTGCGGCTCCAACCGGCCTTTGCCCAGCGGGTTGTGCAGTTGGTGGCCGAGCTACACCAAAGCGGCGCGGGCATCCACCCCGCCAGCACTCCGATGGATGCAGCATTGGCCTTGCAGCGCTGGACGTCCACTCCTGAGAACCTGCGTACCATTCTGGCTACGGCCCCGGAGCGGACCGTGGGTTTGTTGGACAAGTTCGGCAACTGGGCCATGGGCGCAGTACCCCAAGCACAGCGCCGGGCGTCGGTCACCCACGAAAGTCACGACGTCGGGCCTATCGATTGGCTGTTGGCGCGCGGCTTGCTGGTCCCCTTGGACGCCGGCCATGTGGAGCTGCCCCACAGTGTGGGTCTTGCCTTGCGTGGTGGTGCGATCGTGGATGACTTCACGCTGGCCCCACCTGTTCCTGAACTTGGCCATACCAGCGCTGCCCTGCGCCGCAACGCGGCCATGGGTGCCATCGCCGAAATTCTGCGGTTGACTGCCGAGCTGCTGTTCGCAGTTCGGGAGCAACCCTTGGCCACTCTCCGTAGCGGTGGTGTGGGTGTGCGTGAACTGAGGCGTTTGGCGGAGTCCATCCGTCTGGGCGTCCATGAGACAGCCATCCTCTTGGAGTTGTGCGCCATGGCCGGGCTGCTCCGCTTGGACGTGGACAGTTCCACGTGGATACAGCCGCCGTCGCTTGAATGGCTCAACCTGCCCCGGCAGGAACAGTGGCTGTGGCTGGTCAACGCCTGGCTGGCCAGTGAACGGGCACCTTCACTGGTGGGGCAGCCGCTCACTGGTCCCTCGTCGTCGTCAGCCCATCAAGGCGCGGCCGGGACCACCATCAACGCCTTGTCCGCGGAAGCGCAGCGGCCTGACGCCCCTGTGGTACGCCGCCGGGTCCTGGAGATCCTGAACGAGCTCACGGTCGAGGCCGCAGCACCGGATGGAAAGGCACCCGTTTTGGATGCCCGAGCCGTCCTGCAGCGTGCCGAATGGGCGCAGCCCCGGATGTCCCGCCGGTTCAGTTCCCTGGTCCGCGGCATCTTGGAGGAAGCGACGCTCCTGGGCCTCATGGGATCGGGTGCGTTGACACAGCTGGGTTCAGCCATCGCTGATGGCCAACCGGAAAAGGCCATGACCATCCTTGGCGAGCATTTGCCGGCTGCCGTGAACCACATCCTTCTTCAGGCCGATCTCACGGCTGTGGCGCCCGGTTACCTTGCCCCGGAACTCAGCGAAACCCTCTTATTGATGGCCGACGCCGAGGGCCAAGGCCCGGCGTCGATCTACCGGTTCTCCGCCGCCACCATCAGGAGGGCGCTCGACGCCGGACAGGATGCGGAATCGTTGTTGGCATTCCTCCGAGAGCATTCAGCCACGGACGTGCCGCAACCGTTGGAGTACCTTGTTCAGGACACGGCTTCCCGACATGGCCGCCTTCGTGTCGGCACCAGTGCCAGCTTCATCCAGAGCGATGACGAAACAGCCATTGCCGATCTCCTTCGCGAGGCCCGGACGTCAGCCTTGAGCCTGGTCCGAATAGCCCCCACTGTCCTGACTTCCTCTGCGAGTCCGCGCGAAACGGCGCGTGTCCTCCGCGAGCTGGGACTCTCGCCTGCAGTGCAGGAGGCCGAACCCGCCGTCGTACGTTTCAAACGGACCACGGCGGTGCCCGGCAGCGCCCGCCCGGTTTATACGGCGCCCCGGACGGCACCGCCGGACGACGACGTCGAGGCACAGCTTTCGGTCCTGCGGCAACACCGCGCGGTACCGGCCGAAGCGACGGGCGAGGCCTCTACCCAACTCGGCTTGGAGACACTACAAACGGCAATCCGGCTTAAACAGGCAGTCACCATGAACGTGGTGGACAGCTTGGGGAATGCCAACACCGAAACCGTTGTTCCTGTATCCGTCTCCGGTGGACGCGTCAGGGTTTTCGATCCCGCCAAGGACACCGAACGGGTGTTGTCCATACACCGGATCATCGATGTGGAACCCGCAGGAGAACTGCGTTCATGAAAAGGATTCAACAGTGACCGACGGTCCGCTGATCGTACAAAGTGACAAGACCATCCTGCTGGAGGTCGACCATGAGCTGGCCACGGAGGCCCGGCACGCAATCGCCGCCTTCGCCGAGTTGGAGCGCGCCCCGGAACATATGCACAGCTACAGGCTCACGCCGCTGGGTCTCTGGAACGCCCGGGCGGCAGGGCTGGATGCGGAGCAGGTGCTCGATACGCTGCTGAAGTACTCCCGCTTTCCCGTACCGCATGCGCTGCTGATCGACATCGAAGAGACCATGTCGCGCTATGGCCGGCTCAGGCTTGAAAAGGATGCCCAGCACGGACTGGTGATGCGGACGGACGACTACCCCGTATTGGAGGAAGTCATCCGTGCCAAGAAGATCGCACCCCTGCTGGGGCCGCGGATCGACGGCGAAACCGTGGTGGTGCACTCCTCCCAGCGTGGACAGTTGAAGCAGCTGCTCCTCAAGTTGGGTTGGCCCGCAGAGGATCTTGCCGGCTACGTGGATGGGCAACCGCACCTCATCATGCTGGACGAGAGCGGCTGGCAGCTGCGCCCGTACCAAAAGCTGGCTACGGAGAACTTCTGGGCCGGCGGCAGCGGCGTCGTCGTGCTTCCCTGTGGTGCGGGAAAGACCCTGGTGGGTGCGGCAGCGATGGCGACGTCGTCCACCACCACCCTGATCCTGGTCACCAACACCGTCTCTGCCCGGCAGTGGAAGGATGAACTGCTCAAGCGGACGTCCCTGACCGAAGACGAGATCGGCGAATACTCCGGCGCGGTCAAGGAAGTCCGGCCCGTCACCATCGCCACCTATCAGGTCCTCACCACAAAGCGCGGCGGGCTTTACCCGCACTTGGAACTCGTTGATGGACACGACTGGGGCCTCATCATCTATGACGAGGTGCACCTGCTCCCCGCCCCGATCTTCCGGATGACCGCGGACCTTCAGGCCCGGCGTCGGCTCGGCCTCACGGCAACGTTGGTTCGGGAGGACGGCCGCGAAGGCGAGGTGTTCAGCCTCATCGGGCCCAAACGCTACGACGCACCGTGGAAGGACATCGAGGCACAGGGTTACATCGCGCCCGCCGACTGTGTCGAAGTCCGCGTGGACCTCCCCCGGGATGAGCGGGTGGCCTACGCCATGGCAGATGATGCCGACAAATACCGGCTCTGCGCTACGTCGGAAACCAAGACAAAACTGGTGGAAGAACTCGTGGCAGTCCACAAGGGTGAGCAGTTGTTGGTGATCGGCCAGTACATTGACCAACTCGATGAGATCGCCGAACGGCTTGACGCTCCCCTGATCAAGGGCGAAACGAGCGTCAAGGCACGGCAGAAGCTCTTCGACGCGTTCCGCAATGGTGAGATCCACACGTTGGTGGTGTCCAAGGTGGCCAACTTCTCCATCGACCTCCCTGAAGCATCGGTCGCCATCCAGGTCTCAGGTTCCTTCGGCTCGCGGCAGGAAGAGGCCCAGCGGCTGGGACGCCTCCTTCGTCCCAAGCAGGACGGCCGAGCGGCCAGGTTTTACTCGTTGGTAGCACGGGACACCCTGGACCAGGATTTCGCGGCGAAGCGCCAGAGGTTCCTCGCGGAGCAGGGCTACGCGTACAGAATCATGGACGCCAAGGACGTGGGTAAAGACGTTGGACAGGAGCAGTAAGCAGCCCCTGCTGATTTCGGCGGAACAATAATCCTCAGGCCTCTTGCTATTCATCTCCAGCAACTTTACGATTCCAAGTGAAGCTCTCCGCCCTTAATGGTTGCCCTTGGTCCAGGCAACCTGGCGGCCAGCCGTCGGCAGTGGGGGAAGCCCGCAGCCAGGGAGCCGGCGGTTTGAAGGCCTTGAAGAATCTGTGAATTGATTACCAGAGGATTCCCCATGCGCAAAGCCCTCTTGGTCCTCTCCGCGATCGTCCTGCTGTCAGCACTCGCACAGCTGTTTTTCGCCGGATACTTCCACTTCCAAAACACCATCGAAGCCCAGCGTGAAGCTGGCGTCTACCATGCCGTCAATGGCCAATACGTGCTGCGATACTCAGCATTGCTGGCCGCGATCGTAGCGGCGATTGCCAAGGTGGGATCCCGCACCATCTGGTTGGCCGCGGGCATCTTCCTGCTGTCCTGGCTTCAGCTGTTCATCTTCATCATCGGCGGCATGTTGACCGGTTCCTCACCGGAATTCATCACGCCGGCAGGCTCGTGGGTGGTTGCCATCCACCCGATTGTTGGCATTCTGATGATCTTCATGTCCTATTGGCTGTTCAATCGCGCCCGCGCCGCAGCCCTCAACCCGCAACCGCTGCCTCCCAAGGCTGCCTCCTCGGATGCTTCCACGTCGTCCAGCCCAGCGTGAGCACTTGCAGCTGTGAACACCTCGCAGCTGCTGGCGGTGGACCTGCTGCTGTCCGTGCTTACGGCCGGCGCGTGGATTGCCGCTGCTTGGATGACCGCGCCTTTAACAGACAAGTCGCTTCGGACTGAACTGGCCCTGCTGTTAGTGGGTATAGCCGTCGCAGTGACAGTGGGGCGGTACGCATTGCTTCCTGCTTTGGTGGCGGGTAGTTGGTGGTTTGCCAGCGAACGCATAACCATCAACCTGCCTCTGACCGCCATCCCCGCGGCTTGGGCCGCGGCGGCCGGTGTTCCGTTCTTGCTGAGGAGGCGGAACACCGGCCCCCAACCTGAAGATCAGCGACGGTCCCGCGAGTGGGCGGTGCTCGCCATGGTGGCTGCTGCAGCCTCTGCCGTGGCCTCACTCGCCCTGACGTTGCTTTTGGGGCCATTCCCGGCTCCCTGGAGCCTTGTGGTGCTGCTGTTCATGGTGGCCGCATCCGCGCTGATCGCCAAGCTCGCATTGTTTTCGCCGCGTCCCTCGTCACGACGCAGCATGCAGTCAAACGCGGCCGGTCTCGCGGGTCGCGGCAGCGGTGCTTCCCCCGCCAGCAGGCGTCCGACGGCGGCTACCGCACTTGCCGGACTCATGATCTGTACCGCTTTGGGCTCCGGAGTCTTTGCCTGGCTTGGCAGCCGGTCCGCCGACGGGGCAACCATCGCCGCCGCCGTCGGGCATCACGGCGGTGCCGACCTCGTGGTGACGGATCCGACGTCGGTGAACAGCTTGGTAGGCGAAACCCCCGCCAACGCTGTGGTCCGGCACTACGAATTGACTGCCCGGGTGGAACAGGTGGTGCTGCCATCCGGGCAAACAGCGGAAGCTTGGACATACGGCAGTCTTCCTGGTCCAGCCCTGGAGGCCCAACTGGGCGAAGTCATGGAGGTGGTGCTGAATAACCGCGATGTGACTGCCGGCGTAACCCTTCACTGGCACGGTTACGACGTCCCCAACGCCATGGATGGTGTGGCCGGGGCGACACAGGACGCCGTCATGCCCGGGGAATCCATGACCTACCGTTTCCTGGCCGCCCAAACCGGCACCTACTGGTACCACACGCATCAAGATTCAGCCGAGGGGGTCCGCAAAGGCCTCTACGGCACGTTCGTCGTGCACCACCCCACTTCGCCCCGTGCTGACAGGGACATTGTGGTGGCCGGGCACGACCTCAGCGGTCTGGGGTTGCTGGGCTCCTCAGACCGTGTCACCGGGTATGCGGCTGCCCCTGGATCGAGCGTACGGGTCCGGCTCATCAACACTGATTCCGTGCAGCAGCGGTACCTAATCCACGGAACGGCCTTCAAAGCCGTTGCAGTCGATGGGACGGACGTGAACCAGCCCCAGGAAGTGACGGACAAATTGGTGCGACTTGGTGCTGGCGGCCGCGTGGACATCGCCTTCACGATGCCTGGCGCACCAGTGACCGTTCGTTCGGACGCTGCGGCCAACGCCGTCGTCGTCATCGCCCCGGCTGATCCCGCTGGCACGGCTGCCGCAGATAAGGCCGCCGAGCTTGAGGAGATGGTTCCGTCAAAAGCACCAGCAGGCGTTTTCACCACCATGCCCGTTCTCGACCTTTTGGAGTATGGCAAACCCCTGGCCGGGAATCTGGAGGCTGCCGCGGAAATGGCGGGTGCCGGCCAGGCCGGAGAGCTCGCCCGGCCGATCACCCGCGAAGAGGTGATGGTGCTCGACCGGCAGTTCCGTTTTGTTGACGGGATTCCCCGGTACGCGTTCACCGTGAACGGGGCAGCGTATCCGCTGGTTCCGTCCATCGAGGTTGCCGAGGGCGACACCGTAAAGGTCACGGTAGTGAACCGCACCTCCGAACCTCATCCAATGCATCCCCACGGACATCACGTGCAAGTGCTGAGCAGGAATGGCGTCGCTCCAAGCGGGTCACCGCTCATCCTGGACACCGTGGATGTGTTGCCGGGCGAAGTATGGGAGTTGCTGCTTCATGCCGATAACCCAGGCATCTGGATGGACCATTGCCACAACTTGGACCATGCCGCCGAGGGAATGATGATGCTGCTGAAGTACCAAGGTGTGTCATCTCCGTTCGTGCACGGCGGGCACTCCAACAACCGACCGGAGTGAGCTGGTCGGGCCGAGGGAGCAGGCCGGGAGGCCTGCGCCTCAAGCGACCATCCGGCTGGTGACCTCGATCTTGACGTGGTCCACCACAGCCCAGCCGTCCTCATCTCGGAGTTGGGCACTGGCGAACCGCTCGGCTGCGACCAGATCCTCAAATTGCTCGCGCCGGATGCGGCCGGAATCGGTGTCCAGGTACGTCACGTGGAACTCGACGTCACTGTCACGGTGCTGATGGATGCTTGCGGGAGCTGCTGTGCTTGCCATGTTTTAAGTGTGGAGCGGGGCACTGACATTTTTAGAAGCATCCCTGGGCGTGTTCGGATTTCGACCACGCAGGACTTCCGCCGTTTCAAGGTTTCCGCAGATACAGCGCTGAAACCTCGCGGACAGTTCCGCTGAGCACATCCAGCACACGGGACGCGGTCCGCCACCGTTGCCAGTAGAGCGGCACATCAAAAGGATGATCGGGGGCGAGCTCGATCAGCCTGCCGTCGGCGATGTCCGGTCCGCATTGAACTTCCGGGATCAGCCCCCAGCCGAGCCCCAAACGGATCGCATCGCCGAAGTCCTGGGAAGCCGGGACGTAATGCCGCGGTCCTTTCCGTTCCGGAGCAGGCTCATCCTTGGCTTTGAATGCCGACTGCACAAAAGCCCACTGATAAGTGTCCTTGCGGTCGAAGTCCACGGTGGTGGCCGCATTGAGTGCGGCCCCGGTCAACCCCCTTCCCGAGTCCACGCCCGCTTCCAATCCGGGGAACCACCGGTCCACAAAATGAGGTGCCGCAACCGCGCGATACCGCATGACCCCGAGGCTTTCCACGCGGCACCCCTGCACTGGCTCGGGAGTGGCGGTGACGGCAGCCATGACCGTGCCGGAGCGCAGCAATGAAGTGGAGTGTTGTTCGTCGTCCCGGTGAAGGTCGAAGGTGACGTTGAGGCCTGCCGGAACCTTGGCCAACGCTTGGAGGAACCACACCGCCAGCGAATCCGCGTTGACAACGATCGGAACGGCAAGCTGCACGCCGTCGGCGCCCAATCCCAGTTCCCGCCCGGCATCAGCTTCCAGTTGTGCCACCTGCCGCGCGAGGCGCAGCACAACCTCTCCGGCTTCAGTGGCTTTGACAGGGTTCCTGCGTTGCAGCAAGACCCTGCCAGCGGACTGTTCGAGCGCCTTCAGCCTTTGGGACACTGCCGACGGCGTGATGTGAAGCAGTCGCGCAGCAGCATCCAATGTGCCCTCGGAGAGGACGGTAGCGAAGGTCAGCAGCTGTTCTGAGGGAAATTGCGACATAAGACAATCTTATGTGGCATGAGAATCTTTAGCTGGTCTAAATATGGCGATGAACGTAATTTCGAAGGGTGAACCTTATTGATTTCTTCCACTCCGCAGGCCTGGGAATGGCAACTGGCCTCGCCCTCATCGTTGCCATCGGAGCCCAAAATGCTTTCGTACTCCGCCAGGGAATCCGCGGCGAGCACATCGTCCCTGTCGTGGCGGTCTGCGCGTTGAGCGACGCCGTCCTTATCGCTGCCGGAGTCCTCGGGACCGGTGCCCTCGTTACGGCAGCTCCGGCCGCCGTCGTCGTTCTTCGGTACGTGGGGGCAGCCTTCCTGGTGGCGTATGGCGCCATGGCCGCCCGCCGGGCGCTGCGTCCGCAACCACTGACAAGCGAAGCATCAGCCACCGACGGCGGCGCGAAGCGTGGGCTCGCTGCCGCCGTTACCACCGTACTGACCCTGACCTGGCTTAACCCGCACGTCTACCTGGACATAGCCCTCCTTGGCTCGATAGCCAGCGCTCAAGGAGCTCAACTGCAATGGTGGTTCGGGGCCGGGGCCATGCTGGGCAGCATCGTATGGTTCTCCTCCCTTGGATTCGGGGCACGCTTCCTCCGCGGCTTCTTCGCCCGGCCACTATCCTGGCGATTCCTTGACGGAGGGATCGCCGTAACCATGGTTGCGCTGGGAGCCGGTCTGGTGTTCGGAGCCTGAAGCGCGGCGAGGCAGCCACCCTGGCCCACGCAGTCCGCTCACATGCAGCATCCAGTGAACTCCCAGATTCTGGGAGCATCATGGATGTCATGAAAAAGAACGGTCCCGAAGCCAAGCTTCTCGTTGTCGACGACGAGCCCAACATCCGCGAGCTGCTGTCCACGTCGCTGCGTTTTGCAGGCTTCGAGGTCGTCGCGGCCGCCAACGGTCGCGAAGCCCTCGCCGCGGCCGATCTCCACTCACCCGATTTGGCAGTACTCGACGTCATGCTTCCGGACATGGATGGCTTCACGGTGACCCGGCGTCTCCGCGCCGCCGGCAAGCACTTCCCCGTCCTGTTCCTCACGGCGAAGGACGATACCGAGGACAAAGTTACGGGCCTTACTGTGGGCGGCGACGACTACGTCACCAAACCCTTCAGCCTGGACGAAGTGGTGGCTCGCATCCGGGCCGTCCTTCGCCGCACACAGCCGCTGGAGGACGACGACGCCGTGATCCGCGTTGACGATCTTGAACTCGACGACGACGCCCATGAGGTTCGCCGCGGTGGGACCGTAATCGAGCTGTCCCCCACCGAGTTCAAGCTCCTTCGCTACCTCATGCTGAATCCCAACCGCGTACTGTCCAAGGCCCAGATCCTGGACCACGTTTGGGAGTACGACTTCAACGGCGACGCCTCGATCGTAGAGTCCTACATCTCCTACCTGCGACGCAAGGTGGACATCGATCCCGATGCCGCAGCCCTCATTCAGACCAAGCGCGGCGTGGGCTACGTGCTGCGAACGGCAGAGAAGCGCTGACCCTTGCTGCTTCGCTGGAAATCGGCGTCCCTGAGGTCGCAGCTCGTCGCCATCATCATGGGGCTACTCCTGCTCGCCTTGGCGGCTACGGGCGCGGGAACGCTGACGCTAGTCAAGAGCTACCTGCAGGGCCAGGTGGACGACAAACTCAAGGCTGCTGTTGCTTTGGCACAGGATCAGCAGTCCTTTGACAGGCTGGCCCAACCCAACCCGGCGACTCCCACCGACTCCGCCGTGCCCACGGACTACTCGCTGACGCTGTATGTGCCGGGCCTGGAGCCGTACCCCTTCGGCGGCAGCCAAAGTGATCGTCCCGCGATCGCCAACATCACCGCGGCTGAGGCCAAGCTCCGCGGCAATTCGCCCTTCCAAGTCAAGGGTACTGCCGGTAGCAACTGGCGTGTGGTGGCCATCGGCGTCACCGCAAATGGCCAAAACGGCGTAGTCATCATCGGACTTCCGCTCACGCCGGTAGACAAAGTGATGGAGCACGCTGTCCTGGTGGTTGTAGGCGTCGGCCTGCTGACCCTCGTGTTGGCGTTCTTCATCGCCACTTGGACTGTTGCCCGCTCCTTCCGTCCCCTTGCCAAGGTGGAAAAGACTGCCGCGGCCATCGCAGCCGGTGATCTGTCCCGCCGCGTGGAAGTGGATAACCCCCACACCGAGGTCGGCCGCCTGGGCGGTTCCCTGAATGCCATGCTCGCCCACATTGAGGCTTCCTTTGCTGCCCGTGCCGCTTCAGAAGGGCGCATGCGCCGCTTCGCAGCGGACGCCTCCCATGAACTGCGAACCCCCTTGGTGACCATCCGCGGCTTCTCTGAGCTATACCGTCACGGCGCCTTGGCCACCAAAGACGACGTGGCAATGGCGATGGGCAGGATCGAAAGCGAAGCCAAGCGCATGGGCTCCATGGTGGAAGACCTGTTGATGCTGGCCCGTCTCGATGAGCAGCGCCCACTTCAGCTCAAGCCTGTGGACCTGCAGCTCCTTGCACACGATGCCGTAGTGGACACCAGGGCCTCATCCGGAGACCGGAGAATCACGCTCACCGGGCTCGACGGCGCCGCCCCCACTGCCGCACCGGTCCAAGGTGATGAAGCCAAACTTCGGCAGGTCATCGGAAACCTCGTGGGAAATGCGCTGCGGTACACGCCCGAGGGAAGCCCCATAGAACTGGCCGTCGGTGTTCGAAACACCCCCACCGGTTCAGTTTCCGTCATTGAAATCCGCGACCACGGGCCGGGCATTCCGGAGTCTGAAACCAACAAGATCTTTGAGCGCTTCTACCGTGCGGATACCTCGAGGACCCGCGAGACGGGCGGCAGCGGCCTGGGCTTGGCGATTGTTGCCGCGATTGTCGGTTCGCATGGCGGTTCGGTCCAAGTGGCAGAGACCGACGGCGGCGGTGCCACTTTGGTAGTCAGCCTTCCGTTCCACGAGGAATCGGCGGAGCTCCTGTCCACCTGAGGCACCCCACGCACATGACGCCGTTGTCCACATAACGGCATTGTCCACATAATGCCTTTGTCCACATAGCGACGAACACCTGTTCTGCGGGTGCGGGAGGCTGCCTAGGCTCGATGTTGTAGCCACGCATCCCGCCGCAATCCGCGGAACCTCTTCGTCGAAAGGCACCACCCATGAGCGTCATCTCCGTCGATACCGACCTGCTCCAGCTCAAGTCGGCCAACGTCAAAGGAACTGTTGATCGAATCAGCTCCGATGTGCAGACCATGCGGCGCGGCCTGGAGGAACTTGAGGCGACCTGGCGGGGAACAGCGGCCACGAATTTCCAGGCGCTCGTTTTGGAGTGGGCTCTGACGCAGAGCAAGGTTGAGGCCTCCTTGGCTTCCATCAACATCGCTTTGTCCTCAGCTGCCACAAGCTACCTGGAAGTGGAGCAGGGAAACACCCAGCGCTTTACGTACTAGCTGCCCCGCCCCGGTCCTCCCTCACCCATGAACTCCTGCGGGGCTGGCTGCCTTCCCCCCTGTGCAGCCGCCTCGCAGGTCATGAGGGATTTCCCGCCCACCCTTGTCCTCTTCCGGCTTTGACTCTCCGGAGTTAGTTCTCGACAGTCCCTTGGTGGAACCGCAACCGCCATTGACCGCGGTCGAGCATCCAGACGGAACTGCGGAGCGCCGAGCCTGTGTGCGCGAAGCTGCGGTAGTTCAGCAGGATGGTGTTGTCGCTGAGCCTGTCTGCGCTGAGGAGTTCAAGCTCAGTCGGTTCACCAGGGTCCTCTTCAAGGGCCATCATCATGGCGTCCCGTGTCCAGAACCTGCCCGAGCTGCCGATCTCCGCGAAGTCGGGGTGCAGCAGCACACCGATCCTGCCAATGTCCGCCCGCACGTCCGGCCTGAGCAGTTCCCGTTCCAACGCCAGGACCGTGTCCTCAGCTGACAACTGCTGCGCCGAGGCGTCATCTTCCAGTTCGCTGAAGAGATCGGCTTGGCCAAAGATGCCCGACTCGCCAAAGAGTGCCGGCTCAAAGTGCGGCCGGGAGCTGCGATCAGTCTTCGCGGGCGCCGAACCAGCGCTTGCCGACGAGACGCTGGCGGCAGCGTTTGCAGGGATCGGCTCAGCAGAACGGGTTTGTGCTGCCTGTGCTTCCATCTGCGGCTGAGAAGCGCGCTGCTCCTGCGCGCCAGGGAACCCGGGACCCGCACGGTGCGCTACGCCCTGCTGGTAGGCCGTGGCAACGGCGCGTGCACGCTCATCGGCGGCCTCGTTGAGGTCATGGCCGGCATGGCCCTTGACCCATTCGAAGGTGTATTTGCGGCCTACGATCGCTTGGTCGATGTCCTTGAGAAGGTCTACATTCAGCACGGGCTTTCCGTCGGCCTTACGCCAGCCCTTTCGCTTCCATCCCGGCATCCACTTGGTGATGCAGTTGATGACGTACTGACTGTCGCAAAGGATCAGCAATTCTTCTTGTGGCACGTGGGCCGTGGACCTGAACAGGTCGAGGACGGCCATCAATTCGCCCTGGTTGTTGGTACCGTGCGGCCAACCCCCTGCACGCCAACAGGAGTCGTCAACATACCAGGCCCAACCGGCCGGCCCAGGATTACCGAGGGCGGACCCATCGGCGGCAGCAATAATCGTCATGACGTTAATCCTGCCAGACCCCACCGACACTGAAACCGTGATAATACCCAAGTAAGTCGCAGTACAGGTCGTTACGGCCGCTCAAAACGGCCTGATCTGCTACCTAATTGGGCAAGCCCGGACGGTCCAGCTTTGACGTGGCAACAAAACAGCGGCCCCCACCAAAAGGTGAGGACCGCCGTCGTGATGCTGTTCAGCGTGATGCCGGGGGCTGTATCGCTACAGCAGGGAGGCCTAGAAGCCGCCCATGCCACCCATGTCGTCGCCACCGGGAGCCGGAGCGTTCTTCTCGGGCTTGTCGGCAACTACAGCCTCGGTGGTCAGGAAGAGACCAGCGATGGAAGCAGCGTTCTGGAGAGCCGAACGGGTGACCTTTACGGGGTCGTTGACGCCGGCAGCCAGAAGGTCTTCGTAGACACCCGTGGCAGCGTTCAGGCCGTGGCCGGAAGGCAGGCCGCGAACCTTGTCCACCACAACGCCCGGCTCGAGGCCAGCGTTGAAGGCGATCTGCTTCAGCGGTGCGTCGATGGCAACCTTGACGATGTTGGCACCGGTTGCCTCGTCACCCTGCAGGGTGAGGTTGGCGAATGCCTTTGCGCCTGCCTGGATGAGGGCAACGCCACCACCGGCAACGATACCTTCTTCAACAGCAGCCTTAGCGTTGCGGACTGCGTCCTCAATGCGGTGCTTGCGTTCCTTGAGCTCAACTTCGGTTGCGGCACCGGCCTTGATGACTGCAACGCCGCCGGCCAGCTTGGCCAGGCGTTCCTGCAGCTTCTCGCGGTCGTAGTCGGAGTCGGAGTTCTCGATTTCGGCACGGATCTGGGCCACGCGGCCTGCGATCTGCTCGGCGTCGCCGGCACCTTCGACGATGGTGGTTTCGTCCTTGGTGACAACAACCTTGCGGGCGGTGCCGAGGAGTTCCAGGCCGGCGTTTTCGAGCTTGAGGCCAACTTCTTCGGAGATGACCTGGCCACCGGTGAGGATGGCGATGTCGGCCAGCTGAGCCTTGCGGCGGTCACCGAAGCCCGGAGCCTTGACGGCTACGGACTTGAAGGTGCCACGGATCTTGTTGACGATCAGGGTGGCCAGGGCCTCGCCCTCGATGTCTTCGGCGATGATCAGCAGCGGCTTGTTGGACTGCATGACCTTCTCCAGAACCGTGACGAGTTCCTTCACGTTGGAGATCTTGGAGTTGACGATCAGGATGTACGGGTCTTCGAGGACCGTTTCCTGACGCTCTGCGTCGGTGACGAAGTAAGCAGAGATGTAACCCTTGTCGAAGCGCATGCCTTCGGTGAGTTCGAGCTCAAGGCCGAAGGTGTTGGATTCCTCGACCGTGATGACGCCTTCCTTGCCCACCTTGTCCAGGGCCTCGGCGATGAGGCTGCCGATTTCCGGGTCACCGGCGGAGATGGAAGCCGTAGCTGCGATCTCTTCCTTGGTTTCGATTTCCTTGGCGGAGGCCAGCAGTTCGCTGATGACTGCCTCAACAGCCTTCTCGATACCGCGCTTAAGGGACAGCGGGTCGGCGCCGGCGGCAACGTTGCGCAGGCCTTCCTTCACCAGTGCCTGGGCGAGAACGGTTGCAGTGGTGGTACCGTCGCCAGCGACATCATCCGTCTTCTTGGCAACTTCCTTGACCAGTTCTGCACCGATCTTCTCGTAAGGATCGTCCAGCTCGATCTCCTTGGCGATGGAAACACCATCGTTGGTGATCGTGGGGGCGCCCCACTTCTTTTCGAGGACGACGTTGCGTCCACGCGGGCCGAGGGTGACCTTGACGGCGTCTGCGAGGATGTTCAGGCCTCGCTCGAGGCCGCGGCGTGCCTCTTCATCAAATGCAATGATCTTGGCCATAACGGCGGTAGTCCTTTCGGGACAGTCGTTAAGAAGGTACCTATCAGATGGGGTGCCCGCGACGGACGGTCCTTCGTTTGCGGCCTCTGTATGCCCCGCGCTCCGGACCTCACCCCACCAAGGTGTTTCTTGATCCTCCGCCGGTTCACTACCTGCCCGCCGCCGGGGTCAACCGGGCCGGACTTAGCAGTCGAACCATAGGAGTGCTAAATCAATAATTAGCACTCGACCGGGGAGAGTGCAAGCAGAGATGCCACTTTGGTTGATAAACCAAGGGCTTTCAGCCGTGGGCTGAGGGGAATTGGCGTAGACGCCGCAATCGAACTACGCGACGCGGACGCCTTCGGCTTGCGGACCCTTCTGGCCCTCCCCCAGTTCAAACTCAACCCGCTGGCCTTCTTCGAGGGCGCGGAAGCCATCCATCTGGATGGCAGACCAGTGCACAAAGACGTCGTCGCCGGATTCATCCACAGTGATGAATCCGTAGCCTTTTTCGGCGTTGAACCATTTGACGGTTCCCAAAGCCATGATGCCCACACTTTCACAGTAGCCAAGACCGGCAGCCGGGATCTCCGTACCGGAATTAGTCCACTGTAACCACTGTCACCAGCGGCGCGCTGCCGTGGAAGGGCAGGGCATCACTTTTGTTATTGAGGCTTAACCGAGTTGGGGCTTTTCAGCTCGGGAGGGGCCTGATGCCTACTGGTAGCCGGGCCCGGCCACAACCACCAGTGGCTGTTGAACCTCGGGCGTTTCCACGATTGTCTGGATGCCCAGCAAGGTACCCAGCGCCTCCGCGTTGGCCTTCTGCTCCGGAGCGTTGTAGAAGATCACGGATGTTTGCTGCGGCAGTCCGCCCCAGTTTCCTACGGTACTTAGCGCCCAACCGTCGCCCTGGACGAGGCCAGCTACCCGGCCTGCCAAGCCTGCCGTACCGGCGCCGTTATAGACAGCCACTGGAGTGGCCTTGTCCACGGGGGCCGACGATGGAGTAGCGGAAGGAGATTCCGACGGCGTCGGGTCACTGCTGGGTTCGCTGGAAGCGGGGGGCGCGCTGCTGGATTCAGTGGGGGCAACGGACGGTGCCGCAGACGTTTGCAAGGGTGCCGGCGTCGTGGTGTTCGACGAAGCGCTGGGTGCTACCAGCCCAAGGTTGGGGAGGATCAGGAAGGCCACCAGTCCAAGCACCAAGGCCACTGCCCCGACGGTCAGGACCGGCCACAGGGTGGGGCGTGCAGTCTCTTGGGCGTCGCGATGAACGCCCTGGCGGGACGTGTTCTGCGGAACCTGGTCGAATTCGTCCTTGGCATATTTGGTCATGGTGAAGCGATGTCCTTGCTGGTTGCTGCTGACAGATCAGCCTGGCGATTTACGCGTCGGACCCCAAGCGACGTGCAGTCCTCGCACGCTGGCGGGACGTACGTAGTCTACGCAGTCTCTTGACGAGCATGGGATCGTGGGCCAACGCGTCCTCGGTATCCATGAGCGCGTTCAGGATTTGGTAATAGTGCGTGGCGGAGAGATCGAACAGCTCACGGATAGCCTGTTCCTTGGCTCCGGCGTAC
The DNA here is from genome assembly GCF_031180005.1 of Paenarthrobacter sp. Classification (NCBI taxonomy): domain Bacteria; kingdom Bacillati; phylum Actinomycetota; class Actinomycetes; order Micrococcales; family Micrococcaceae; genus Paenarthrobacter; species Paenarthrobacter sp. The sequence continues at coordinate 8,686 of NZ_JAPSHI010000004.1, read as the reverse complement.
TTCCACCATTGCCGCTCCAGCGCCAACATCTGCTGGTCCCGCTCGCTCAACGGCGAGTCACTGCGGGTCTCGGCCGCGAGGTCCTCAAGGGCAAAGCCTGTTGCCCGCGACGCCATCGGTTCCGGTGCTGGTTCTGCCACGGCACACTCCTTCGACGCTTGATGGGGAAAATGTCCTACCCCCCATGTTACGGGCGAATAACAACGGTGTCATTCGCAGCCGCGCCCCGCACGGGAGACAATGGCGTGGTGACTGGCGTGGATGCACTCTTTGATCTTGAACCGGCTGATGCTGCTGGCCCGGGCTTCGCCGCCCTGCTCAAACAGCCGCTGGAAGAGCTGATGGCTCCCGATTGGGCTGACGCATTGCGCCCTGTCGAGGGCCAGCTCCGTGAGGCACTGGATTATGTCGCGGGTCAATCGGCCAATGGCGCCCAAGTTCTGCCTGCTGCAAAGAACCTGTTGCGCGCCTTCAAACAGCCCCTGGCGGACGTCAAAGTATTGATTCTCGGCCAGGATCCTTACCCGACCCCGGGCCACGCCATCGGGTTGTCCTTCGCCGTTTCCCGCCCTACCCGCCCCATCCCTCGGAGCCTCGCCAACATCTACCGCGAACTCCACGACGACCTCGGCCTTCCGCCCCGCGTCCACGGCGACCTCAGCGCCTGGACGGAGCAAGGCGTCCTGCTCCTGAACCGTGTCCTCAGTGTCGAAGCGGGAAATGCCGGCTCCCACCGCGGCAAAGGGTGGGAGGCCATCACGACGGCGGCGGTCACCGCCGTCGCCAATCGCACCGACGGAGCGGGGCGCCAAAGTCCGCTGGTGGCAATCCTGTGGGGAAAGGACGCCGAGGGCGTGGTGCCCCTGCTGGGCGGGGCGCCTTCCATCGTCTCAGTCCATCCGAGTCCGCTCTCTGCATCACGAGGATTCTTCGGCTCCAAGCCCTTCAGCCGGACCAACGAACTACTGATTGGCTTGGGGGCTGAACCCATTAATTGGGAATTGCCTGTTCTGTAGTCCTGTTCCGCCGGGTCCGTAACCTTCGACTCATACCCAGCCGATGCGCAGGAAATTAGCTTAGGCTTACCTTCATGACTGCTCTCCCCGTCACTTCGTCCGCCTCACGCAAAACCCGCCCGCAGGTCAACCTGACCGTCCTGCGAAATGAACGCCTCTCGCCTCATATGGTGCGCATCGTGGCGGGAGGACCTGGTTTCAGCGACTACACGAACAACGAATACGTGGACCGTTATATCAAGATTGTGTTTCCCCAGCCGGGTGTCGAGTACGAACTCCCGATGGACTTGTGGGCCATCCGCGACACCATGCCCCGTGAGCAGTGGCCCCACACCCGCACGTACACCATCCGCTGGGTAGACCTGGAAGCACAGGAGCTGGCTATCGACTTTGTGGTGCACGGCGATGAAGGACTGGCCGGTCCCTGGGCTGCCGCTGCCAAGCCCGGCGATTCGCTGATCTTCACAGGTCCGGGCGGTGGGTACAACCCCTCCCCCGATGCCGATTGGTACTTGTTCGCCGGCGACGACGCCGCGATACCGGCCATCGCAGCCTGCGTCGAGGTTCTTGCTCCCGAAGCCCGCGGAACCGTGTTCCTTGAGGTGGATAGCGAGGCCGACATTCTTCCGATTTCCGCCCCTGCCGGTGTGGAGTTGCACTGGCTCTTCCGCAAGGGCGTTCAAGCGGGCTCCAGCGAACTGCTGCTCGAAGCCCTCCGTGCCACTGAATGGTTGCCGGGACGCGTGGACGTCTTCGCCCACGGCGAGCGGGGCTACATGAAGGCACTCCGCGAGATCTTCTTCGTGCAGCGCGGCTTGGAGCGCTCTCAGGTCTCGCTGTCCGGCTATTGGGCACAGGGTCGCGTGGAGGAAGTCTTCCAGGCTGAGAAGAAGCTCCCAGTGGGACAGATCTAGCCGCAGTCGTTAAAGCCGAACGGCGCCGCCTCCTGGCGGCGCCGTTCGCTTGGTTTCATTAGCGTCTGCGTACCCTGCGCCGTTCGTTGCTGGACAGGCCCTTCGTCAGGGGCCTGGCCAGGTTGTCACCGAGCACGATGCCGGCCGCTACTCCGAGCACAATGGCGCCGGCGTTGAGCATGCCACCTGCACCGAGCAGGATATTGCCACCTTCAACTGTGAGGGCGTACATGGAACGGAAGATCGTCAAACCGGGCAGCAGGATCAGCGCCGCGGGGACGGCCACTACGAGTTGCGGGGCACCCAGCTTGAGCGCCACCACGCGACCCAGCAAGCCGATGACCACCGCAGCGACGGCTGGCGACAAACGGTCGCCGAGGCCGGCTTCGCCCACACCCCACAAAACGAAGAAGCCCACTATGCCCACTGCCGCCGTCGGGAGTAACAGCCGCATTTGCGTCTGCTCGGTGACGCCGATGGCTACAACCGCGATAGCAATAAGGACCGCTTGAATCCACAAGGGATACGCGTCGGGGAATGTCTGGGTGACATCCAGGACTGCACTGCCCATCAGCGTTCCTACGACCACGGCTACGCCAATTCCCGCAACGATCGCACCGAAGGTGAGTAAAGTCGAGAGAAACCGGCCCGCTGCCGTTACCGGGAAGCCGTTGATGGCGTCTTGTACTGAGGACACGAGACGACCTGTCGGGAGCAACAGCAGGATTCCACCCGCCACCACAATGGATGGCGCAATTTCCACACCCGCCCAACGCAGCATCAGCGCGATGAAGGTGACCAGGAACGCGCACGCCATGGTGTTGAAGAAGTCAGCCGTCCGCCATCTGGCAAGTTGCCGGGAGAGGAGGCTGATGAGGATGTTGGAAGCAAAAGCGACCGCGGACGCACCGATGCCCCCGCCGAGGACGCCCACGAATACTGCAGCGAAGATGCCGAAGGCCATGGTGACCATCCACCGTGGGAAGGGTTTGGCACTGCGGATGATTTCATTCAACCTGCGCACAGCTTCGTCACGGCCCACTCCACCTGCCACGATGTCCGTGACCAATTGGTGAACTTGGGCAAGGCCGGCGTAATTGTTGGTCCACGAGCGCACCACGCGGAGCAGCGTGACGGGCGTCTGGTCCTTGGGCGCGTAGTTGATGGCCACCGACTGGTTGGTGATGTCCACTTCAACGTTCTTCAGGCCAAGGGCGGCGGTGACCGCAATCATGCTGGTCTCCACCTCAAGGGCACCCGCACCGTAACGGAACATGACTTCAGCAAGATGAAGAGCGAAATCGATGGTCTTCCTGGCCGATGCGTCCACACCCACGACTTGGATGGTGGGGTTGGCGTAGGGACTTCCGGCCAACCGGTCCACGATGTTCATGGGTGCCGTCGGCGGGCTGTCACCTTGAACCAAGCGCATCAGCATGCGTTTGGCGTTGACATTCTGCCGGACCTGGGACGGCCGCAACGGCTGGGTCTTGGGCAACCCGTCGGTATGGGGCCTGTTGGCGGACCCGTCGGGGCGTTCAGTCACGCGGTGATCCTCCCTTGGCTTGTGTGATTAGCGATTCCTCCGAAGTTTTCCTACTACCGGCAATTTCTCAAGTGGCAATCGTCCCAGTACTGTCTGGGCGGCCCCTGCAAGCTTCCTGACCGCACGGTAGCCGTGGAAGACGAGCGGGTTCACCGGTGCTACGAAATCGCCCACCAGTTGGACAACCTCGCCACCGAAGCCCTTCTTGAATTCGTACCCGCCGTGCCCGGTCTCGTCCTGGCCTTGGATGCCGAACGTGCCGTAGAAGTTGTAGCGCGAGTAACCATTGTTCAGGGCGTGCAGCATCATGCCCCAATACAATGACGTGGCGCCGTTGAAGTAGATGTAATCCTGAACCGTGCCACCAATAACGCACACCAGTTCGTCACCGGAGCAGGCAAAATGGATGGCAGCCACCGTAGCGACACCTACGGAATCGGGGAAACGTTCGATGTCCTTGAGGCTGCGCTCGTAGCTGTCCACGAGGTCCTGGACAACTTTGACACGGTTGGCCTTCTTCTTGCTGCCGGTCTCCTCGACCTCACGCTTGAGGTCTGCCAAAGTCTTGGATTCAGCATCCAGGCGCTCCGTTATGGAGGCCCGATATTCGGGAATATTGATCTTGGCCATCATGAGCTTAGTGAACTCGTCCGAAGTATTCCGGAGGAGTTGCTCGTAGTACTCGCGTTCGCGGTACGTGAAGCCCTTCTCATCGCCGGCCGTGCTCAGCGCGTTGTAGAACTCATCCAGCGTTTCCAGCGTGGCCTGTTCCAGGTAGACGCCGTTCTTCTCGGCTTTACGGATGGCCTTGCGGGTGCGGTAGTTCATGCCCATGATGAGCTCTTCGGAATCGGCGATCCCGTCCAGCTGCTTGATGAACATCCAGTTGATGTTGGCGAAGTTCATGTCGAAGCCCTGGTGCTTTAAGCCCAGCCCTTCGAACTCTTTCAGCAGCGGACGGTTATCCTCAACTTCGGGGTGTTCGGCGCCCTCTTCATCACGTGCAATGTACCGGATGTTGGGCGAGATACGCAGCTCTGCAGCCTTCTTAGAGGCTGCGTGCTTTTTCAACTGCTCGACGACGAAGCGCACCACTGTGGGGTCGCTGTAGTCCATCAGGGGTCCCTTGGCGCAATCTGCGGTTTTGTAGCCCAGACGGTTGGACGAGTAGACGAGCTTCCCCGCAGCAATGAGGCTGTCGCCGCGCGTCACGCCAAAAAGCTCAACTTCCTGGCCACGGGCACGCTGGAAGCGCGTGAGGTCCATGGACTGGATGAAGCTGCCCTGAGGGTGTCCCTTGGCGAATGTTTCGAAATCAGCGTCGCTGAGAATCACAAATTCCATGTCGGTTCCAGCCTCGATCGGAGTCAAAGAAATAACCTAACCTAAAAAGTAGAATGCACCCGTTGGTGGCCGGGGCGGGCCTGAAGTTGATTTGCTGGCCGCGGGTGGCGGTCAGTAAAACTGGCCGCCGGTACGCATGGTTTCGAGTCGACGGAAGATGCGTTCCGCGCCCTTAAGCCACAGCTTGTGACGGACAGGTCCCAGGACGAGGTCATAGCAACCGACGAAGTCCGTGACGGTCTTGGTGAAGCTCGTTTTGAACAATCCCATGCCGTACAGGGGGTGGGTCTTGTCCTTGATCCTCGCAGCGGGGGGTGTGCCACAGAAGTCGTATTCCACGCATCCGAGTTCCTGCATGCGCTGGATCGCCGCCCACTGGGCCAGATGGGAGTCACCGTACTGCTTGCGGTTCTGGGTGGAGCCGCCGTCCTTGTACGTTGCTTTGGAGCCGTAGTTGATGACGAAAGCGCCGACACTTGGTGCACCGTCCTCGTGGATGAAGAAGAAGTGTCCCTGGCCGCGGCTGCAGAACTCTTCCCAGAACTTGGAGTAGTAGTCGTAGCTCCGCAGCGGCATGGCGCCCTTGGCGTTTACGGTGTTCTGCATGAGGGCGTAGAGCTTTTTGTACGTCTGCTGGCCTGCCTCTTCCTGGACCACCTCGCACCCCTCGCGTTCTGCCCTGCGGACTGCGTTACGGGCCCTGGAGGAGATACTGCGGAGAACTTCATTGGCGGGAGCGGAGATATCCAGCACGGCCGTGGAGTCGTTGGACTGGATGTTGGGGGCCTTGACCAGACCCGCGGCTTTCAGTTGTGCCGTTGCCTGGTCCGACTCGATGATGTCAGGCTCGATCTTGATGGTGAAGACGTTCATCTTCGTCTCACGTGCCAGCGCAGCCACTGCTGTCAGAGCAGGCTGGATGTCGGCGATATCCAGGACGTCCGGTCCCTTGATGAGGTACCAGAGCCTGCCCATCACGGGGAACTTCTTTTCCAGGAGCAGGTTGTAGCTGCTGTATTCCTGAGTCTCGATGACGAGCCTCCGGACCAGCCAGCCGTTACCGTCCTTGACCGCCGCGTAGGCATCCGACTGCAGCATGTTGCCGCCGTTCGGGTTCGCCGTGACATGTTTGTCCCAGTTATCGATTTCCTCGGCGGTGGCAAAGCGGGCGCTGAATTCTCGCAAGGTGGCCGTGTCCAATCTCAGGGTTTTGGTGCAGTGTTCAAAAGCTCGGTGCGCATGCGGACATGCAGCCCCAAGTCTATCGGGCCGGGAAAAATCGGCGATCCAATCGGTGGCTGAGCTTGGGCCCAAGGACATCAAGCACCATCCCGCGTGTTTGCGGAGGAACTCTCCCTTACTGCAATTAGTTGGATTCCCCGGCCTGCTGCCCGCCGCGATAGCGCTGTCTAATATCGCCTGTTTCAGGGTCAAGGGCCATGTATGAATCTTCCAAGACAAACGTATTCGGAATGCTCCGGCGCCCGCCTGCTGCGTGCACTGTGAAACCTGTGACACGGTGACGATCGAGCAGTTCCGCTATCTCGCCATTGCCGGCATCCGCCAACAACCCGTGGAGCAGGTTAACCGGCATGTGTGGATAAACGGAGCTCAGGAGCCGCTGCGTGCGGGGAGTCTGGGCTGGCTCCTGGTTTGATGCCTTCCGCTCAAAGCTCAGTTGCGCGGCGAGTGCCTTTCCCGCTTCCTCAGGTTCAAGTTCAACCCGCTGCCCCTCCGGCAAGGAAAGGAGTGCCTTGAAAATATGAATATTCCGGAGTTTCTCTCCTGCAGCAGATGCGAACTCCCGTGCGATGTGAAGCGTCTCCATGCTTATCTCCTGTTTCTGAAAAAAGCCGAAAGCGCTGGCCGTGGCCAACACTTTCGGCAGTCCAAAGGACCGGTCTATGAACGCAGTGCGATCATTCGATAATCACCGCCACCTCCCGGATCGCAGCCCCAGTTACAGAGGATCCATTGCCACTGGCCATCACTGAGCTTACAGGTGAATAGGTAGCCGTTATAGGTGGCTTGGTCGCCATCACGGGAGGCATCGCAGGCCGGTAGATATTCACCCATGGGTTGGATGGCGATTGTGTACCCTTCGGGCGCTTCAGATGGACCCTCAGCATAGGCCGGAGTCGTAGCAGCAAAAAGCAGCGTCGTCATTATAGCGGCGCCAGTCAGGATTGCTCTGGATTTCAACAGCATTCTTTCCCCCAATAAATTTAGATTTATCTGCATTGATAATTAGCCGAAATTCAAACAGGCGTGTCAGACAAAAGCTATATTTGAAACCCAGTCGATTTGTATCGGCCAGCCGAATTACAACGATGGCCAATGCGAAAAGACGAGTTTAATCATATAGATAACGCCCAACCTCCGAAAACAGAATCAAACATAACGAAATACTTAATGCAAGCACCGGGGGAAATATCGATCATCACTAAAACGTGACGGTAAATATTCGATTTGATGCCAAATCGTAATACTGTAATACTGCGCACTTATTGATCCCTTAGGATTGCGGCAACTCGCGAGCTTACGCGTGCTTTCAGCGCTAGCAAAACACGCAGGACGTTCGCGAAGCTCTATCAATGCTGTAAAGCAGCCCAGTTCGACGTTCGCGTTCAGTGGTGACAGTTGCGCGGCGTGCCGCCTAAGATGACGGCGTCTAGAGCCGGATCTGCTCCGCCCTCTCCAACTTCATGGCCCGGGGTTCAACACCCGATTCCAGCTGTCCGCTCACCAGGCGGTCTGCGCGGCTGAGCCTGCTGAGGCTGAGCCCGGTCAGGTCCGCAATCTGCCCTATGGGTACCTGGAACGTCCGGAACGGTCCTAGCGGTGGTGGCTCACCGTCAAGGAGCCACAAGCTGGTTGCCTTCTTCAGTTCCACTTTGTCCAGCATCGGCGACTGGTCCAGGACGAAGCCGACGGCGGCCAGCTTGGCCTCGCTGGTCCAGGCCGCGATCTTCCAAAACTTTCGAGGGATCTGAACGCCCCTATATAGAGGATCGTCGTCGAGGAAGACAGGTCCGGTGAAGACGCTGAGCTTTGCGTCGTGGGCATCGGCATGGCCTAGAACGTGGTCTTCCAGCCCTACCCACAGTTCCTTGCCTTGATTGAAGTCATCGATCTGTGGCGCGGCGTTGGTGTAGGCAAACGTGTCTTGGTTGGCTTTTTTGGCCGTTGCCGCGTCTCCCCACACAGGATCCAAGCGACGGACCAAGTGTCCGCGATCGAAGGCGTTGTTTTTATAGACGTCCGGACCGGCCTGTTGCTCCCTGGGGATCCTGTCATCGAAATGCCACGTCCCCTCCCGGGCCAGTGGGTTCAATTCAGCACCGCTAATGTTGACGCCCACGATCGCAGCGAGCTTCCGGGCAGCCCGGAAACGCACGGAAAAGTGGGTGTAGTCCAAAAGGATCGTTGTTGCCGGCGGACTGGGCAGTTCAAGCCGTGTCCGCAAAAAGTCCCTGCTGTATCCCCCGCTCATGGGTACAGCATGACATCAGGGACTGACAGGAAATAGGGTCAGCATTCGACGACGTTGACGGCCAGGCCGCCCATCGCGGTTTCCTTGTACTTGGAGGACATGTCCTTGCCCGTCTCACGCATGGTCACAATCACCTCATCCAACGACACCCGGTGCGTCCCGTCACCCCACAACGCCATCTTCGCCGCGTTGATCGCCTTCGCTGCAGCAATCGCGTTCCGCTCAATACACGGAATCTGCACCAAACCCCCAATCGGATCACACGTCAACCCCAGATTATGTTCCATCGCGATCTCCGCCGCGTTCTCCACCTGACCCGGCGTACCACCCATCACCTCAGCCAACCCCGCAGCAGCCATCGACGACGCCGAAC
>NZ_JAPSHI010000045.1:0-14520 GCF_031180005.1 Paenarthrobacter sp. | reverse complement strand
AGGCAGGATACTTCGTCGAACCGACCATCTTCACTGACGTCCGCAATGACATGCGCATCGCCCAGGAAGAGGTTTTCGGACCGGTACTTTCCGTGCTTCGCTTCCGCACAGAAGAGGAAGCCATCAGACTCGCGAACGATTCAGCGTACGACCTCGCGGCAGCGGTATGGACCCGCGACGTGGCCAGAGCCCTGCGCATGAGCAAGGCACTTAGGGCCGGAACGGTGTGGGTGAATACGCACGGCCGGCTCGATCCCGCCCAGAGCTTCGGGGGCTACAGCAAGTCCGGCAACAGCCGGGAACTGGGCCGCGAGAGCGTACTGTCCTACACCCGGTCCAAGGCAGTCATGATCGACATGTCTGCCTGAACCACGCGGTCCGGTACAGCCCGCTCCCGCTAGGAAGCGGGCTGTTCACCGTGGCCCGCATGGAGTCCGCGGCCGGCATGGATGTGCTCGAAGGCGACCTTGCGCGCCAGCTCGGGGTCCCCGGACTCCGCAGCCTCCACAATGGGGCGGTGCATCTCGGGAAAGTCAACGGCAGTGCGGCTTTCCAGGATATCGGCCCACACACTCGTGGCCATGGCCGTCTGCCAGATGACATCGAACATGCTCAGGAGGTACTCGTTGTCCAGAGCCTCCACCGTGCAGCGGTGAACGGCCTTGTTGACCAGGAAGACCTCCATGGCGGTGGTCTGCGGGGCCGATACCAGCTCCTCGTATGTGGACCTCACGTACTGCGCGGCCGCGCCGCCCAGGCGTGCAACCTCCGCAAGAGCGAACGGCTCAATGGCTCCCCGGGCAGCATACTGCTTATCCAGCTCAACATCAGTGAGCTTACGAACAATGTAGCCACGACGACCGCTGGGTTCGATCACGCGCTCCATTTCAAGACGATGCAACGCCTCACGGACAGGTGTCCGGCTGATGCCCATTTGCGCTGCTAGGTCATCCATCAGCAGCCTGGCACCGGGACCCAGATCATGAGTCAGGATGCCCTCGGCAATCTGCGCATACGCGGCATCAGCAAGCGTCTCCCGAGCAAACTCAATCTTCTTCATGGTCTCCCGCCACTTTCTGTTTTTCCCAGCCTACCGGCTATTGGCTTACATCGTATTTGCGTATACGGTATACCTTATTCACTCATCTGAAATCCCCTTCTCTTATCCGGGTCGGACCGAAGAAGCGTCGAACCACCCAGGAAGACCAAACTCACGAAGGAGGCGGCCCCATGACCGCACAGATCACCGTCGGCGGCCCTGAGCTCATCCAGGAGCGCAGGCTCGTCACTGATATACCGGGCCCCCGCTCACGCGAGATTCTTGAACGCAAGGCGGCTGCAGTCGCCCGGTCCGTTGGCCATACCCTGCCGATCATTGCTGATGCAGCAGGCGGCGGAACGCTCGTGGACGTGGACGGCAACTCGTTCATTGACTTGGGCTCAGGTATCGCCGTCACCAGCGTCGGCAATTCCAATCCCCGTGTGGTTAACGCGGTTCGTGAGCAGCTGGATCGATTTACGCACACGGCCTTCACCGTGGTGCCCTACGAAAGCTACATTGCCGTGGCGGAGAAACTGAACGAGATCACGCCAGGGGACTTCACCAAGCGCACCGCCCTCTTCAATTCAGGTTCGGAGGCCGTGGAGAACGCTGTCAAGGTGGCCCGGCGCGCCACTGGCCGCCAGGCCATCGTAGCCTTCGAGCACTCCTTCCATGGCCGCACAAACCTCGCCATGGCCCTCACCGCAAAGAGCGCGCCCTACAAGCAGGGTTTCGGCCCGTTTGCCCCGGAAATCTACCGGGTTCCCGGCTCCTACCCTTACCGTGACGGCGGCCTCACCGGACCCGAAGCTGCCCGCCAGACGATTGAACAGATCGAAAACGAGCTCGGGGCCGAATCAGTAGCCGGCATCATCATCGAGCCGATCCAGGGCGAGGGCGGCTTCATCGTTCCCGCAGAAGGCTTCCTGTCGACCCTGAAGGAATGGACAGACCGCAACGGCATTGTGTTCATCGCAGACGAGATTCAGTCCGGCTTCGCCCGAACAGGGAAATGGTTCGCCGTTGACCACGAAGGAGTCGCCCCCGATCTCATCACCATGGCCAAGGGCATCGCCGGCGGACTGCCCCTTTCGGCACTTACGGGACGGGCTGAACTGATGGACGCCGCCCAGGTTGGCGGCCTTGGAGGCACCTACAGCGGCAACCCCATCGCCTGCGCCGCAGCCCTCGCTGCCATGGAAGCCTATGAGGAGGACGGACTCCTCGACCGCGCACAGCAGATCGGGACCATCCTCACCCGCCGCTTCACCGACCTGCAGGAAGCAGATCCCCGCATCGGCCAGGTGCGCGGACGCGGTGCGATGTTCGCCATCGAGCTCGTCGATCCGGAAACCCTGAACCCGGATCCGGCACTGACTACACGTGTCGTGAAGCACGCCCACGAAAACGGAGTCATCCTTCTTGCCTGCGGTACCTACGGCAATGTCATCCGGTTCCTTCCCCCGCTGTCCATCGAGGACCAGCTGCTTGAGGAAGGAATTGGAGTCGTCGTGGAGGGATTGGCCCTTTCATGAATTACCCCAATAATCAGCGGACGCCACAGGCTGGTCATGCCGCTCAGCAAAGGATGAAACAGCGATGACAGCACAAAGCAGTGATCTGGTCACCCGACTGGAGGACCGCAAGGGCCTGACGCACTACGACCATTACATCGGCGGGACCTTTGCGCCGCCGGAGGGCGGCGGGTACTTCGATACCGTCAATCCGTACACTGGAGAAGTTTGGGCCAGAATCGCCCACGGTGGCCCTGCCGACGTCTCCCGTGCGGTAGCTGCCGCTACAGAGGCTTTCAAGAGCTGGGGCAGGACCAAGCCCCAATACCGCGGGAAGCTTCTCATGGATCTTGCCGATCTCATCGAGGCCAACAGCGCACACCTTGCCCGGATTGAGGTCCGTGACAACGGCAAGCTCTACGCCGAAATGTCCGCCCAGACCCGGTACATGGCCGGGTGGTACCGCTATTACGGTGGGCTGGCAGACAAGATCGAGGGTGCCGTCATCCCCAGCGACAAGCCGAACATCCTCAACTACACCCGGTTGGAGCCACTCGGCCCGATCGCTATGATCACGCCCTGGAACTCCCCCCTGCTCCTGCTGGCATGGAAACTGCCGGCAGCTCTGGCGGCAGGCAACACCGTCGTCATCAAGCCCTCAGAGTTCACCTCGGCCTCGACCCTGGAATTCATGAAGCTCTTTGAGCAGGCAGGGTTCCCGCCGGGCGTCGTCAACACCGTCACCGGTTTCGGACAGGAGGTGGGCGCCCCGCTCGTCAGCCACCCGGACATCGCCAAGGTGGCTTTCACAGGTTCCGAGATGGCCGGGCAAAAGATCTACGAGAACGCCGCGAGCCAGTTCAAGCACGTCTCCCTCGAATTGGGCGGCAAGTCCCCGAACATCGTTTTCGAAGACGCAGACCTGGACGCCGCGGCCACCGGTGTCATTTCCGGGATCTTCGCCGCGACCGGCCAGACCTGCATCGCCGGCTCACGCCTGCTGGTCCAGCGCTCCATTCACGACGAGTTCGTCCAGCGGGTTGTGGCGCTGGCCGAACAAGCCAAAATCGGGGACCCGATGTTGCCTGACACGCATGTTGGACCGGTAACCACCCGGCCGCAGTTCGAAAAGGTGCTCGACTACATCGATATTGCCCAGCGCGAGGGGGCGAAGTGCGTCCTCGGAGGCGCCGCCTACACCGGGGAAGGCGCGTCCGGCGGGCAGTTTGTCCAGCCGACGATATTTACCAACGTCCGCAACGAGATGCGCATTGCACAGGAAGAAGTCTTCGGCCCCGTGCTGGCCGTTATCCCGTTCGAGGACGAAGACGACGCCCTGGCCATCGCCAATGACATCAATTACGGCCTGGCCGCCGGAGTTTGGACACGTGACATCGGCAGGGCCATCCGGCTCTCGGAGAACCTGCAGGCCGGCACAGTATGGGTCAACACCTACCGCGCTGTCAGCTTCACGTCGCCCTTTGGGGGATACAAGCGCAGCGGCCTAGGCAGGGAAAGCGGAATCGACGCCATCAAGGAATACCTCCAGGTCAAGTCCGTCTGGATCTCCACAGCGCCGGACACGTCAAACCCGTTCATCATCAAATAGGCCGAAGCAGAAAGGTCCCCGGGAGTCCTCCCCCGGGGACCTTTCTGTTGCCCAAGATCCCCCGTGAGGTACCGCCACGGCGCCTGCTACGTGTGTGGCCGGACCTCGTTTGGTGGAGCGCTGCCGCTGCCGCGGGTTCGCATCCACGGCGGTATCAGGGCCGGGCAAGAGCGGGTCCACTGCCACCGATGAACCAGAAAAGGGGCCGGATAAAGTCAGGCCAAGCTCGTGCCGGGGCTTAACAAGGCCGGTTCTGCAAGTGTTAGTGCATTAGGGGGAAGGTACTGTCCACCCTGCTGCCCTGAGCCTGTATTTTGTGATTGTGGCCGATGGATGACGCGGCTGAAAACAGCAATGACCCGGACTGACAATGTCGTCGGGTCCGGGTCATCACGGGAGTTCCATCTAGCGGGCAGCGGCGACCTCATCGAGCACGCCGGCGAACCAAGCTACAGCTGCTTCGCCCACCGGCTCCCAGGACGAGGCGTCGTAGCGGCCGATTTCCCCTACCCGCTCGGCCCCCAGTTCCGAGAGCTTATCGTCGAGCTTCGTAGCGCCCTGTCCATAGGTTTCGGTGTAGAACGTATCGCCAAGGCCGAACATGGCGTATCGCACGCCGGTTAGGTCGGGGCGGACGACGGAAAGGTCTGCGTAGAACGGCAGTGCCGTGTTGGGTAGTTCTCCTTCACCGTAGGTGGAGCAGAGAAAGACGTACATCGTGTCATGCTGCAGTTCAGAGATTGAGAACGCCGACAGGTCGTGCACGTGGACTTCCTGGCTGTCGTTCCTCATCGAGTCAGCGAGGTCTTCAGCTGCAATCTCTGCGTTGCCGGATTCCGTCCCGAAAAGAACTTGGATCTTCATCGTTTTCTCCTGTTTTATGCCTGAGTTAGTTTGTGCCGGGGGCGGCCGTTTGAGCGAGTTTGTTATGTGCGATTGCAACCATCTGTTCATGGCTGGGGAACTTTCGGCGGGACCGATCCGCTGAGGCGGCACCTGTCTCGGCGGAATCCACCCGCTTCCAAGCCGAATAGTCAACAGCCTTGGCGCGGACCTCTTCCGGCAGGCCGGCGTATCCCGGCTTCGGTTGTTGCTGCACGGAATCGACGGCTGTGACGATCTCTTCCGCCACGGCCTTTGCGCAGGACCTGTTCTCGGCGATGGTTCCACGGGAGCCGCGCTTAATCCAGCCTGTGCGGTACAGCCCGTAATCCAGCACCCCGCTTTCAAAATTGGCCTTCAGGGCACCTAGTCCGTGCCAGTTGCCAGCATCGAAATCGAACCCAATGGCTGTTACAACGGAATCTGCATCAAGAAGCATGTTCGGCCGGTCATTACTGACGGATCGCAGTGCCACATTCTGGACGTGCCCGTCCCCGCTAATGCTCACTGGCGCCCAACCGAAGTGCAAAGCCACCTCGACACGTGTCTCGGTTCCCGGGTCGATTTGGAGAAGCTCCCCGATGGCCTTGGCCCTTGCAACGGCGGTACGCGGAGCGTCCTCTGCTACTTCAATCAGGTCTGCACACGAGAATTTCACGCCCTTTACGCGTCCAAGCTCAGCGAGCATGACGGGATCAGAGGGAGCGTTCGTGACGTTCGACCGGCAGATGAGGTCGATGTGCCTCACAGGTGCCTGGACGTATGCAGCCAGCACGTCGTCATCGATGTCACTGTTGAGGAAGTCCTCGGGCTGCTTGATGAGCAGGCGCAGGATGTCGATGGACACGTTGCCGCCGCCGATAATTGCCACGGATTTGCCGAACTTCGGCACCTCAGTCTGCTCCAGCGGGTGGGCGTTGAAGAGCCTCGTGATGCGGCCGGCGCGATAAACCTCCGGCAGGTCCTCTCCCGGCACTCCGACGGTCCGGTCCTCCGCAAGGCCTGCAGCCAACACGACGATGTGGTGGATGCTGCGCAGTTCATCCAGGGATACGTCGGCACCGACCTCAATGTTGCCCGCGAAGCGGACATCGTCGCGTTCAAACAACCGGGCAAACTGTGCCTGAATCGATTTGGTGCTCTGGTGGTCAGGGGCGACGCCGTAGCGGACCAGACCGAATGGGGAGGCAAGCCGGTCGTAGATAGTGATCTCCGACTCTGGAAATGACCGTCGCAGGCTTTGGGCAAGGTAGCAACCGGAAGGTCCGCTTCCGATAACGGCGATGGACAGAGGCGCATCCATCAGAAAGCTCCTTCGACGGACAATGCTCTGGCAGCAGGGGCACCAAGGACAATGTCTAAAGGTGCCAGGGAAGTGCCGGCAGGATACTTGCCGAGGAACAACTCAGCGCCGCGCTCTGTCAGGCGAAGGTCCAGCAGCATGCTGCCGGTGGCCCCTGGCTCAATATTTGCCGTTGCGAGCTCCAGCCGAGTCCCTGCGGGGGAGGAGTCGTCCGCGATGTACAGGTGGACCACGCCGTCGGCCACATGCAGGCTAGGTTCGGCAATGCGAAGTGAAAGAACGCCCAAATAGGCACGGAATTCGACTGACCCGCCGAAGCGCAGGGTTTCGTGATCCCCCAAAGCGACGGTCCGGGGGAAATGGTAGTAGCCATCGTCATCACGTGTAGCACCCGCCGAAAGCGTGACTGTGCCATCACCAGTGCGGTTGCGGACGTAATCATCAAAGGCCGGATCAATGCGCCATTGCAAAGAGTGGGTACCGGCGGGGGCTCGCCTAAGCTTCTTCACGTCATCTCCTTCAGGATCAGCTGCGTTGCACTAAGCGTATACCGTATACGGAACACGGACAAGGCTTTCGCTGGTCATTAGTTGTTCCACTGACGGCTGTTTGCGAGTTGGTGGCAGCGGCCCGTTGTCTTGCAGGCGTTGGCGACGCCCTTCACGGTTTCGGGCCCGGTTGCCGTCCCCCATCTGGGATCGACGGTAAGAACGCCGCGGGACGCAGCCTGTGTTGCCGCGTCTGGGTTTCAGGTGGCATCACTCACCGGACAAGACATCGAATAAAGTATTGCCGCCGGGCGCCTTGCGGACCCGGCGGCAATGGGAATCAGCGGTTAGCAGCAGTGAGCGGCAGTCCCAGCTCGGCAAGGACTTGCTCGGTGTGCTCCCCCAACTCAGGTACTGGTCCCATGGAGAAGCCTGCCTCCCTGGAGGTGACCGGCGGGATGAGGCTGCGGACGTTCCCGGCAGAAGACTGCACGTCACGCCACCGGTTCCTCGCGGACAACTGCGGGTGTGCGGAGAACCCTTGCATGTCGCGCAGTTCAGCATTGGCTATGGACGCCGCGTCGAGCCGTTCAACGGCCAGGCCAGTGGGAAGAGACCGCAGAACATTATTGATTTCGCTGTGGAGATCATCACGGTTGTGAACCCTGGCGTCGTTGCCCAGGAATCGTGACTCGCCGGCCAGTTCTGGTTGCTGCAGAACTTCCCGGCAGAACTTTTCCCACTCGCGCTCATTCTGGATGCCGAAAAAGACGGTCCCGTCGGCGGTAGTGAATGGCCCGTAAGGGGCGATGCTGGCGTGCTGGGCTCCGCTTCGTGCAGGCGGAGCCCCTCCGTATTCGGCAAAGAAATAGGGCTGGCTCACCCACTCCCCCAGGGCTTCCAGCATGGAAATCTCCAGCACGTCGCCCTTGCCGGTCGAGGCCCTTTGCAGCAACGAGGTGAGCACTCCTGAATAGGCGTACATGCCAGCGCAGATGTCGGCAATTGAAACACCCACCTTGGCCGGAGAGTCTTCTGTACCGGTAACGCTCATGAGCCCCGATTCGCACTGGACAAGGAGGTCGTAGGCCTTCTTTTGCTCATACGGGCCGCCCTTCCCGTACCCGGAAACGGAGACGTGGATAAGCTTCGGATTGAGCGCCAGGGCGTCATCCGGACCAAAACCCAACCGTTCCACCGCACCCGGGGCGAGGTTTTGGACCAAGACATCTGCCTTGGCCACAAGCTGCTTGAGGGCTTCGAGACCATGGGCGGATTTGAGATCGAGGACGATGCTCTCCTTACCCCGGTTCAGCCATACGAAGTAGCTTGCCATGCCGTTGACTTTGCTGTCATAACCGCGCGCGAAATCTCCCGTGTCCCGCTCGACCTTAATGACCCTGGCCCCCAGATCGGCGAGCTGCCGGGTGGCGAAAGGGGCGGCGACGGCCTGTTCAAGTGAGACAACCGTGATTCCTTCAAGAGGTAAACGGCTCATTACTTCTCCCTTTCAACTCGGGCGAGAACGCGTTGCGCCCGTTCAATGACAGGGCGGTCAATCATGCGTCCCTCGATCTGGCTGGCCCCGCCGGCAGCTGAAACTACAGACCGAGCCCACTGGATCTCGTCAGGACCGGGACGGAAGGATTGTTCGACGACAGGGACCTGGGAGGGATGGATGCACAGCTTGCCGCCGAACCCGAAACCTCGTGCAAGCTTTGCCGATGTCTGGACCTTGTCAGTCTCCTTGATATGGACGGCGGGCGAATCCAGGGGCGCCGGTATTCCGGCCGCGCGTGATGACACCACCAGGGCGCTCCGGGCGTAATCCAGAAACCTGTCATCGCTTCCGGCATCGATGTCCAGGGCGTAGTCAATGGCACCAAAGGACAGGCGGGTGACACCGGATATACCGGCGATGTCCACGGCCCCAAGCACGCCAACAGCGCTTTCGATCAGAGGCACGACGGCCAGATCGAGCATTTCACACCGAGTGGCGAGGTTTCTCAGGGCCATGATGTCCTCGGCTTTGGGGACAACGAGCCCGAGCAGGCCATGCGTGGCCTGCTGCGCAACGTCCAGAAGAGCAACAATTTCGGCCTTGCTGCTCTCCGTTCCAAGCGGATTTATCCTGACCAATGCACGCAGGTCAGCGCGGCTCAGGTAATCGACAGCAGCAGCCAACGCCTTTGTTTTGTGCGCCGATGCCACAGCGTCCTCGAGATCGACTATGACGACGCCGGCACCAGAGGCTGCAGCCTTGGCGAAGCGTTCGGGCCGGTCGCCGGGCACGAACAACGCCGTCACCGCCGCAGCAACCAGCTCCCGCCCCTGAGTTCCCAACAGCACGTTACCGGGACCGGTCACTGGAAATCACCGTGATCCGGCAGTGTTGATTCGTCTGGCCTGGCCGACTCAACGCTCGGCAAGTGGCCGTTGCGGTAAACCATAAAGGTCCTCCGGTAGCTGATCACGATTTTGGCGTCCTGGTTGAATCCCTCGGTGGCCACAGTTACGAGGCCAAGATTTGAGCGGGACTTGGACTCACGGAGGGCAAGGACCTTGGAACGGGAATAGATGGTATCGCCTTCGTAAACGGGGTTGGGCATCCGCACTTCATCCCATCCCATGTTTGCAAAGACGTTCATGGACAGGTCGATGGTGGACTGGCCTGTGACCAATGCCAGGGTGAACGTCGAATTGACCAGCGGGCGGCCGAACTCAGTACCAGCAGCGAAGTTGCGGTCCACGTGGGTCTTGGCGACGTTCTGCGTTATCAAGGTGAAGTTCTGGTTGTCGGCCTCCGTGACCGTCTTGCCAAATGGGTGGTAGTAGATGTCGCCCACCGCAAAATCCTCAAACAGGCGGCCGGTCCATCCCGGCACTACCCGGGCCTGGCCCGTAGTAAGTTCTGACGTCATCGTTAGTCCCTCTTCCTTTGCGGATACCGTATACCGTATATTAGTTCCTGGGAGTCGACGCGACAACTGTTTGTCGCAGGGCATACCGAATTTGCGTACTGCCAAGCTCGCGGAGACGCGGGACTTATATATTGCTAGGTCCGACCGGCAAGCCCGCTGAGGGCTCGCAAAGAGGGCTAAGCAAGTGGTCGGGACAAAATGACCAACCCCTTTGCTTGAAAAATATGTAATTCCCTTAATGGCTTCCGATGACGCCTAGCCAAATACTGAGGAGCATCCAGTGACTGTTCATACTTCTGTTGACGAGCTCAGGGTAAAGACCCGTACTCTCTGTGCCCTGTTTCCGGACACCTACTGGCGGGAAACTGATCGCAACCGCCGCTACCCGCAGGAATTTGTGGACAGGTTGACCAAGGAAGGACTCCTTGCGGCGCTGATCCCCACCACATACGGCGGCATGGGCGTGGGCCTCACAGAAGCAAGCGTGATCATGGAGGAAATCAACAAGTCCGGCGGTCATTCCGCAGCTTGCCACGCCCAGATGTACACCATGGGCGCGCTGCTTCGCCATGGAAACGAAGACCAGAAGATCGCATACCTTCCGGCAATCGCTTCCGGTGACCTTCGCCTGCAGGCATTTTCCATAACAGAGGATGCTGCCGGCTCCGACACGACGAGTATCGAAACGGCCGCGGTCAAGGACGGGGACGACTACGTCATCACCGGCCACAAGAGCTGGACCAGCCGAATCGACGAATCGGACCTCGCATTCGTCCTTGCACGAACGTCGAAGAAGGGTGACGAGGACCGGACACACGGCCTGACGCTCTTCCTGGTGGACCTGCGCCAAGTACGCGCTGAACAACCGGATACTTTGGAAGTCGTCAAGGTCCGCACCATGTTCAACTACGCCACCAACCAGATCTTCTACAAAGGCATGCGCGTACCCGAGTCTGCCGTCATAGGTGAAGTCGGCAAGGGCTTCCGCTACGTCATCGACGGATGGAACGCAGAGCGGATTCTGCTGGCCTCCGAAGCTATTGGCGACGGGTACTGGTTCACCACTCGGGCCGTCGAATACGCCAACAACCGAAGCGTGTTCGGCCGTCAGATCGGCGCCAACCAAGGCGTGCAATTCCCCATCACCGACGCCTACATGAAGGTCAGGGCCGCAGACATGATGCGATATGAAGCTGCACGGCTGTTCGACGCCGGCCAGCCCTGCGGAGCAGAAGCCAATATGGCAAAACACCTGGCCTCGGAAGCCAGCTGGGCTGCAGCAAACGCATGCCTGGACACACACGGGGGCTACGGCTTCGTGGATGAATACGACGTCGAACGCAAATTCCGGGAAACCCGCATGTTCCAGGTCGCACCGGTAAACAACAACATGATCAAGTCGTTCGTCGCTACCAAGGTCCTGGGCCTCCCCCGGTCGTACTAAGGAAACAGGCCTTTGTCACGAGCCCACGCAAGGAGACAAGAAATGGCGCGAAACGTACGCTCGCTAGCTCTGGAGCAGACCATGATCCACTTCTCGCCAACTTTCACCGTCGTGAACGTCGGCCAGGCTGCCGTGCGTGCGATCGCCAGCGGCGCAGACAAGATCGCGGTCCGGAAACGCGTACAAGCCTTGGCAGAAATGCTAGGCAGGTACGACGTACCCGGCCGCGGCCGTCTGATCGCGACTAACGACTCGCTTCTTGTGGAGTTCGACCCCTCCCTCATCGAAGCTTCCGCTCTGAAACGATTGATCAGGCTGGTAGACGCGTCCGCTTCCCCGGCTGAATCCATGTAGAACAAGCCGGCCACCTGCAACCCCCTAACGCTTCCCATACAGGATGAGGATTGGAGGCACTTGAGCGGGCAGCGGATTGGCTACGTGCGGGTGAGCACACTGGACCAGTATGAGAAGCGCCCGCTCGAAGGCCACGTTCTGGAGCGGGTCTTAGCGGATAAGGCCCCGGACCGGAACACGGCCAGGCCAGAGCACACGGGAATTCTGCGGTTCACCCGCGATAGAGACACCGTGCCGGTGCACAGCAATGGACCGGTTGGCCCGCAACCTTGATGACCTGCGCGCTCTGGTCCAATGCTGATAGCCGACGGTTTCAGAACTCCAACAATGTGCTCCTCCGTTATACAAGAAGGAAGTAGTAAAACCAGTGGTCAGTCCCTTGAACCTTTCAAGGAAGAACACCGCGAGCTGTGGATTACCTCATAGCAATTGAAGGTGTAACATCCCAGATGGTGTGCCGGGAAGCCTGGTCGGCGGCGATGCCGCCCCGCCTCTGGGCGGCCAGTGAGCCCGTCCAGAGGAGCCTGGCATGCATGTCTTAATCATGTCGTTCGGAACCCGCGGCGACATTCAGCCCTATGCCGCCCTCGCCGGTGCGCTTGCCCGCGCCGGGCACGACGTCACCCTCGCTGTGCCTGAGGGGTTCGAAAATCTGATGCCACACGCCGGCCCCGGGACCATCCTGCACTATCCCGCCGGTTCCACAATGCTGCGCCTTGTTCAGGAGGTCATGCCCGGTTCAAGCGGTCCCCGGGATGCATTGCGAACACTGGGGATCATGACGTCCGCGATGCGCGAGCTCAACGCGGAATGCTGGGCTGCAGCGCAGGTGGCACGTCCGGACGTCGTCGTATATCACCCCAAATGTCTTGCCGGGCCGCACATCGCCGAAGCACTCGGGGTGCCCGGTGTGCTTTCCCTCCCGTTGCCGTTCTTTACCCCTACGCGTGCACACGCCATGCCGTTCCTCGGGGGCGCCTCCTTCGGGGCCTTGGGAAACCGCGCCTCCTACGCGTTCCGCCGGATGAGTGGGGCCATATACGGCGGCATGATCAACGACTTCCGGTGCGGGGTCGGCCTGAGTCCCGTCCGCCGCCTCGCCGATCCGCTCAGGAACCCGGACGGCAGTCCGGTCCACGTCCTGTACCCATACAGCAGGCACGTTGTGCCTATCCCCGGTGACTACCCGCCTTCAGCCCACGTCACGGGCTACTGGTTTTTGGATCACAGCGACGACGGCTGGGATCCGCCCTCGCAACTGGTGGACTTCCTCGCGGCGGGCGAGCCCCCGGTCTACGTTGGGTTCGGCTCAATGGGCTTCGGCAAGGGAGCGAACGAGCGCCGGGACGCCGTCCTGGCCGCTCTGCGGGTTCATGGTCTACGCGGAATCGTCGCGACGGGGTGGGGTGGTATCGCGCGGGGCGAGACTGGCACCGACGATGTCCTGGTCCTGGAGGGCGTGCCCCACGACTGGCTTTTCCCGCGTGTCGCTGCAGTCGTGCACCACGGTGGTGCGGGCTCGACGGCAGCCGGCATACGGGCGGGCCGACCGACGCTGGTCGTACCGTTCCTCGGGGACCAGCCATTCTGGGGCGCCCGGGTCCATGCGCTCGGCGTCGGACCCGCCCCGCTCCGGGCCAAGCATCTCGGCACAGGCCTGACCGACCGTCTAGGTGACCTCGTCCACACCGACTCTTACGCCTCCCGTGCCGATGAGGTGGGCACCGCAATCCGCGCCGAAAATGGCCTCGCCGCCGGTGTGCTCGCCCTGGAGCGAATCACTGGTGTTACTTCCGCCCATGAATAAACCAGCGGCGGTGTGGGTACGACAACTCCCCGGCACATCCAGCGGCGGGGTAAATTCACAGACTTCCAGATGAGGCTGGGCAGACTTGTAGCACGCTTATTCGTCTGGAGCTGCGGAGTGTGATGCCCTCATCAGGGCCTTTGGTCTGAAGACCTCAGGTGCTGCGGGCGTCAAGACACGCCAGTGGCACGTCCTTCAAAGGAGACGGACCACTTCTGGTTGATTCGGATTACGGGCGACACTGACCCGCAGCCGGGGCTTAGCGGTTGGTGCGGCCGTCGTCGTCGAGCTCGATGTTTTCCTTGCGCACTTCCTCGGTGACGGTGTGCTCGTCAGTCACGGTTTCCTTATCCAGGCGGACGCGCTCGACCGGGACGGTTTCCTTTTCCACGACGGGGCATTCTTCGTGGAGGATGACCTCTTGCTGGACCGGGACGGTTTTGGTGACGTTCCCGGTGAGCACGTACTTGCGCAGCCGCGCCCGCCCGGTAGCCTTCTTTCCGGTGCCGAGTGACTCCGCCGACCTTTACCTGTTGTTCACATCACATCTATACGCTCTCACTACCGTCGTCGTAACGGCCTGGAAGGGATCTACGATCGCGGTCGGTGGTCCGCACCGCGTTTGGGGGGCGGACCACCGCTTACATGCGGACGGAAAAAGTGTGATGTAGAGGCGCGGCCGCCGAAGACGCTTTTTAGAGGTTATCCACCGACGGGGCTTGTGGCGGCGGGGGGATATGCCCAGAGCCTCCGTACGTCATGGCATGAGCGCTCCTAGCTGGGGTTGCGGTGGGTGCTGGCTCCGTCGCGGAGGCCGCGTCCCCGGTATCCGCTGTTGGCGCCGGCGTCTAAATGGGAGTGTACGACGGCGGCAGGTACCCGCTGCGGGCTGGGTAGCCGGGGCGGTTGATCTCGACCCACAGGCATTGAGCCGGCCAAGCTGCCGACCTGAAAGCCCACGGGCCACCGCGCGCAACCGCTGCAGCCGGGGAAGGCGTAGGCCTCATTCCTGGTGTCCACCGATCCGCCATCCTCGGCCCGCACCAGGGCGAAGGCAACGCTATACGTCACCGAACCGTCGGTAGTGTTCACGGCGAGGGCGGCTGCTGCGGCCTTCCCCCAGCACCGTGATCCCCCGCGGGAGGATCGAGGTCGT